>CAZCJX010000164.1:0-5466 GCA_964499205.1 uncultured Actinomycetes bacterium | reverse complement strand
GTGAACAGCGCCTTGAACAGCGGCAGCAGGCGGCGGTGCAGGCGCGCGGCCTGGGTGACGTCGCCGGCGACGAAGCTGTCGACCATGCGCCGGATCGCCGGGGCGGCGACGTGCGCGGCGACGCTGACGATGCCGTAGGCGCCGGTGCTCAGCATCGGCAGGGTCATGCTGTCGTCGCCGCTCCACACCAGGAAGTCGTCGGGAGCGCCCTCGACGATCTCGGTGCACTGGTCGAGGTCACCGGCGGATTCCTTGGTGCCGACGATGTTGGGATGCTCGGCCAGGCGCAGCTGGGTTGCCGCCGGCATGTTGATCACGCAGCGACTGGGGATGTTGTAGAGGATCACCGGCAGGCCGACGTCGGCGACCGCCTCGAAGTGGGCGATCAGGCCCTCCTGGGGCGGCTTGTTGTAGTACGGCGTGACCACCAGGGCGGCGTCGGCGCCGTGCTCCATCGCCTCGCGGGTGAGCTCCACCGTCTGCGCCGTGCTGTAGGTGCCCGTGCCCATGAGCACGGCGTGCTCGGGCAGCGCCTCGCGGACGGCGTCGAGCAGGGCCACCCGCTCCCGGGCGCTCAGGGTCGGCGCCTCGCCGGTGGTGCCGTTGACCACCACCCCGTCGCTGCCGGCGGCGACCAGGCGCCGGGCCAGGTCGACCGCGGTGGTGAGGTCGACGCCGCCGTCGGCGCCGAAGGGGGTGACCATCGCGGTCAGGAGACGTCCGAGGGGCCTCGCCATTCCGCGGATTGTAGGGGGAAGACGCCGATTCCGAGGCGACGGGCGAGGGTGCCCAGAGGCTGAAGGTTGCCCCTCCGCTCGGCCGGAGCTACCATCCGCGCGCTCGGCAGCTTCGAGTCGGAATGGAGGCAGGTGACATGAAGGCACGACGCACCATGCTCATGGTGCTGGCGGCAGGGATGGGCATCGTCGCCGGTGGGAGCACGTTCGGGCCCACCGCGTCCGCGGCGCCCAACCCGGCGCTGGACCCGGCCAACGGCTACGCCCGGCTGGCCAACGGCAAGGCGGTGCCCCACGTCTCGGGGGGCGCACAGGTCGCCTTCCAGGACGAGCGCGCCCAGGGGGCGGACGCCACCGGCAGCTCCGACACCCCGCCCGACGCCACCGCCACCGCGCTGGGCTGTGCCAACCGCGGCAGCGCCACCAACCCGCGGCTCAACCAGGACTGCACGCTGCGCCGCCAGGCGGAGGAGCAGGTGACGGTCAACCCGTTCGACGCCAGCAACGTCATCGCCGGGCAGAACGACAGCCGGGTCGGCTTCAACCACTGCGGCTTCGACTACTCCCTCGACGGCGGCACCACCTGGGGTGACGGCCAGCCGCCGTTCTTCCAGCACCTGTCTCGCATCGGGCACACCTACGACGCCGCCAGCGACCCCGCGCTGACCTTCGACGGCACCGGCCGCGCCTGGTACAGCTGCGTGCTCTTCGACGTCAACAGCAACGCCTCTGGTCTCGCCGTCGTCCCCTCGACGCCGGGGCTGAAGGGCTCGGCGTACGCCAACGTCGGCGCGGGTCCCTCGCCGTTCGTGGTCGCCGAGGACGCCTCGGGCGCGCACTTCTACGACAAGGAGTTCATCGCCGGCGACCACCGTCCCGGCAACACCTCGGTGTACGTCACCTTCACCGACTTCCAGTCGGCCAACACCTGCCGCGGCAAGCTCAACCAGGCGGGCTTCTGCGACTCGCCGATCTTCATCTCCAAGTGGACCGGCAGCGGCTGGACCACCCCGCTGGAGATCAGCGGCAGCGGGCCGATGTGCGTCGGCGGCAACACCTTCGACCAGCACGAGGCCGCCAACGCCTGCAACTTCGACCAGGGCTCCTTCCCGGTGGTGCTGCCCAACGGCGACGTCTACGTCGTCTTCAACAACTTCAACACCCCGAGCGTGATCGACCAGCAGCTCGGAGTTCTGGTCCATGTCAGCGGCAACACGCTGACCGCATCGGCGCCGGTCAAGGTCGGTGTCGACGACGAGAGCAAGCTGGCGCTGTGCGACTTCGGGCGCGGCCCCGAGCAGTGCGTCGACTCGCTCAACATCCGCTCCCAGGACTTCCCGGCGCTGGCCCTCGATCCCGGCGACGCGTCGCACCTCGCCGCGGTGTGGACCGACACCCGCGACGCGGCGGTCAACGGCAACTACGACGTCGTCGTCTCCGAGAGCCACGACGGCGGTGCCACCTGGAGCGACGCCTCCGGCGGCGGCACCACCCTGACCACCGCGGGCGCCTACTTCGAGCCGTCGGTGGCGATCTCCGCCCCGTCGAGCCGGGTGGTGGTGTCGCTGTACCACGCCAACACGGCACAGCACACGGCGGTGGTCGGCGACGGCACCTTCGGCTACGGCTACCTGGTCAACGCCGGCAGCGGCTTCGGCAGCTACACGCCGGCGAGCGACGGGCAGGCCTACCCAAGCCCGCAGGCCAACCTTGCCCAGCGCGGCTTCCTGGGCGACTACTCCAGCGACGCGGCCGCGCCCTCGGGTGACGTCGTCTACATGGTCTGGTCCGACACGCGCAACAGCAGCAGCGCCGGGCCCGACGAGGACGTCTTCATCTTCAAGGCGGCCGTCTAGCGGTTCGAAACCGACTCAGGGGTGGGAGCGGCCCTGCCACGCGGCAGCGCCGGCTCCCACCTCGGCGGGCGCTCAGCCCTGGAGCACCGCCTGGGTCTGGGTCACCAGGGCGACCCGCCTGCCCTCGGCGTCGCGCACGTCGGTCTGCACCACGATCATGGTGCGGCCGACGTGGACCGGGGTGGCCACCGCCTCGGCGTGGCCGCTGCGCACCGCGCGCAGGAAGTTGGTCTTCGACTCGATGGTGGCGGTGAGCGCCCCGGGCGGCAGGTTGAGGAAGGCGCAGACGGCGCCGACGGTGTCGGCCAACGTCATCAGCGCGCCGCCGTGGAGGATGCCGCCGGTGGTGCAGCGGTCCTCGCGCCACTCCATGCGGCCGCGCACCTCGTCCTTGGCGGCGGCGATCACCTCGACGCCGGCGAGGCGCGCGAAGGGCAGGTCGACGGCGGCCAGGGGGTTCTGCTGCTGCTCGGTCATCTCAGGCGGGCCGTGTAGGGCGCCTCAGGCCACGGGAGCGCCGGCGCGGCGCCGGGCCAGCACCAGCTCGCCGACCTGCACGGCGTTGGTCGCCGCGCCCTTGCGCAGGTTGTCGGCGGACCAGAAGAGCGCCAGGCCCCCGGGGTTGCCGGGGTCCGGGCGGAGGCGGCCAACCCACACGTCGTCGGTGCCGGCGGCGTCGCGCGGGGTGGGATACGCCTGCGCCTCGGGGTCGTCGACGTAGCGGACGCCGGGGGCGGTGCGGAGCAGCTCGCGGGCGCGGTCGAGGTCGGCAGGCGTCTCGAACTCGGCCCACACCGCGCCGCTGTGGCCGACGGCCACGGGGACGCGCACCGTGCTGACGCTGACGCGCAGGTCGGGCAGGCCGAGCACGCGGCGCGTCTCCTGCACCACCTTGACCTCCTCGTCGTTGTCCAGCCCGTGCATCGACCAGCCGCCGGGGACGACGTTGCGGTGCAGCACGTGCGGGTACACCGTGTGCTCCGGCGGCGCGTCCTGGGCGTCGGCCAGCTCCTGGGCGCGCAGCTCGGCGACCAGGTTGCGGCCGCCGCCGCTGGCCGACTGGTAGGTGGCCACGGTGACGTGGCGCAGGCCGAACTCGCGGTGCAGCGGGTTGAGCGCCACGGTGAGGGGAATCGCCACGCAGTTGGGATTGGCGACGATGCCGGGCTCGCCGGTGACGTCGTCACCGTTGACCTCGGGGACCACCAGCGGCACCGACGGGTCCATGCGGTAGGCGCTCGACTTGTCGATGGCCACGCCGCCCTGCGCGGCGACCACCGGGCCGAAGCGCCTGGCGGTGGCCGAGCCGGCGGCGAAGAAGGCGACGTCGACGCCGCGCAGCGCCTCGTCGCCCACCTCCTGCACGGTGTGGTCGGTGTCGCCCAGCCGCACCGTGGTGCCCGCGCTGCGCGCGCTGGCCAGGGCGCGGAACTCCCCGATGGGGAAGCGGCGCTCGTGGAGGATGCGCAGCACCGTGCTGCCGGCGGCGCCGGTGGCGCCGACGACGGCGACGCGAAGTCCGTCAGCGGGCGGGGTCATGGGTGGGGATGATGCCACGGGTCAGGCCGGCGAGGCGGTGACCGTCGCCGGGTCGGGCAGGCCGAGCACCTCGGCGAGGGAGTCGAAAAAGCGCCTCTGCTCGACCACGGCGCGGGCGGCGAGCAGCACGCCGGGGACGTAGACGGCGCGTGAGGTGGTGCGATGGGAGAGCGAGAGGGTCTGCGACTCGGTGCCGAAGAGCACGGTCTGGTCGGCGAGGACGCCGGCGAGGCGCAGCGCGTGGAGGGCGATGCCGCCGCTGTCGCCGCCGCGGGTGCCGGGGAGCTGCTCGACGTGGGGCGTCGCGTGCTCGAACGGGCGGCCGTGGCGGGCGGCGAGCAGTGCCTCCGCGGTGCGCAGGGCGGTGCCGCTGGGCGCGTCGGCCTTGCGCGGGTTGTGGGCTTCGACGATCTCGCAGGTCTCGAAGTAGGGGGCGGCCAGCGCGGAGAGCCACATCAGCAGGACGGCGCCGATGGCGAAGTTGGGGATGACGCAGCCGCCGATGCCGGCGTTGGTGCACGCCTCGCGGACCTGCTGCACCCCGGACGCGCCGAGGCCGGTGGTGCCGACCACCGGCGCCACCCCGGCGGCGACGGCGGTGAGCGCGTTGCCCAGGCCGGCGTCGGGAGTGGTGAAGTCGACCATCGCCTGGGCACGGGAGTCGCGCAGGGCGGCGGCCAGGTCGTCGCCGAGGTCGACAGCGGCGACGCAGGCGAAGCTGGGATCGGCCTCCAGCCCGGCGACGATCTCCCGGCCCACCTTGCCCCGCGCGCCGCTGACGGCGACGCGGAGGGGGAAGGCTGTCATCCGCGCACTCCAGCGCGGATGATGGCCTGGGGGAGGCCCCCGACAGCGCGCGTCAGCGCGCGGACAGACCGCGCCTTCAACGCGTCACGACGGCCCGCCCGCGCCCGCGCCGGCGGTCTCGGCCTGCTGGTTGGCCAGCTCCGCGATCGCCTGCTTGCGCGAGAGGTTGACGCGGCCGCGCTCGTCGATCTCGATCACCTTGACCATGATCTCGTCGCCGATGTTGACCACGTCCTCGACCTTCTCGACCCGGTGGTCGGCGAGCTGGCCGATGCGGACCAGGCCCTCCTTCTTGGGCATGATCTCGACGAAGGCGCCGAAGCCCATGATCCGGGAGACCTTGCCCTTGTAGATCTTGCCAACCTCGACATCTTCTGTGAGGTCGCGGATCATGGCGATCGCCTGCTGCATGGCCATGCCGTTGTTGGAGGCGATGAACACCCGGCCGTCGTCCTCGATGTCGATCTGGGCGCCGGTCTCCTCGACGATCTTGCGGATCATCTTGCCGCCTGGGCCGATGACGTCGC
>CAZCJX010000163.1:0-5524 GCA_964499205.1 uncultured Actinomycetes bacterium | reverse complement strand
AGGGCTCGACCAAGTCGTACGCCTACGTCAAGGAGCACGACTTCCTGCTGCACACCCCGGACTTCATCCCGCGGTACGAGGAGGTCGAGGTCGACTACGAGCCCGGCACGGTGCAGGACGTCGAGCTGCAGGACGGCTCGCACATCCTGCTGCGCAAGCTCGACACCGACTACGACGCCACCGATCCCATCCAGGCGATGCGGGTGATCCACGAGGGCCGCGACCGCGGTGAGCTGGTCACCGGGCTGCTCTACGTCAAGCCCGACGCCTCCGACCTCTGCGAGCGCGAGCGCATGACGCGGACGCCGCTGGCCAAGCTCGGCGAGGACGACCTGCGCATCGACCGCGAGGGGTGGGACGCGCTGATGAAGAGCTTCGCATAAGCGGTCCGCTGCACTTCCCGCCGGGATTCCTCTTCGGCTGCGCCACCGCCGCCCACCAGGTCGAAGGCGGCACGCGCAACGACTGGTCCCGCTGGGAGCAAACCCCCGGCCACATCAAGGACGGCTCCAGCGCCGCCGTCGCCTGCGACCACTACACCCGCTACCGCGACGACCTCGCAGAACTTGCCAGCTACGGCCAGAACGCGCACCGCTTCAGCGTCGAGTGGTCGCGCGTCGAACCCCGCGAGGGCGTCTTCGACGAGGACGCGCTGGCCCACTACGCCGACGTGGTGCACACCTGCCGCGCCAACGGCATCGAGCCCCTGGTCACCCTGCACCACTTCACCTTCCCCCTCTGGCTCGCCGACCGCGGCGGCGCCAGCGCGCCCGACGCACCGCAGCGCTTCGCCCGCTTCGCCACCCGCTGCGCCGAGGCTTTCGGCGAAGGCGTGCGCTGGTGGATCACCGTCAACGAACCCGTCGTCCTGGCCACCGTCGGCCACCTGCGCGGCGAGTGGCCGCCCGGCGAGCACTCGGTGCTGCGCGCCTTCCGCGCCCTGCGCGGCCTCACCCGCATGCACGCCGCGGCGACCGTCGCGCTGCGCGACAGTGCCCGCCGCCACGGCCGCGAAGCGCTGGTCTCCGTCGCGCACCACGTGCGCGGCCTGCGCCCCGCCAATCCCCGCTCGGTTCTCGACCGCGCCGTCGCCGCCCTGCCCGACCACGTCTTCAACCGCTGGTTACTGCGCGCCTGCCGCACCGGCCGCATGCTGCCGCCGGTCGGCACCGGGCAGCGCGTTCCCGGGCTGCGCGGCTCGCTCGACTACGTCGGCCTCAACTACTACTGCGACGACGTGCTGGCCTTCGACGCCTCGCGTGCCGGAGAGCTCTTCGCCCGCCAGCAGCCCCAGCCGGGATACCCGCAGTCGACCTTCGGCTGGGCCATCGAGCCCGACGGTCTGCGCCGCGCCCTCCACCTCGTCGCCGCCGAGACCCGCGGCCTGCCGGTGGTGATCACCGAGAACGGCGTCGCCGACGACCACGACGAGCTGCGCCCCCGCTACCTCGTCGACCACCTCGCCGCCGTCCACCGCGCCATCGCCGAGGGCGTCGACGTGCGCGGCTACATGCACTGGACCGCCTGGGACAACTTCGAGTGGGCCGAGGGCCACTCCCAGCGCTTCGGCCTCTTCTCCGTCGAGCCCGGCACCCTGCGCCGCTGCCCCAAGCCCAGCGCCGCCCTCTACGCCGAGATCTGCCGCGCCGGCGCCATCCCCGCGGAGCTGCTCACGCAAGGTTGAGCGCCCGGCTCGCGTCGAGTCTGGTGTGAAGCGCACGGCGACAGCCCTCGCCGCCATCACCGCCGCGCTGCTCCACGCGAGCGGGGCGTTGGCGGCCACGTCGTATCCCAACGACTACTTCTTCGTCAGCGGCGATCAGTGGGCGCTGACCGGCGCCCCGGCCAGCATCCAGGCGCCGGCGGCGTGGTGTGCCAGCACCGGTGCCGGTGAGGTGGTGGCGATGGTCGACACCGGCGCCAACTTCTCCCACCCCGACCTCGCCGGCAAGCTGATCGCGGGCGTCGCCTTCACCGGGCACCAGTCCTCCTCCGAGAACAATCCGACCGGCACCGGCGTGGCGGCGGTCACCGACCACGACGGGCACGGCAGCGCCACCACCGGGGTTGTCGCAGCGCTCACCGGCAACGGCCAGGGCGTCGCCGCCGCTTCGCCGGACGCCAAGGCGCTGGTCATGCAGGTGCAGGGCAGCGACGGCAAGATCTACGAGAGCGACGTCTCGCTGGCGATGCGCTGGGCCGCCGACCACGGTGCCAACGTCATCAACGTCAGCCTCGGCCCCAGCCAGATCTCGACGCAGGGCCAGAACCTGCCGAATCTCACCATCCCCGCGGCCGCCACCTACGCGGCGAGCAAGGGGGTCGCGGTGGTGCTGGCGTCGGGCAACGACAGCTCGTCGCAGCCGGTGTACCCCAACATGTCCAACGTGGCGCTGGTGGTCGGCGCCCTAGCGCCCGACGCGACCATGGCGGCGTACTCCAACCACGGCAGCGACGTCAGCATCTACGCACCGGGTGGCACCACCGAGACGGCCTCGCAGATGACGCTGCAGAACTCGGTGGTGTCGACGTATCTCTCCAACCAGTACGCCATCGGCGGCGGCACCTCGTTCTCCGCCCCGATGGTGTCGGCGACGCTGGCGATGCTGATGGCCAATGGCAGGACGGCGCAGCAGGCGATGTCGGCGATCACCGCCACCGCGGTGACCCGCAACGGCCATCCCGACCTGGACGCCGCGGCCGCTCTCGGCGTTCCCGACTCGCAGCGCTGCGGCACGCCGAGCACGCCGCCGTCCGGCCAGCCGCCGCCGGTGGTGCAGGGTGGTGGCGGGGGCACGCATACCACCACGACGACCACGTTCACTGTGCGCAGCACGTCGTCGGTGCGCAGCACGCCGGTGACGCAACAGCAGACGCAGACGCAGACGACGTCGACGACGTCGACCGCGGTCACCGCGACGTCGAGTGGGAGCGCCGAGACGGCGCCGGATGACTCCGCGGACCGTCGCGTTCGCCAGGCGTTGCCGCCGGCGACCACGCCGTCGCCCGGTGGCGTTCCCGCGCCGGTGGTCATCGCCGCGCTGGTGGTCCTGGTCGCCGGCGGCGCACCGCTGGCCAGGACGATCGCGGCGCGGCGGCGCAACGGGCTGCGATGACCCGCCGGCGCGCGCTGCTCTGCGCCTGCGCCGCGGCGGTCCTCCCGGTGACGGCGCTCGCCGCCACCGCGGGTCCCAACGATCCCTACTACCCGGTGCAGTGGGCACTGCACGGCACTCCGGGCAGCACCGACGCCACCCAGGCGTGGTGCGCGTCGCAGGGCGCCGGCGTGCTCGTCGCCGACATCGACACCGGCGCCGACTTCAGCCATCCCGATCTGCAGGGCCGGCTGGTGGTGGGCGCCGCGTTCACCTCGGGAACCAGCAGCATCAGCAACCCGCAGCCCGACGCCACCGGGCAGGACGCGGTGATGGACGACTACGGGCACGGCACCATGACCACCGGGATCATGGTCGCCAACGCCGGCAACGGGATCGGCATCACCGGCGAGGCGCCGGCCGCGCGCGCCCTGGTGATGAAGGTGTTCTCCAACGGCACCACCGGCTACGGCGCCTACTCCAGCGACGTCAGCGCCGCCATCGTCTGGGCGGTGCAGCACGGTGCGCGGGTCATCAACCTCAGCCTCGGTCCGCAGATCCCGCTGATCAGCACCAAGCTCGGTGACACCACGCCGACCTGGGTGCAGTGGGCGGCGGAGAACGGCGCGTCGGTGGCCATCGCCGCCGGCAACAACTACATTCCCGCCGCCGACTACCAGAAGATGTCGGCGTACGCGCTGGTGGTCGGCGCCCTTGGGCCGTCAGGTGCCAAGGCCTCGTACTCGCAGTTCGGCAACGGCGTCAACATCTTCGCGCCGGGCGGTGACAGCGTCTCCGGTGGCGGCGACCCGAGCAGCGACGTCATCTCCACCTTCCCCACCTACACCCTGCCGTCGCAGAACCAGCCGCTGACCGAGAACGTGGCGCCCGGCTACGCCGCGTACGACGGCACCTCGTTCTCGACGCCCTACGTCGCCGGAGTGCTGGCCATGCTGATGGCCCACGGCTACTCGGCGACGCAGGCGCGGCAGCGGGTCCTGGCCACCGCCAGGACGCTCAACTCGCTGCCGGTGCTCGACGCGGCGGCCGCGTTGGGACCCTGCGGCGGCGGCGGCGGCGGCTCGGCGCCTCCGGGCGGCCACCAGTCGGGCGGCGGATCGAGCGGCTCCGCCGGGCAGGCGGCCAACGGGGGCGGTGCGGGACATCCCCAGGCGGCCGGCACACCCGCTGGCGGAATGCCGGCCTCGCCGCCGGCGGGCCAGGCGGCCGTCACCCCTGGCGCCGGTGAGAGCGTGGTCCCCGGGGGCGCCAGCGCACCGCCGAGCCAGACCCTGGCCCCGAGCCACGCCTCGCTCAGCGGGCTGCTCGTCGCCGGGCTCGTGGTGGTGATTCTGGTCGGCGCGCCCGCCGTGGCGGCGCTGCGCCGCCGCCTCCGCGGGGTGTGACCGCGGGCTGCCATGATGCGGCCGTGACCGAGCAGACCCAGGCGCCCACCCTCGACTCGATCCTCGCCGACCTCGCCGCTGAGCACGCCGGCCTCGACCGCGTCGTGGCGCCGTTGAGCGCGGCGGAGTGGGAGAGGGCGACGCCCGCTGAGGGGTGGGCGGTGCGCGACCAGGTGGGCCACCTCGCCTACTTCGACGCCGAGGCGCGGAGGGCGCTGGTCGACCCCGAGGGGTTCGCCGCCGGCCTCGCCGAGCTGCTGGGCGACCCCGAAGGATGGATGGCGGCGACGGTGGAGAAGGGGCGGGCGATGGCTCCGGGCGAGCTGCTGGCGTGGTGGCGGGCCGGCCGGGCCGAGCTGCTCGAGGCGGCGGCGGGCGTCGATCCCCGGGCCCGCATCCCCTGGTACGGGCCGCCGATGAGCGCCATCTCCTTCCTCAGCGCCCGGCTGATGGAGACCTGGATCCACGGGCAGGACGTGGCCGACGCGCTGGGGATCGACCGCGAGCCGACCCCGCGGCTGCGCCACGTGGCCCACATCGCGGTGCGGGCGCGGGCGTTCAACTACACGCAGCACGGCCGGCCGCTGCCGGAGGGCGAGGTGCGCGTGGAGCTGGACGCGCCCGGCGGCGACCGCTGGACCTGGGGCCCCGAGGACGCCGCCGACCGGGTCAGCGGCGACGCCCTCGACTTCTGCCTGGTGGCCACCCAGCGGCGCCACCTCGCCGACACCGACCTGCGCGTCGAGGGGAGCCTGGCCCAGGAGTGGATGGCCATCGCCCAGGCCTTCGCCGGCCCGCCCGGCCCCGGCCGCCGGCCCGGCCAGTTCCCCAAGCGGTCCTCGCTGCTCGCCGAGTAGGGCAGGCGCCCCGGCGCCTTCGTGCGCCGAGTACGAGGCCTGCCGCGCCCGCCTTGAGCGCGCCGCCGCATCTCCTGGCGACACGCCGTCGCGTACCATGCGCTTCACACGGATCTTTGTGCGCCACGCCACAGCACCACGGGAGCTTCCCACCATGGCCAGCCGC
>CAZCJX010000162.1:0-5549 GCA_964499205.1 uncultured Actinomycetes bacterium | reverse complement strand
CCACCGGCAGCGACGCCTTGCGCCGGGCCAGGTCGCTGCCCGCCGGCTTGCCGGTGACCCGCGGGTCGCCCCACACGCCGAGCACGTCGTCGCGCGCCTGGAAGGCGAGGCCCAGCGCCTCGCCGAGGTCCCACCAGCGCTCGACCACGTTGTCCTCCGGCCCCGCCGTCGCCGCGCCCGCCGCCGCCGCCGCGGCGAAGAGCGCGCCGGTCTTGCGCAGCGCCAGCCGCTCCCACTGCTCGACGGTCGGCGCCACCGCGCCCTCCGCGCAGAGATCCAGGTGCTGCCCCTCGATCATCGACATGGTGGCGCCGTGCACCAGCCCCGCCGTCCACGCGCCCGCCCGCCAGGCGACCGCGCAGGCCAGCGCGTGCAGCGCGTCGCCGGCGTTCAACGCCAGCGACGTCCCCGCCGCCGCCCACAGCGACGGCCGCCCGCGGCGCTCGCGGTCGCCGTCGACGATGTCGTCGTGCACCAGCGAGAAGGCGTGCACGCACTCCAGCGCCAGCGCCGCGGGCAGCGCCTCGGCGACGTCGCCGCCCTCGGCCTCGCAGGCGAGCAGGCAGAGCAGCGGGCGCACCCGCTTGCCCCCGGTGCGCGCCGGCCGGCCCTCCAGGTCGGTGACCCCCAGCGCCTCGCCGCAGAGGTTGCGCATCGGCTCGGGGACGTCGCGCACCAGGGCGGCGAGTCCCTCCTCGACGACGCGGCGGAGCCGGCCCGGGTCGGCGTGGGCCCCCGGGGGCGAGGCGACCAGTGTTACTGCCATGTCGTTCAAAAACTCCTGCACACCGACTCGACGGCGTCGACCACCCAGTCGGGCGTCGAGGTCCCGCTGGTGATGCCGACCTTCTGGCCTGGGGCGAACCACTCGGGGCGCACCTCGTCGGCGGTCTCGACGTGGTGGGTGGGCCGGCGCGCGGCGCAGTGGTCGACCAGGGCGCGGGTGTTGGCGCTGCCGCGGCCGCCGACCACCACGATGACGTCGACCTTCTCGGCCAGCTCGCCGGCGGCGCGCTGGCGCAGCGTCACCACCGGGCAGCGGGTGTCGTGCACCTCGATCGACCGCGCGTTGCGCTGCAGCGCCTCGACGATGGGGCCCAGCTCGGCCACCGGGAAGGTGCTCTGCACCACCACGCCGATGTCCTGCCCCGCGGCCACCGCCTCGGCGCCGGCCACGTCGTGCACCACCGTGCCGCCGCCCGCCCAGCCGATCACCCCGCGCACCTCCGGGTGCGGCCCGTGCCCGACCACCACCAGCGCGCGCCCCGAGTCGGCCACCGCGCGGCCCGCGTCCTGGACGCGGCGCACCAGCGGGCAGGTGGTGTCGATGACGTCGAGCTCGCGCTCGCGGGCGGCCTCGAAGGTGGCCGGCGGCGCCCCGTGGGCGGTGACCACCAGGCGGCTGCCCGGGTCCGGGTGGGAGAGGTCGGCGTCGACGGCCAGGCCGCGCGCCGCCAGCCGCTCCATCGCCTGCGGGTTGTGGACCACGTGGCCGATCGCGGTGATGCGGCGCCCGTCGCCGTCGTCGAGCGCCTGCTCGACGGTGCCGAGCGCGTCGCGGACGCCGAAGCAGGGCCCGATCTGGCGCGCGCGGATGGTCTCCACTCGAAACGCCGCCTCCTGCCTGATCGTTTGGTGGTACGAACGATCTTCGAGTGTGCCGAGCCGTACTGACGGGGGTTGCGAGCTCGGCGGGCGGGGATATGACGGTCTTGTCATGGCGGCGCGGACGCGGCAAACCTCGCCGCGAGCACCGTCCTACCTCCGCGGCGCCGACTACAATTCCGCCCCATGTCCGGCGCCAGCGCTCCCCGCACCCCGGCACGCCGAGCAGGGCGGCGCGGCCGGCGCGCACCCGTCCCGCGGGGGACCCGGGGGGCGTGACGGTCAACGGCATCGGCTACTACGTCTTCGCCGCCGTCGCCGTCGCCGCGGCTCTGGCGGTGGTCGCCTCGCCCTCGCTGCACCGGGCCGCCTACGCGCTGGCCGCGCTGGGCGGGGCGGTGGGACTCCTCTTCATGGTGCTGGGCAACGAGCTGCTCCTCGCCATCGAGATCCTCGTCTACGGCCTCGCCGTGCCCGCCCTGGTGCTGGTGGCCCTCGACCTCACCGGCACCCGGCAGCGCCGCGAGGACCGGCGGGCGGCGATCTTCACCGGCTGGTGGCCGATGGCCCTGGCCGCCGCCTGCGGCGTGGGCGCCCTGCTGCTCGGCGTCTTCGCCGTCAGCGGCGGCAGCTGGACCGTCGGCGGCGCCGCCGCCTTCCCGGCGGGCGGCGCAACCAAGCTGATGGGCCAGCTCATCTTCAGGACCTACGCGCTGCCCTTCGGGGTCAGCGCCGTGCTCCTGCTCACCGCCCTGGTCGGCGCCGTGGTCATGGGCCGCCGCGACGACCTCGAGGAGGAGCTGGAGGCCACCGAGGAGGAGCGCCGCCGCCGCGAGGAGCGGATGCGCCGCCGCCGCGAGGACCGCGAGCGCGCCCGTCGCCGCGGCCAGCCCGCCGGAGTCGCCGGCGGCAGCGAGGAGGCGGAGTAGCCATGGACGTCGGCCTCGGCCACTTCGTGGTGCTGAGCGGCATCCTCTTCGCCATCGGCGCCTTCGGCGTGGTGGCGCGGCGCAACCTGCTGGGCGTGCTGATGTCGGCGCAGGTGATGGTCGCCGCCGGCACCCTCGCGCTGGCCGCCTTCGCCCGCTTCGGCTACCGCGGCACCCACCCGCTGAGCGGCGCGGCCTTCGCCTTCTTCGTCGTCGTCGGCGGGGTCGCCGAGGTGGCCGTGGCCACCGCGCTGCTGCTCCTCCTGCATCGCCGCCGCGACACGCTGCAGGCCGACGATCTCGACGACCTGAGGGGATAGGGGAGAGGCATGTACAACCTGGCCTGGGCCGTCCTCCTCCTGCCTCTCGGCGGCTTCCTCTTCGCCTTCCTCCCCGAGTCGCCGCGGCGCGCCGCGCAGGTGTGCGTCGCCTTCACCGGCTTCGCCTTCGTCGCCTCGCTGGTCCTGCTGGCGTACCGCCTCGGCCACGTGCACGACAACCCGTACCAGGCCAACATCACCTTCTGGACCTTCGATCCCGGCCAGAAGATCCAGGGTGGCTTCATCAGCGACTACCACCTGCAGATCGGCATCCTCGTCGACGGGTTGAGCACGGTGATGCTCAGCGTGGTGTCGTTGGTCAGCCTGCTGGTGCAGGTCTACGCCACCGGCTTCATGCGCCGCGACGACGGCTACACCCGCCACTTCACCACGCTGTCGGTGGCCACCTTCGCGATGCTGGCGCTGGTCGCGGCCAACAACCTGTTCAACCTCTGGGTGTTCTGGGAGGTCCTCGGCGTCTGCTTCTACATCCTGGTGGGCCACTGGTGGCAGCGACCCGAGGCGGCCAGCGCGGCCCGCCGCATGTTCCTGGTCACCCGCATCGGCGACCTGGCACTGCTCGGCGCCGTCGTCTTCCTGTTCGCCAAGGTCAGCGCCTACGTCGCCTCGTTGCCCTTCGCCCCGGGCCAGCCGGTCAACGACACCTACAGCTTCTTCACCCTGCAGAAGGTGTGGCCCGCGCTGCTCGGCGGGCACGTCCACGGCAGCGGCCCGCGCACGCTGATCATCCTGGCGCTGCTGCTGCTGCTCGCCGCCATCGCCAAGTCGGCGCTGCTGCCGCTGCACACCTGGATGCGCGGCGTCTTCGACGAGGCGCCCGCGCCGGTGGTGGCGCTGCTCTCGACGGTGACCATGACCGCCGCCGGCGCCTACCTCGTGGCCCGCATGTACCCCCTGTTCCTCGCCGCGCCGCACGTGCTCACCGTGGTCGCGCTGTTCGGCGCCGCCACCGCCATCGCCGGCGCGGTGATGGCCCTGGCGCAGCGCGACGTGCGCGGCATCCTCTCCTGGTCGACGGTGTCACAGATGGGCATCGTGTTCGCGGCGCTCGGCGCCGGGGCCTACAGCGCGGCCATGTTCCAGCTGATTGCCCACGCCTGGTTCAAGGCGGTGCTGGTGCTCGCCGGGGCCACCCTGATCGCCGCCTACCGCACCAGCGACATCCGCGAGATGGGCGGCGCCTGGGAGCGCATGCGGGCCACCTCGGTGGCGCTGCTGGTGGGCTCGGCCAGCGCCGCCGCAGTGGTGCTGCTCGCCGGGTTCTGGTCACTCTCGGCAGTGACCGGCGGGGTGCTGCGCAACATCTTCCCCAACCAGGGACACCTCGGCGGCGTGCCGCGCGCCCTGGTGCTCGTCGCCATCGTCGCCACCACCTTCGCGGGGGCCATCTACCCGATGCGGATGTTCTTCACCGTCGCCCTCGGCGAGCTGCCCAAGCGGCGCGGCTTCCAGCCGCAGCGGGTGCGCGAGCCGGGCTCGCGCATGACCACGCCGGTGGCGCTGCTCGCCGTCCTCGCCGCCGCCGGCGGCCTGGCCGGCATCCCCAAAGTTCGTGCCAGCTTCGGCAACTACGTCTTCGCCGGCGCGACGCCCCAGGGCGACAGCGACGTGCTGGTCGCCATGGCCATCACCGCGGTGGTGGCCCTGGCCGGGGTGGGCGTGGCCTGGCTGCTGCACAGCGGGGCGCTGCGCCTGCCCCAGCTCGGCCGCGCCGAGCGCGCGCTGCGGCGCGACGACCGCGTCGACACCGCCTACGCCTGGGCCGTGGAGCGCGCCCTGGTCCGCCCGTCGCCGCTGCTGGGTCGCTTCGACCAGCAGGTGGGCACGCTGGTGCTCGACGAGGTGGGCGTCGCGGTCGACACCGTCGCCGAGACCGGACGGCGCTGGCAGGTGGGCCGCGTCGACGCGGTGACGCTGTCGGCGGTCGCCGGCGTCGCCGTGGTCGCCGGCGCGGTGGTGCTCGGTGCCACGGGCCACCTGCCCTGGCTGGGAGGGACGCGATGAGCCAGCTGCTCCACCATGTGCTCAACAGCGGCATGGCCGCGGCGCACTCCCTGGCCGCGCTGCCGGCCCAGACCACGCCGATCAACCCGCTGAGCCCGACCAGCCCGACGAGCCCCACCAGCCCCACCACCCCGGCCACGCCCGCCGCCGAGTTCCCCACGGTGCTGCTCACCGCGCTGATCTTCAGCTCGCTGGCCTGCGCGCTGGTGATCCTCTTCATGCCCGACCGCACCAGGGACCAGCGCGGCCGCATCCGCATCATGGGCCTGGTCGGCGCCGTCGTCCCCATGCTCTTCGCCCTGGGTGGCCTCAACTTCCAGGTGTCCCAGGAGTTCAGCGGCGGCACCATCTCCTTCGAGGAGAAGCACCCCTGGATCACCGGCTTCCCCATCCACGCCAACTACCACCTCGGCGTCGACGGCATCTCCCTGCCGCTGCTGATGCTCAGCACCGTGCTGTTCACCGTCGCGGTGCTCGCGGCATGGCGCAACGAGGTGCGGCCCAAGCTGTTCTACGTGCTGCTGCTGGTGCTGGAGACCGGCGTCAACGGCACCTTCTGCTCGCTGGACTACATCCTCTTCATGGTCTTCTGGGCGATGGAGCTGGTGCCCTCGTTCCTGCTCATCGCGGTGTACGGCGGCCAGGGGCGGGCCCGCGCGGCGCGGCGCTA
>CAZCJX010000161.1:0-5586 GCA_964499205.1 uncultured Actinomycetes bacterium | reverse complement strand
GCCCGCAGGTGCCAGCCGAAGCGGCGGGCGCGCAGCAGCAGGGCGGCGGCGGCCAGCGCCGCGGCCCCGTCGTACCCGGCGGCGGCGGCGCTCAGCAGGGCCGACGACCCGTGCCGCGAGGCCAGCGGCAGGACGACGGCCAGGTAGACCAGTTCCAGGGCGACCACGGCGAGCACGTCGCGCGCGGGCCGGCGGTCGTCGCCGGAGGCCTGCAGGGTGCCCAGCAGGTACTCGGCGACGCAGAGGCAGAGGGTGCCCATGGCCATGATCCGCAGCGGCACGGCGCCGCCGGCGAAGGAGCCGGGGTAGAAGGTGGTGACCACGTCGCGGGGCGCCACCACCATGGCCAGTGAGACGGGGGTGAGCAGGGCCACCGAGAAGAGCAGGCCCTTGCGCACGTAGGCCCCGGCCACCCCGTCGTTGCCGCGGGCGCGGGCGACGAAGGGGAACACCGCGGTGGTCAGCGCCGTGGCGATGAAGAAGGGCATGCGGGCCAGGGTGACGGCGGCGGTGTAGAGCCCGGCCTGGTCGTTGGAGGTGCGCGAGGGGGCGACGATCTTGACCGCGAAGAGGTCGATGCTGGTGAGCAGGGCCAGGCCGGCGAAGGCGACGAAGAGCGGCACCGTCTCCCGCCACAGCCAGGCGCCGGCGACGGCGCCGCGGCGGAGCAGGGGGATGCCGCGCAGCCGTGAGAGCGCGTAGAGCGAGGAGGCGAGCAGCCCGGCGAGGATGCCCAGGGCCGCGCCGCTGGCACCCAGGCCGGTGCGGGCGAGCGCGATGCCGGCGGCGATCTTGACCGCCGTCTCCAGGATGTTGGCGCTGGCCACCTGGGAGAAGCGGAAGGTGCCCTGGAGTCCGCCGCGCAGCACCGCGTTGGCCCCGGCCACGCTGCAGGCCACGGCGGCGACGACCAGCGGCGCCGCCGACTCGCGGTCGAGCCGAAGCACCCCGGTGAGGGCGAGCAGCAGCAGGCCGGCGGCCAGGGCCGAGGCGATGGCCACGTTGCCGGCGATGGCGCCGCGCAGCAGCACGGCGCGCTCGCCGGGACCGCCGGAGCGGCTGAGGTGGCGCGCCGCCGTCCAGGGGAAGCCGGCGTTGGTGAACCATGCGGAGAAGACCAGGAAGGTCTGGGCCAGGGCGAAGACGCCGAAGGAGCCCAGGGGCAGGAGGTGGGCGACGGTCAGCGAGTAGGCGTAGTTGCCCACCCCGACGACCAGGAACGCCGCGGCCAGCATGGCGCTGCCGCGGGCCGCGCCCGCGCCCTGCCCCGGCGAGCCGTCCGAACCCATCCCGCCCAGCGTAGCCCGGCGGCCCGCGGCGGACCGGCCTCTACGCGCCGGCCGGGACCGCTCCGTTGGGCCCGCTCTCCCCGTCCTGCCCGATCTGCCAGCGCAGGTAGCCCTCGATGAAGGGCTCGAGGGCGCCGTCGAGCACCGCCTGGGCATTGCCCACCTCCACCCCGGTGCGGTGGTCCTTGACCATGGTGTAGGGATGGAGCACGTAGGAGCGGATCTGCGAGCCCCACTCGGCGGGCATCGAGTCGCCCTTGAGCTCGGCGAGGTGGGCGGCGTGGGCCGCCTGCTGCAGGGCGAGCAGCCGGGAGCGCAGCACCCGCCAGGCGACGTCGCGGTTCTGCTGCTGGGAGCGCTCGTTCTGGCAGGTGACCACCACGCCGGTGGGGACGTGGGTCAGCCGCACCGCGCTCGACGTCTTGTTGACGTGCTGGCCGCCGGCGCCGCTGCTGCGGAAGACGTCGGTGCGCACGTCGTCGGGGTTGATCTCGATGTCGACGTCGTCCTCGATCTCCGGGGAGAGCTCGACCAGGGCGAAGCTGGTGTGGCGCCGGTGCGCCGAGTCGAAGGGGCTGAGCCGCACCAGCCGGTGCACGCCGCGCTCCGACTTGAGCCGGCCGAAGGCGCGATCGCCGCCGATGCGCACCGTGGCCGACTTGATGCCCGCCTCCTCCCCCGCCGACTCCTCGAGGAACTCGACGTCGAGCCGGCGCTCTTCCGCCCAGCGCAGGTACATGCGCAGCAGCATCTCCGCCCAATCCTGCGAGTCGGTGCCGCCGGCGCCGGCGTGGACGCTGAGCAGCGCCGCGTTGTCGCTGTAGGGGTCGTTGAAGAGCAGGTCGATCTCGCGCTCGGAGAGCTCGCGCTCCAGGGCGTCGAGGTCGGCGGTGATGTCGGCGGCCATCGCCTCGTCGGGCTCCTCGTCGAGCAGGCCGGCCAGGTCGCGGGCGTCGGCGGCGCGCTGCAGCAGGCCGTCCCAGCGGGCGATCTCGTCGCGCAGCCGGCTGGCCTCCTGGGTCAGCTTGCCGGCACGGCGGGGGTCGTCCCAGAGCGAGGGGTCACTGATCTCGCGCTCCAGCCCCTCGAGGCGGGCGCGCTTGCCGGGCAGGTCAAAGATGCTCCCGGAGCTGGGTGACCTTCTCGTACAGCGCCTCGGACCGGGTGGACAGCTCGCTCATGGAGGCGATCCTAGCGGGTCGGCGCGGCAGCGCTGCCGGTCAGTTCTTAACCGCCTCCACCCTCCCTCACAACCGCTGGGTCCGTAGCGTCATGGGCGCCGGCGGGTCACCCAAGGGAGGACGACGTGGTGGCGATCAGCAGGCGCAGGTTCCTGGCCGGCGTGGCCGGCGGGGCGGGGGCGCTGGCGGCGGCGCGGATGCTGGACGGCGGTACGGCGGGCCGCGTGCTCGGCTCCGCCGGGCGGCTGCCGGCACCGGCGTCCAGCGGCATCGAGCACATCGTGGTGCTGTGCATGGAGAACCGCTCCTTCGACCACATGCTGGGCTGGGTTCCCGGCGCCGACGGGGCCCAGGAGGGGCTGCGCTTCCGCGACCTCGGCGGTGCGGTGCACACCACGCATCACCTCACCTCGGACTTCCAGGGCTGCGCCTTCCAGGATCCCGACCACTCCTACGACGGCGGCCGCGCCGAGCTGAACGGCGGAGGCTGTGACGGCTTCCGCGGCGGCTACACCGACGTCACCGGCGCCGCGGTGCGCTTCGACGACCTCCCGCTCGGCTACTACACCGCCGACGACCTGCCCACCTCGCGGGCGCTGGTGGAGAACTTCACCGTCTGCGACCGCTGGTTCGCCTCGCTGCTCGGCCCCACCTACCCCAACCGCATCTACACCCATGCCGCGGCGACCGACCGCATCAGCAACTCGACGGCGACGAGCACGCTGCCCACGTTGTGGGACTCGCTGCAGGCGGCAGGGGTGAGCTCGGGCTACTACTTCAGCGACCTGCCGGTTCTGGCCATATGGGGCACGAAGTACGTCAACCTCAGCAACGACATCGGCGTCTTCCTGGCCCAGGCGGCGGCGGGCACGCTGCCGCAGTACAGCTACGTGGATCCCAACTTCGGCGGTGAGGGCCAGGGAACCTCCAACGACGACCATCCCCACGCCGACATCCGGCGCGGCCAGGCGCTGATCTCGCTGATCGTCAACACGCTGATGGCGGGACCGCTGTGGTCCAAGACGGTCCTGGTGATCACCTACGACGAATGGGGCGGCTTCTACGACCACGTGCGGCCGCCACGCTTTCCCGACGCGGTGACCCACAAGCCCAACACCGTCGACACGGTGACCGGCTTCGAGGACCACACCCAGGCGGGATTCCGGGTGCCCACCTACATCGTGTCGCCGTTCGCGCCGCGCGGCGTGGTGTCGCACCGCGTCTTCGACCACACCGCCATCCCCCGCTTCGTGGAGTGGCGCTTCGGGTTGAAGCCGCTGACGGTGCGCGACGCAGCGTCGGCCAACCTCGCCGAGCTGCTCGACTTCAGCGCGCCCAACCTGACGCCGCCGCCCGTGCCGACGGTGATCGACCCCGGGCCGCACGTCTGCGGCACGCCCGACCTGCCCGCCGGCTCGATGGGCGCGGCGGCGTCGTCGGAGGACACGTTCTGGCACGAGTTGGCGGCAACTCCACAGCTGGCGGCATTCCGCGCCAAGGTGGGACGGTGATGCGGGCGAGGCTGCTCGCCACCGCGGTGGCGGCGCCCGCCGCGGTGCTGCTCGCCGGCCTCGGCGGCGGCGCGTCGGCGGGGTCGGCGGCGTCGGCGCGGGTGTCCACCTTCGGTTTCGGCGCCTACGGGCAGCTGGGCAGCGGCGGCTCGGCCTCCAGCCCCGTGCCACTGAGCGTGGGCGGGATCGACGGCGCCGTCGCCGTGGCGGCCGGCTGCGACCACGACCTGGCGCTCACCGGCGCCGGGACGCTGTGGGCCTGGGGCCTCGACCAGGACGGCCAGCTCGGCGACGGGCGCACCGCCACGCAGGCGGCGCCCGAGCGCGTCGCCGGCCTGCCCGGGCGCGTCGTCGCGGTGGCGGCCGGCTGCCACCACAGCCTCGCCCTGACCGCCACCGGGCAGGTCTGGGCCTGGGGCGAGAGCGCCCAGGGCGAGCTGGGCGACGGCACCACGAGCCTCTCAGGCCAGCTCCACCCGGTGCACGTCACCGCGCTCGACGGCCTCGGCGTGGTCCAGCTCGCCGCGGGGGGCGAGCACAACGCTGCGCTCACCCGCGACGGCGCGGTCTACGTCTGGGGCGACAACCGCAGCGGCCAGCTGGGCACCGGCGACCTCACGCCGCGGGCCCTGCCCACCCGCCTGGCCGGGCTGCCGCCGATCCGCAGCGCCTCCCTCGGACAGGCGCACTCGCTCTTCGTCGCGCGCGACGGCTCGCTGCTGGCGACGGGGCTCGACGACCACGGCCAGCTCGGCGACGGGGGCACGGCCAGCCGCTCGACCCCCGTGGTGGTCGCCCACGACATCGCGACGGCGGCGGCGGGCGGGTCCTTCAGCGTCGCCGCCACGCGGGGAGGCACCGTCCTGGCCTGGGGCCGCGGCGCCTCCGGCGAGCTGGGCACCGGCCGCTCCCCGGACCGGTCCACCCCGAGCCCCGTTCCCGGCGTGGCCGGCGTCGTCGCCGTGGCCGCGGGGACCGACCACGTCCTCGCCGCCACCGACTCCGGCCACGTGCTGGCCTGGGGCGCCGGCGGCGGCGGCCAGCTCGGGGGCGGGACCGCGACCACAGCGCCGGGCAGCCCCGCCGAGGTCGCCGGGCTCGAGGCCGTCACCGCCGTCGCCGCGGGGGACGGCGACAGCCTGGTCCTCGCCGGCTCGCCGTCCGCAGTGCAGCCTGCCGCCGCCGGCGACACCCTCGCCCTCTCTGCGACCCCCGACACCGCAGCATCAACCGCTGCCGGCGCTGCACCGGCGCTGCTGGCCGGCGGCCTCGCCGGCATGGTGCTGCTCGGTCGCCGCCGGCGCCGCGCGAGAGATCGCGCTCCCGACTAGGACGGAGCCGGAGCGCCGGCCTCCGGGGCGGTCAGCCGTTGGCGCCGTGGCAGCGCTTGTACTTCAAGCCGCTGCCGCACCAGCAGGGGTCGTTGCGACCCACCTTGCGCGGCCGGCCGTTGCCCGCCGCGGCGGGCGCGCCGTTCGTGCCAGAGGCGGCAGGAACTCCGGCGGCGCCGGGCAGGCCCGAGGCGGCGCTGGCGCGCTGCTGCCCTTCGGCGGAGGACTCGACGACGTTGCGCACCGCGGGCCGGCCGGCGCCGGTGACCGCGAC
>CAZCJX010000160.1:2444-5650 GCA_964499205.1 uncultured Actinomycetes bacterium | reverse complement strand
TCGAGGAGCGCCACGGCGGCATGGGGATGGGCACCGTCGGGCTGGTGGTGCTGCTGGAGGAGATGGGGCGTGCCCTGGCGCCGTCGCCGTTTCTGTCGAATGCGGCGGCAACCCTGCTGCTGCAGGCGGCGGGCGACGAGCAGCAGCGCCAGCGCTGGCTGCCCCGCGTGGTCTCCGGCGAAGTGCGGCTGGGGTTCGCGGTGACCGGTGATCGCGCGCAGGTGCTGGGGATCGACGTCGACGGCGCCGATGCGGTGGTCATCGCCGGCGGCGACGGTTCGGCGACGCTGGCACGCGCCGGCGACCTTGCGCTCGATCCCGTCGACACCATCGACCGTGCCCGCCGCTTCTCCCACCTGCAGGTGTCGGGCGGCGAGCCGCTGCACGGCGACGTCGCCCGCGGCATCGACCTCGTCGAGGTCGCCCTCTCCGCGGAGATGGTCGGCGTCGGCCAGCGCGCCCTGGAGATGGCGGTCTCCCACGCGCAGACGCGCGTGCAGTTCGGCAAGGTGATCGGCACCTACCAGGCGGTGGCGCACCGCTGCACCGAGATCTTCCGCGCCGTGGAGAGCGCCCGCTCGGCGACGTACAACGCCGCCTGGGCCGCCGACGCCTCGCCGGAGACGCTGCCGCTGGCCGCCTCGGTGGCCAAGGCGAGCGCCGCCGAGGGCGCCTGGAAGGCCACCGCCGACTCGCTCCAGGTGCACGGCGGCATCGGCTTCACCTGGGAGCACGACCTGCACCTCTACCTCAAGCGCGCCGTGGTGGACGGCGCGCTGCTGGGCAGCCCCTCGCACCACTACCGCCGCGTCGCCGCACTCAGCGGCCTGGGCGCGGCGCTGCAGCCGGTCGCCGCCGGGGTCGGCGCATGAGCGACGGGGCCACGCCGGCACGCCGCAGCGGCCTCACCATCCCCCTCTTCGGCCACACCCTCGGCGAGCACGAGGAGATCGTCCGCGAGGCCGAGGAGCTCGGCTACACCGACCTCTGGTCCTTCGAGACCTCGGGCATCGACGGCTTCAGCCCGCTGGTCTACGCGGCGGCGTTCTCGCGCACCGCGCGGCTGGGCACCGCCATCGTGTCCTCGTACACGCGCGGACCGGCGATCCTGGCCATGTCGGCGGCGGCGGTGGAGCAGGCGGCGCCCGGGCGCTTCGTGCTGGGCATCGGGTCGTCGACCGAGGCCATCGTGCAGGGCTGGAACGGCATCCCCTTCAGCAAGCCGGTCAGCTCGGTGCGCGAGACCGTGCGGCGGATGCGCCAGGCGCTGGGCGGCGAGCGGATGAGCCTGGTCGAGGGCGAGCGCGGCGCCTTCAAGCTCGACACCAAGCCCTCGCAACCCATCCCCGTCTACTGCGGCGCGCTGCGCGGCGGCATGCTGCGCATGGCCGGCGGAGTTGCCGACGGGATCGTCATCAACTTCCTGCCTCCCTGGGCGGTGCCGATGGTGCTCGCCGAGGTGCGCCGGGGGGCCGAGGCGGCGGGCCGCGACCCGGACAGCCTCGACGTGGTCTGCCGCCACATGCTCTGCGCCGACGGCCTCACCGACGCGACCCGCGCGGTGGGACGCTTCGTGCTCGCCGTGTACGTCACCTCGCCGCCCTACGAGGCGTTCCTGCGCTGGATCGGCATGGGCGAGATGATCGACCCGGTGCTGGCGAGGTGGCGCGCCGGCGACCGGGCCGGCGCCCTGGAGGCGATGAGCGATGAGCTGCTCACCAGCCTGCTGGTGGTCGGCGACGTCGACCAGTGCCGCGCCCGCATCGAGGAGTACCGGCAGGCCGGTGTGCGGGTGCCCTGCATCGCGCCCTTCAGCGGCGCCCAGGACGCGCGCGGCTCGGTGCGCCGGGCGATGCGCGAGCTGGCCCCGGCTCAGAGCGTCAGCCGGTAGCGCACCTCGTCGTAGCGGTTGCCCTGCTGGTCGGTGTCGACCTTCTCGGCGCCGTCGAGGCGGAAGCCGGCGGCCTCGTAGAAGTGGCGGGCGCGCAGGTTGTCGCGCAGCACCCAGAGCGTCACCGTGGTGCTGCCCCGGGCGCGCAGGTGATCGAGCGCGTGCGCCATCAGGGCCCGGCCGACGCCGCGGCCGGCGACCTCCTCGGCGAGGTAGATGGCGTAGACCTCGGCGGCGGTGGCCGTGGCGTCGGCGTCGCGCGCCGGACCGGTGTGGCAGAAGCCGAGCACGGCGCCGTCCAGCTCGGCCAGCCAGGTGACCCGGGCGGCGTCCCCGCGCGAGAGGGTCGCCCGCCAGCGCTCGCGCCAGGCGGGCTCGACCAAGTTGTCGAGGAAGGCGTCGGGCAGCAGGCCGCGGTAGGCCCAGCGCCAGGCGCTCACGTGCAGCGAGCCGACGGCGTCGGCGTCGTCCGGCGTGGCGGCGCGGATCAGCAGCTGGGCGGGCGCCGGCGTCATCTCTGTGCGGTGGGGAGCGGCCGGTCGGCGCGCAGCCAGGGCGGCAGCGCGGCACCGTCGACGACGTGCGCCACCAGCGCGCGCGCCGCGTGCACCGCGAAGCCCATGCCGTGCCCCGTGTAGCCGCCGCAGACGTACACGCCCGGCATGCCGTCGACGGCGCCGACCAAAGGCAGCTCGTCGGGGCTGAAGCCCATGATGCCCGCCCAGCGATGCGTCACCGGCGCGGTGACGCCCATCTCGGCGAGGTGCATGTCGAGGTGGCGCTGCACCGCGGGAGTGGGCGTTGCCTCGGTGCCGACCTCGTCGGCCACCGCGGTGTCGCGCCAGCCGCCGAGCAGGACCCGGCCGTCGTCGCGCTGGCGCCAGTAGCGGTAGCCGAAGTTGGAGTAGGTGGCGCGCGCGGCGACGCGCTGCCGCTCCGGCGCGGTGGCCAGCATCTGCGCCCGCACCGGTGCGATCGCCACAGTTGCGGCCAGGGCTGACGTATACGCGTTGGTCGCCAGCACCACCGCGCCGGCACGGCAGTCACCCGCGTCGGCGTGCACCACGACGTCGGAGCCTCCGGCGGGCTCGACGTGCTGCACGCTGACGCCCTCGACGATCCGCGCATCGGCGTCGGGCACGCCGGCAGCGATGCAGGCCACCGCCTGCGCCGGGTCGACCTCCCCGTCGCCGTCGTTGCGCAGGCCGCCGTCCGCCTCGACCCACACGCCGGGCAGGCCGTCCTCGCGCAGCAGCGTCTCCGACTCGCGCAGCAGCGACGCCTCCTCCACCGTCGCCGCCAGGGTCATGCTGCC
>CAZCJX010000160.1:0-2344 GCA_964499205.1 uncultured Actinomycetes bacterium | reverse complement strand
CCGACTCGCGCAGCAGCGACGCCTCCTCCACCGTCGCCGCCAGGGTCATGCTGCCGCTGCGCGCGTACCCGGCATGCGCGCCGAGCAGCGACGCCAGCAGCGCGTGGTTCTCGGCGGTGAAGTGCCACACCTCGCGGGCCAGGTCGCGGCCGTAGCGGCGCACCGCCATGGCGTAGTTGGCGGCCACGCCGGCGAGCAGGAAGCCCGCGTTGCGCCCGCTCGCTCCCGCGGCGAGATGGGCGCGCTCGACCAGCACGGCGGGCACGCCGCGTCCGGCGAACCAGTGCCGCAGCGCCACGCCGGTGATGCCGCCGCCCACCACCACCACCTCGGCCCGCCGCGGCAGCGCGGTGCGCGGGCGCGGAGCGGGCGGCGACCAGATCGGCTCGGCGAGGACCACGGCGCGGACAAGCATGCCACCCGTTCCCACAACGCGCCGAGCGACGTGTGGGGTGGCACCATTGGCGCGTGCCCGAGCTTCCCGAGGTGGAGGCGCTGGCGGAGTTCCTCGACGAGCCCGTGCGCGGACGCACCGTCGAGGCCATCCAGTCGCTCTCCTTCGCCGCCGTCAAGACCTACGACCCGCCCCTCGACGCGGTCCGCGGCGTGACCCTGCTCGGCGCGGTGCGGCGCGGGAAGTTCCTTGCCCTGCAAGGGGAAACCCTCTACGTCGTGGTGCACCTGGCGCGCGCCGGCTGGGTGCGCTGGCGAGACACCATGGAGATGAAGCCGGCCAAGCTGGGCCGCGGTCCCCTGGCGCTGCGCCTGCGCCTCGACGACGGCAGCGGCATGGAGTTCACCGAGCAGGGCACCGAAAAACGCCTCGCCGTCTACGTGGTGCGCTCGCTGGACGACGTACCCGGCATCGCCTCGCTCGGCGTCGACCCGCTCGACCCCGCCTTCGACGTCGCCGCCCTCGCCACCCTGCTGGGCAACGAGACCGGACAGCTCAAGCACGCATTGACCGACCAGCGGCTGATCGCCGGGGTGGGCAACGCCTACTCCGACGACGCCCTGCACGCGGCGCGGCTGTCGCCCTTCCGGCGCGCCTCCAGCCTCGACGACGGCGAGGTGACCGCCCTGCACGCCGCCCTGCAGGCGGTGCTGCGCGACGCCGTGCAGCGCTCGGCGGGGCTGCCGGCGAGCGGCCTGAAGACCGAGAAGCGCACCGGCATGCGCGTCCACGGCCGCACCGGGGAGCCCTGCCCGGTCTGCGGCGACACGGTGCGCGAGGTCGCCTTCGCCACCCGCTCGCTGCAGTACTGCCCGACCTGCCAGACCGGCGGCAAGGTGCTCGCCGACCGGCGCCTGTCCCGCCTGCTCAAGTAACACGCGCCGCGCCCGCACGATTCGCTCATACCGTGCTACGATTCGAGCGCTATGAGCGATTCGCGTGACGAGCCTGACGGCTGGCTGACCATGGCCCAGGCGGCCGACCGCCTCGGCGTCTCCCCGCCGACGCTGCGGCGCTGGGCCGACCAGGGCCGCATCGGCGTCCGCCGCACCCTCGGCGGGCACCGCCGCATTCCCATCAGCGAGCTGCCCTCGATCACCCCCATGGAGGTGCCCCTGCCGCTGCGGCCCCAGCCCGAGCCGCAGCCTCCACCCAGGCCTGACGGCGAGCCGCGCCACGAGCTGCCCCACGGCCGTGCCGAGGTGCTCGACGCCGACCTCGCCGCCCTGCGCGCCGAGCGCGACCGGCTCGCCGCCGACCTGGCCACCGCCCGGGCCGAGCAGGAGCGCCTGGCCCGCGAGCTGGCCTTCCTGCGCCGGCAGGTCGAGGAGAGCACCCGCGCCCAGGCCGAGCTGCGCCAGGTCATCCTGCGCCTGGTCGGCAGCGGCGACGGCGACGGCCGCCACCCCGCCGGCCCGGGAAACGACGAAGCGGCCCGCCCGGAGCGCTGAGCCCCGAGCGGACCGCCTCTGCGTCAGGTGGTGAGAGGCCGGCTACCGCGAGCCGCGCCGCCTCATCCGGTTGCCACCGGCCAGCAGGCCGATGCCGGCCAGCATCAGGCCGCCGCTGATCGCCAGCGGGAGGCCGCCACCGGTGTTGGGAGTGGTCACCGAGGCGCCCAGCACCCCGCCGGCGGCGCCGCTGCTCGAGCTGGTGACGATGCCCGACACGCTGCCCGTCGGGGTCTGCGAGGTGGTGGTCGAGGCCGAGACGCTGCCCGTCGCGGTGGTCGTCGACGCCGTTGTCGACTCCGCGGTGGTCGTGCTTTCGGTGGTTGTCGACTCGGTGGTGGTGGTCTCGGTCGTCGTCGTCCCGGTGGTCGTGCTGCTGGTGGTGGAGCCGCTCACCGAGCTGGTCGGCGTCGAGGTGGTGCAGTCGATCCAGAACGTC
>CAZCJX010000159.1:0-5685 GCA_964499205.1 uncultured Actinomycetes bacterium | reverse complement strand
GGGCGCGGGTGCGGCGGGCAGCGGCGGCGGCGCGGCGGTCGGCGGCGGGGCCGGGGACAGTGGCGCCCAGCAGTCGCAGAACGGCAGCCAGCAGCAGGACGGCCTCCAGCTCCCGGACCAGGCGCCCCAGCAGGGATCCGGCTCGGGGCCGCTGGTGATCTCCGGCAGCTCGTGACCCCGGTGGCCGCCGCGGCGACGGCGCCGAACCCGCTCTGGTACGTCACCCGGGGCACCGCGTTCGTCAGCCTGGTCCTGCTCACCCTCAGCGTCGCCGGCGGCGTGCTCACCGCGGTGCGCTGGCGCGGCGAGGGCTGGCCGCGCTTCGTCGTCCAGCAGCTGCACCGCAACGGGTCGCTGGTGGCCGTCGCCTTCCTGGCCATCCACATCGTCACCGCGGTGGTCGACCCGTTCGCCAAGCTCAAGGTCACCGACGCGGTGATCCCCTTCACCTCGTCCTACCGCCCCTTCTGGCTGGGGCTCGGGGTCGTCGCCATGGAGCTGGTGGTGGCGCTCACGCTGACCAGCCTGGTGCGCGGCCGGATCGGCTTCAGGACCTGGCGGGTGATCCACTGGCTGGCCTACGCGTCCTGGCCGATCGCGCTGGTGCACGGGCTGGGCACGGGCACCGACGCGCGCACCGCGTGGGGGGTGGGCCTCGACCTCGTCTGCATCGGCGTGGTGCTGGTCGCCCTGCTCTGGCGGGTCAGCGACGGGTGGCCGCGGGCGGCGCCGGTGCGGTCGGCGGGGCTGGCGGTGGCCGGAGTGTCGACGGTGGTGATCGGCGCCTGGGCGGTGCACGGGCCGCTGCGCCCCGGGTGGGCGCGCGCGGCGGGGACGCCGGAGGCGCTGCTGGCGGCGCAGGGGGCGGGGAGCGGCCCCGGCTCGGGTTCTGGCTCTGCCGCTGCTGGTGGCACGGCGGCCTCGCCGGCGCCGCAGGCCTCGCCGCCGGCGACGCCGCGCCCTGAGCTGGTCGCCGGGCTGCGCGACGACCTGGCCGGGACGGCGACCCAGCAGTCCAACGGTGCGCTCAGGGTGTCGCTCGACGACCGCACCAATCCCTCGATACGCCTCGTCCTCGTGGTGCAGAGCGACGACAGCGCGCAGCTCACCGTGACCCGCGGGGGCGCCACGGTGTGCGACGTGGCCGCCCAGGTCGGCCGCGGCGTGTCGGCGATCTGCGGGACGGTCGAGGTGCGGCTGCAGCTGCAGCAAACCGACGACGGCGGCGTGGTCGGCCGCCTGACCACGCGGACCCCGGGGTGACGCGGTGATCGCTCCGGAGCGCCAGCCGCAGCCGTCGCCGCAGTCGCCGCCGGGCAGCCGCGTGGTGCCGCCGGGCGTTCCCCGGCTGCTCGCCGGGCCGGCGGCACGGCAGGGCGCCGAAGGATTCGCCGAGCACGTCGCCCACCTCAAACCGCAACCGCCGGCGCTCGGCGCGGGCGGCGCGCACCTCATCGAGGCGCTGGATCGCGCTGGCCTCACCGGGCGCGGCGGCGCCGGCTTCCCCGCGGCGCGCAAGTGGAGGGCGGTGGCGGCCAACGCCGCGATGGCGCGCGGCGCGGTGGTCGTCGCCAACGGCGCCGAGGGCGAGCCGCTCGCCGCCAAGGACCGCGTCCTCATGGGCCTGCGACCCCACCTGGTCGTCGACGGCCTGCTCCTCGCCGCCGAGGCGGTCGGCGCCGGCGACGCCGTGGTCTACCTGCCCCGCAGCTTCCCCGAGGCGCGTGCCGCGCTGGAGCGGGCGGTGCAGGAGCGGCGCATGGCCGGCGCCGACCAGCGCGTGGTGCGCATCGTCACCGGCCCCCACCGCTACGTCGCGGGCGAGGAGACCGCGGTGGTCGCCTACCTCGAGGGGCGCGAGGCGCGGCCGGCCTTCGTGCCCCCGCGTCCCTTCGAGCGCGGCGTCGAGCGGCTGCCCACCCTGGTGCAGAACGTCGAGACCCTGGCCCACGCCGCGCTCATCGCCCGCTTCGGCGACGCCTGGTTCCGCAGTGCGGGGACGGCCGGCTCGCCGGGCACCGTGCTGCTCACCCTCGGCGGGGCGGTGGTCCGGCCGGGCGTGTACGAGGTGGCCCAGGGGACGGCGCTGGGCGACGCGGTGGCCATGGCCGGCGGCCCCGCCGAGGAGGCGCAGGCGGTGCTGGTCGGCGGCTATGCCGGGCGCTGGGTGCCGGCTGCGGCGGCGTGGGACATCGCCCTCGAAGACCGCGCCATGGCGGCGGCCGGGACGCCGCTGGGCTGCGCCGCCGTCACCGTGCTGCCGCGCAGCGCCTGCGGGGTGCGCGAGACCGCCGCGGTGCTCGGCTTCCTCGCCCGCGAGAGCGCCCGCCAGTGCGGCCCCTGCCTGCACGGCCTCGACGCCATCGCCGCCACCTTCGCCGCCTGCGCCGACGGCCGCGGCCGCCCCACCGACCTCGACAGGCTGGCCCGCTGGGGCGGCGAGATCGCCGGCCGGGGTGCTTGCCACCATCCCGACGGCGCCGCGGCGCTGCTGCACAGCGCCCTGCGCGTCTTCGGCGCGGAGCTGCAGCAGCACATGCGCCGCGGCCGCTGCCCTGCCTGCGGGCATCCCGCGGTGCTGCCGGTGCCGCACCTGGAGCCGCGCTGGCGATGAGGGCGCGGCTGCGGGTCAACCCGATCCTCTGCGACGCCCACGGCATGTGCGCCGAGCTCCTCCCCGAGCGCATCCGCCTGGACGACTGGGGCTACCCGGTCATCGAGCCGCGCCCCATCCCCGACGACCTGGTTCCCCTGGCCCGCCGCGCTGTCGCCGCCTGCCCGCGCCAGACATTGCTGCTCGACGCGCTGGACGACGCGCAGCCGCGCTGAGGCGACTGTCGCGGCCCGCGCGGGCGGGCGCAATCAGGCGGGCCGCGCCGCGCTGACGCCACCGTCGTGCGCACAGGCGCGGGCAATCAGGCGGGCTCGCGCCGCGCTGACGCCACCGTCGTGCGCACACGCGGGGGCAGCCAGGCTGCGCCGCGGCAGCGCTGAGGCCACCGTCGCCGCCGCCCATCAGGCGCGCGGCGCCGAGCTGATCGTCCCCTCGGCGCCGCCGCGCTGCCGCTCGACGGCACTTCCCGCCGCCCGCGGCCAGCTGACCGCGAAGGTCGCCCCACCGCCCGGCGTGTCACTCACCTCCCAGCGCCCGCCGGTGGCCCGTACCACGGCGTCGCCGATGGCCAGACCCAACCCCGCCCCCGTGGTGCTGTCGGTGGCCCGCCGGAAGCGGTCGAAGATCCGCGAGCGCTCCTCGGCGGGAATCCCCGGCCCGTGGTCTCGCACCCGCAGGGACACGCTGTTGTGGTCGTCCTCGACCACAACCAGCACCTCGCCGCCGGCCGGCGAGTATTTGCAGGCATTGTCCAGAAGCACGCCGCAGAGCCGGTCGATCCAGTCCGCCGGCGCGGTCACCAGCGGTGCGCCGTCGCCGCGCACCTCGCTGCGCAGCAGCAGCCCGCGGGCACGGGCCACGGTGCGGAACCGCTCGCTGGCCCCGGCGGCGACCTGGCCGACGTCGACCGGCTCGGCGCGCGGCGGCTCCGGCTCGTCGTCGAAGCGGGCCAGCCAGAGCAGGTCGTCGACGATGCGGCGCAGCCGCCGCGACTCCCCGGCGACGCGCTCCAGCGCCTCGCGGTAGCCGCCCGCCGAGCGCTCGGCGCTGAGCGCCAGCGAGGTCTCCGCCTCGATCACCGCCAGCGGGGTGCGCAGCTCGTGCGAGGCGTCGGCGGTGAAGGCGACATGGCGCCGCCGGGCGCGCTCCACCGGCCCGGCGACGCGGTAGCCGATGGCCGTGGCACCGAGGAACACGGCGCCCAGCAGCACCGGCGCGAACAGCCCCTCGGCGACCAGCATGCTGGTCACCGCCCGGGACACCGGCGCGGTGCTCAGCCCGGCGACGACGCGGCCGTCGTCCACCGCCGCGCCGCTGAGGCGCAGGTCGTTGCCACCCAGGGTGGCGTCGTGCGCGGCGCCGGTGTTGCGGAGCGCGGCCGGTAGGGTGGGCGCCCCGCTCGACCGGGCGACCACGTTGCCGTGCGAGTCGACGGCCCAGGCGAGCACCGGCTCCTCCAGGTTGCTGCCATCCTCGTCACGAACTGCGCCGAGCCGGAAGAACGCGTCGTGCTCGCGCTGCATCACCACCAGGCGCTCGTGCAGGCGGTCGTCGAGCGAGGCGACCAGGTTGTGCTGCACCAGGAGGTCGATGCCGGCGCAGAGCGCCACCAGCAGCACCGCCACGACGCCGCAGGCGATCAGCGCGGTGCGCACCGCCTGGCGGCCGAGGTGGTCGCGCCGCCGCTGCGCAGGCCTCACGACTCCACCAGCCGGTAGCCGCTGCCGCGCACGGTGAGGACCGACACGCCGGCGCCGGCAAGCTTGGCGCGCAGCCGGGCCACGTGCACCTCGATGGTGTTCGAGCCCAGCGGCGCGCTGTCGTCGTCCCAGGCGTGGTGGGCGATGGCGTCGCGGCTCACCACCGCGGGCGAGCGGCGGACCAGCACCTCGAGGATGGCGAACTCGGTCGACGTCAGCCGCAGCGGCTCGCCGGCCACCGCGGCCTCGCGCGTCGCCGGGTCGACGCTCAGCGCCCCGCGGCGGATGCGCGTCGCCTCCACGGCGGGCGGCCGGCGCAGCAGCGCGCGCAGCCGGGCGAGCAGCTCGCCGAAGTCGAAGGGCTTGACCAGGTAGTCGTCGGCGCCGGCGTCGAGGCCCTCGACGCGGTCGGCCGGGGTGTCGCGCGCGGTGAGCATCAGCACCGGGCTGCGGATGCCGAGGCGGCGCATGCCGCCGATCACCTCGACGCCGTCCATGCCGGGCATGCGCCAGTCGAGCACCGCGGCGGCGTAGTCGTTGACCTGCAGCAGGTGGAGCGCGTCGTCGCCGCGGGAGACGGCATCGAGCACGTAGCCGGCCTCGCGCAGCCCGCGGCTGAGGACGTTGCGCAGTGCGTCGTCGTCCTCGGCGAGGAGCAGCCTCATGAACGGCTCAGCATGGTCGGGCCACATTAACGGCACGTGAAGGTGGCGACGCCCGGCGGCTACCCTGGTGGCTGCATGGCCGACACCACGCGCGACGAGCTCCTCGGCCGGCTGCTGGGCATGCCGCTCGACCGCTTCGTCGAGCAGCGCAACCGCCTCGCCCGCGAGCTGCGCGACCAGGGCGACCGCGACGCCGCCGCCTGGCTGGCCTCGCTGCGCCGCCCCTCGCCGGCGGTGTGGGCCCTCGACCAGGTGGCTCGTGGCGACCCCGCCCGCCTGCGTACGCTGCTCGACCGCGGCGCCGAGCTGCGCGACGTTCAGGCTCGGGCCATGCGCGGCGACCGCGAGGCCGCCGCGCAGCTGCGCGAGGTCGGCGGGCAGGTGCAGCGCGCCGTCGACGACATCGTGCGCCGCGCCGCCGCCCTGCTCCGCGACGCCGGCCACGGCGTGTCGAGCGATACCACGCTGTCGATGGCGGCGATGCTGCGCACCGCGCTCACCGCGGACGGGGAGACGCAGCGCCGCCTCGCCGCCGGGCTGCTGCTCCAGCCGGTGGAGGAGAGCGGCAGCGCCTTCGGCTTCGACGCCGGGCCGCCACAGCTGCGGGTCATCGACGGCGGCGGGGCCGCCAAGCCGCGATCCGCCGCCGCCGCGGCGCCGGGCAAGCCGGACGCGGAGGCCAGGCGCCGCGCCGCGGAGCTGCGCC
>CAZCJX010000158.1:4335-5729 GCA_964499205.1 uncultured Actinomycetes bacterium | reverse complement strand
GCCCGTCGCGCCGCCGCCCACCCCGACCCCCGCGGCGACGCAGCCGCCATCGACGCCCGTGGCCGCGCCCCACACCACCACCGCGCCGCCGGCCACCGGCGGGTCGGTGCCCACCGCCACGCCGGTGGGCCCCAGGTCGTGGCTGTCGCGGGTGCTGCTCGGGGTATCGGCCTGCCTGGTGCTGTGGCTGGTGCTGCCGCGCCGGCTGTTGCTGCGGCTGATCAGGGGCTGACCACCGGGCGGCCCGGCAGCGCCGCCGCCGCGACCGGGGCGTGGCGATGACCCTCTCCCGCCGCGTCCCCTGGCGCTGGACCGACGTGCTGCTCATCCTGCTGGTCGCCTTCTTCTTCGGCGCGGTGGTCAACGCGGTGGTGGTGCAGGCGGTGCACGGCGCCGACGGCATGCTCTCCGCCCAGGACCGCAAGAGCGTCGAGGCGCTGGCGGGGCAGCTCGCCTTCTACGGGGTGGGCATCTCGGTCACCCTGCTGGTGCTCGCCGGCCACCGCGGCGCCGAGGTGCGCGACCTCGGCTGGCGCCGCACCTCGTGGCGCTGGGTGCTGGCCTCGATCCCGCTGGCCCTGCTCGGCCTGGCCATCGCCGGCATCCTCGGCGGCGTCGCCGAGCAGGTGCTGCACACCAGCCAGAACCAGCAGTGCGTCACCGTGCAGCAGCAGTACGGGCACTCCATCCTGCTGGCCCTGCCGGTGGTCTGCGTCGCCGCGCCGATCGTCGAGGAGACGGTGTTCCGCGGCGTGCTCTACCGCTGGCTGCGCAGCGTGGTCTCGGTGCGCAGTGCCATGGTGATCAGCGCCGCCGTCTTCGCCCTTGCCCACGCGATCACGCTGCTCTTCCTGCCGCTGTTCGGCCTGGGCATCCTGCTCGCCTGGATCTACGAGCGCTCCGGGTCACTCTGGCCGGCGGTGCTGGTGCACGCGCTGTTCAACCTCGCCGGGATCATCGACATCCTCACCGCCACCCACTGCTGAGGCGCGCGGCTACAGCGTCGCCTGGATCAGGCCACCATCGACAGGAACTGTGGCGCCGGTGACGTACCCCGCCGCCGGCGAGGAGAGGAACACGGCGACGTCGGCGAACTCCTCGGGGGTGCCGTAGCGCTGCAGCGGAAGCGCCTTGGCGGCCTCGGCCATCACCTCCTCGGCGCTGCGCTCGCCGCCGCCGCGCGAGGCGGCCAGCTCCACGGCGCGGTCGGTGGCGATGCTGCCGGGCAGCACGGTGTTGACGCGGATGCCCGGCGCCAATTCGAAGCTCAGCGACTTGGCCAGCCCGGCCACCCCGGTGCGCATGGTGTTGCTGAGCAGCAGCCCGGGGATCGGCTGGCGCACCGAGTACGACGACACGAACAGGATGCTGGCCGCGTCGGAGCGGCGCAGGTG
>CAZCJX010000158.1:0-4235 GCA_964499205.1 uncultured Actinomycetes bacterium | reverse complement strand
GCGGCGGCCTCCAGCGCCGCGGCGTTGCGCGCGCACATGCCGACGTCGGCGCCCTCGGCGGCGAACTGGCGGGCGATCGCCCGGCCCATGCCCCTGCTCGACGCCGCGACGAAGGCGGCGCGTCCGCGAAGGCCGAGGTCCATGGTCTGTTCCTCCGGTGTCAGCGCTTGGACGAGCTGGCGATGGCGGTGAGGGCGAAGGTGAGCAGCAGCGCGAGAGTGAGCAGGCGGATGGCGCGCTCCCGCGAGTCGGCGGGACGGCCGCCGAAACCCAGCGGGACGGGCAGCGTCGACAGCGCGAAGCGCATCGAGTTCTGCCAGGCGTCGGGATTCTCGCGGCGGATGCGGTACAGCGCGCGCTGGTGGCGCAGGAAGCCGCTGCCCAGGAAGACCAGGATGCCGATCATGCCGAGGACGGCGAGGTCGCCGGCGGCGGTGAGCGCCTTGGGCGCGGCCAGCGAGGTCACCTGCGCGGCGATGTAGAGACACAGGCCGGCGACCAGCACCAGGCGCATGCGCAGCGAGGGCGCGGCCAGCGAGCGGTAGTAGGCGAGCGCGTCGGCCGGCTGTCTGCCGGTGCCGGTGCGGCGCGTCGCCGGCGCGTCCGGCGTGCCGTTGGCGCCGCGGTGTGCAGGCGAGGTGCGCGCGCGGTGCCGCTGCTGCTGGCGCTGGTGCTGGCTGCGCGACTTGCGGCTCATGCCGGCTGCACCTCGCCGGCGAGGCCGGGACGCTCCAGGAACAGGCGCTTGCGCCACACCAGGTAGGCGACGATGGCGATGTTGACCAGCAGTGCGATGGCCTTGACCGGGGTGGGATGGCGCAGCAGCTCGTCGACCTCGACGGGCAGGAAGGCGCAGGTGGCCACCAGCACCAGGTACTCCGCCCAGCGCCGCCGCCACAGCAGGCCGAAGCCCTCCAGCAGCTCCAGCGCGCCGTAGATGATGCCGCCCGCCGCCAGCGCCTCGCGGGTGCGCGCCGAGGCGCTGCCGAAACGCACCACCAGCTGCTCCCACAGGCGCGTCCAGAGGTGCTGCCCGGGGTTGAGGTTGAGCTCGGTCTGCACCCGAGCGACGAAGTCGTGGAAGGCGTTGGTGCCGGAGATGGCCAGAAGTGCGATGCCGGCGAGGACCAGCACGGTGCCCTTGACGAAGCGCTCGACGGTGATGAACCGGATCATCGGCGTCACCTCGAGCTCGCGCCCCATCTCCCAGCGGAACCAGCGGCCCACCCCGGACACGGGCCTACCTCCTAGTCTGCGGGCGCGGTCTGGCGCGACTGCCGCCAGACGAACCAGATCCGCTGCACCGCGGTCAGATTGGTCAGCAGGGCGAGCACCCAGAGTACCGGCAGGAGCAGATGGTCGGCGAAGAGCAGGCCGATCACGGTGAGCACCACCCGCTCGGGCCGGGCCAGCAGGCCGCCGTCGCAGACGAAGCCGAGCGACTGGGCGCGCGCCCGCACGTAGGACACCAGCAGCGAGCCGTTGAGCGCGGCGATGACCAGCATCGGCTCCACGGTGCGGTGCCCGCTGGCCACGTAGTAGTAGAGCAGGGCGATGTAGGTGAAGCCCTCGGCGTAGCGGTCGGTGGTGGAGTCGAGGAAGGCGCCGTAGCGGTAGACCTTGCCGGTGACCCGGGCGACCGCGCCGTCGAGGATGTCGAACAGCGCGGCGAAGATCAGCACCACGCCGCCGGCGATGAAGTGCCCGCGGGCGATCAGCACCGACGACGCGGCGGTGACGGTGAGGCCGATCATCGTCAGCATGTTGGGCGTGAGGCCGAAGATGCGCAGCAGGGGAACCAGCTTGCGCGCCTGCGCCCTAACCCAGTTCTGGAACTTGCTCGTGAACACCGGCTGCCACCATGTTGCGGCGCGCACGGTCGCGCGCCTCGGCGTAGACGTCGAGGACCCTCTCGACGATGCGTGCCCAGTCGTAGCGCTGCGAGGTGCGCAACCCGTTGCCGGCGAAGCGACGGCGCGTCTCCTCGTCGCCGAGGATGTCGTCGAGGGCCGCCGCCCAGGCCTCGGCGTCGCCGGTGGGGACGAGCTTGCCGTCCTCACCGTCGCTGATCACCTGGGAGAAGCCCTGGATCGCCGAGGCGAGGACGGGCACGCCGCTCGCCATCGCCTCCAGCAGGACGATGCCGAACGACTCCCGACCCACCGCCGGCGCGCAGAACACGTCGGCCGACGCGTAGCAGCGGGGCAGCATCTCGGGTTCGACGTGGCCGAGGAAGAGCACGTCGGGAATCCCCTCGGCCTCGACGTAGCGCTCGTAGCCCCAGCGGCCGGGCCCGTCGCCGACCACCACCAGGCGCACGTTGTGCCGCCGCTTGCGCAGCTCGGCGTAGGCCTCCAGCAGCGTCGGCAACCCCTTGCGCTGCTCCAGGCGGCCGACGAAGAGCACGGTGTGCCATCCCGGCGTGCGCAGCTCCGCCACCGGCCGGTGGTCGGGGCGGAAGCGGTGGGTGTCGATGCCGTTGGGGACGATGTGGTAGTCGGCGGGGAAGTAGCGCGAGACGAAGTCGCGGGCGGGCGCGCTCACCGCGATGCACGAGTGCAGCCGCTTGAAGTAGCGGGTGAGGAAGGGGCGCGCGTAGTAGTAGCCGAGGTTGCGCTTGGCGAAGGCGTGGAAGGTGCCGACGTTGGCGCCGCGGTGGAAGCGCAGCGTGGTGATCGGCAGGGCCGGCGACAGCGGCTCGTGGTAGTGCACCACGTCGAAGGCGTGCTCGTCGAGCAGTCCCCGCACCCGCCGGGCGAGGTGGAACGACAGCGCGATGCGCGCCACCGAGCCGTTGCCGGGGACGGGGACGCTGCGGCCGATGCGGATGTAGCCGGGGATGCCGTGCTCGTCGTCGAGCTCGGTGGCCGGCGCCATCACGGTGACGTGGTGGTCGCGGACGCGCAGCTCGTCGGCGAGATGGCGCACGTGCTCGCTGACGCCCCCCGGATGCGAGTAGTCGTAGGGGGAGACCAGGCAGATCTTCACGCCAGCGGCTCTGCCTCTGCGTCAGGCCAGATGGGATCGAGCACGTGCCACTGCTCGGGATTGTCGCGGATGATCCGCTCGAAGAGGCGCAGCACCTCGGCGGCGACGCGGCGGACCTCGGTGTCGCGCGGCGCACCGTCGTCGTAGGCCAGCTCGGGGAAGACCTGGCCGCGCACCCGGTCGCCCTCGCGGAAGAGCACCACGGGCAGCAGCGCGGCGCCGCTGCGGATGGCGATCTCCACCACGCCGACGGGGATCGGCGCGATTCGGCCGAAGAAGGGCATGGGCTCGCCGTTGCCGGCGATGTCGCGGTCCATGGCGATGGCCACGCAGCCGTTGCCGCGCAGCACCCGGTAGACGTCGCGCAGCGCCGAGGCGCCGATCACCCGCGCAGTGCGCTGGTCGGCGTTGCGCATCCCCGCGATGTCGACAGGGATGACCTGAACTCCCAGAGCGCTGCGCGCCTTGGTGATGCGCTCGAAGAGCTGCGGCGGGTTGACCGCCTCGGCGAGCAGGGCCATGCGGCCCAGGCTGGCGTTGTAGGCGGCGATGCCGTGCTCCCAGGAGCCGAGGTGCAGCGACACCACGATGGCGCCGCGGCCGCGGGCCAGGGCGTTCTCCAGGTTGTGGTAGTCGACGACGTCGAGGCGGCGCACCATGAGCTCGCGCTTGTGGCGCATCTCCAGCACGTCGATCCAGGCGCGCAGCAGGTTGCGCACGTTGCGCCGGGTGATCGCCTGCAGCTGCTGCTCGTCGGCGTCGGGGAGCACCTGGCGCAGGTTGCGGCGCAGGCCGTCGAAGCGCCTGGGCTGGGTGCGGGTTACCACGTCAGCGGCGAGGTCGCCGACGCGGTAGGCGACGCGGTGCGGCACCAGGCGCACCATCGCCTCGGCGGCGCGGAACGCGTAGTAGGGGAACGTCGCGCCGCGGAGCCGCCGCCGGGCGGGTGGGGCGGTGCGGGCCGGGAGGGTGTCCCGGCCCGCCTCGATCACCGCGGCCTCCCCCTCTCGCTCAGCCCGCAGGGGGCGGAGCCGGGGCGGGCGCGGGCTCCGAGGGGAGCTGCTGGGGCGCCCGGCCGTTGGAGGTGTTGCCGCCGCTGGCGCCGACGCCGGCGATGAAGTCCTCGGTGTTCTGGTGCGCCACCGCGTCGCTCACCTGGCGGGGCGGCGACTTCATGAAATACGAGGAGGGGCCGTCGAGCGCGCCGCTGATGCCGCGGTCGAGGGCGAGCTTGCAGCAGCGCACCG
>CAZCJX010000157.1:0-5760 GCA_964499205.1 uncultured Actinomycetes bacterium | reverse complement strand
GTGGAGCTACAGACTGGAGCGTATTCGAACCTGGCCGACCTGTGCGACCGGCTGGACGACCTTGCCCGCGCCGCCGGGTGGACGGCCCGGTGACCGCCGACCCTCCCGGTGAGGCCGCCACGGAAGCGCCGCCGCGCGTGGTGACGCGACGGCGCCCGTTGATCGCGCTCGGCGGGACGCCTCGACCGGATTGTCTTCATCCACGCCGAGCCGGAAGCTCATCAGGGCACTAGAGGCGTCGGCGTCGGTGTCGGTGTTGGGGGCGCGGCGGTGGGCGGCGGCGTCGCCGCGGCCACGAGGGTGATCGTCGTGGTGGTGCGAGCCATGCCATTGAGATCGGCTTTGATCGTGTAGGTACCGGGCGCCATGCCGCTCGTATCCCATGGGGTCGGCGACGACTGCTCCGAGCCGCCGGGCTGGAGCACGTCATGTGGAACTCCGGTGACGCAGTCCGCCGTGGCGGGTCCAGCCGCGACCTGACGACCGGCGCTATCGAAAGCGCGCCAGTTGTAGTAACACCAATAGGGCAGTTGACACGGATGCGCCGCACGGTTCCCGACTGTCTCGCGCACCGTCACGGTGGAGCCGACGGTGTAGGTTGTACCGCCGCCTGTGTCGAGCCTGCCGCTGAGGTCGGCGTCCTGGCAGTCGGGAATCGCGACCGCGCTAGGCGAAGGTGTGGAGGTTGCCGACGCCGCCCCGGTCCGAGCGGCGGCTGTCGGGGTGCCCACCGGGGCGGCCGTCGGTTGGCTCAGGTCGGACGATGGAGAGGCCGCGTTGACGCCTGGTTGTGTGTTTGCCGACGACGGTGGCGGCGATAGACGAGCGCCGGTGCGGTGCTGCATGACCACGACCCCGCCCACAGCAAAGGCCGCGGTCAGGGCGAGGGTTGCTGCGACGGTGCGCACCGGCACACGGAAAGGCGGCGGTTCGACCTCACCGCGGGCGACGCGACGCGCGTGGTCAACTCCACGCTCGGTCAGACCGGGCGACGGTGTTAGGTGCAGCGTGCGGCGCAGCGCATCGCGGATGGTGGCGTCGTCGCTCATGGCGTGACCTCCTGGGCGGTGAGCGCGCGCCGCAGTTGCTCGCTGGCGCGGTTGAGACGGGACTTGACAGTGCCGAGCGGGATGCTGAGCTGCGCGGCGATCTGATCGAGGGGCAGGTCGTGGTAGTGACGGAGCACCACCACGGCGCGGTGGTCGGGGTCCAGGCGCAGCAGAGCGGTGCGGACCGCCTCGCCGAGGTCGTGCTGGTGCGTGGGATCGGCATGGGGGCCGCGGTCGGGACGGCCCCCCCAGGGCAGCACCCGCCGCCAAGGGTGCCGCAGCCGGGTGCGACACTCGTTGCCGACAATGGTGTAGTACCAGGCGTCGACCTTGGCGGGGTCGCGGAGAGTCCGCAGCGCTCGCCAGGCTCGCGCGGTGGCGTCCTGTACGGCATCCTCGGCGTCCGAGGCGTTCAGAAGGATAGAGGAGGCGATTCGGTGCGCCGGGACCAGCAGGGGCCGCACCAGGGCAGCGAAAGCCTCGCTGTCGCCGCGGTGCGCCTGGTCGAGCAGCAGCGCTGCTGTCGCGGGCTCAGATGGCACGGCGGCGGCCTCGACGTTGGTCATGATCGGAAAGACTCCTCAACCTGCCCAAAAAGTTCCGCTTGCCCAGGATTGGCAGGGCGCGAAGCCGGGGGCACCCTGGCCCCCGGGCTCCGCAGTTGGCTGGGGGCCGCCGCTAGGCGAGCACCGAGTACGTGGAGGTGTGGTAGGACGAGCCCATGGTCTGAATCCCCTGCTCGTTGATCACCCATTGTTGGCTGTAGCTACCCGGCAACGTGGCCGGAGGGACGTTCAGGACGACGTCGAACTCGCCGACCTCGCCGGGGTCCACCCAGCTCTTGCTGGAATTGCTGACGTTGATGACGTGCGCGGTCGCAGTGTTGCAGTTGATCCACGTCAGTGAGTCGTAGAACATGCTGCACCCGCCGGTTGCCACCAGCGCCGTGAACCCGTCGTTGTTCCACGGCAAGTTGCCAGTGTTGACGAACCGGATCTTCGTTGTATTGGTCACCGAGTTGTCACCGGCCACGAGCCCCGGCGACGGAAGCGTCTCGGAGTTGAACGAGCCGTTGTAGCAGCCCTCGGTCAGCGGCCAGTAGATGCCCGCGCTGCCGAACCAGAGGCGCCCCTCCATGACGAGGTTGAAGTGCTCGTTGCTGGTGCTACACACCCGTGAAGGGTTGGCGTAGAAGTAGAAGCTGAACACCGCGTTCTGACCGGGCTGGACGGTCGAGTAGCTGGAGTTGGCCTGGTTGTACAAGCCTCCGATGCGCGTACAACCCAACCACGAGCCGCCGTCGTAGTACGCGCTGCATCGGTCCTGCGGGCTGTCGGTACCGAAGTGAAGGATGCTGCGGACAGGCCACTGCACGGTACCGGTGTTCTGCACCACCACGTTGACCGCGTAGTAGCTGCGAGGCGCCATCGGGTTGGGCGTGTAGGACTGCGAAATCCACTTGTAGGAGTAGGTGACACTCTTGCTGCTGAGGCAAGCGCCCTCGTTGTTGCCGTAGATCTGCTGGCCTGCATAGACGGTGCCACCGAAATTGATCCCGATGTAGTTGGTGTCGCAGAGGTCGCCGACCTCTTGTCCATTCTGTCCCTGGCCCCAGGCGTTGCCGAATGGATCGGTCACGCCCTCGGCGAACTCGTGCAGCCCGACCTTCGTCAATCCTTGGGTGTACACGTCACCCGCGGCACCGGCAACCGAGACTTGGCACCGGCCGTAGTCGACGGTGCCGTAGGCCATCGGTTGAGAGTTGTAACTACCCCAATAGTGCCAGCCGCACGCATTCTGATCGGTATGCGCACCGTTGTTCGCGTACACGAGGTAGAGGGTGTTGGGGTCGTAGCCGAAGTGCAGGTTGATGGCACGCTGCGCCTCAGCGTTCACGTCGGCGATGGTGTACGTGGCGGCTGGCGCCGAGCCGAGGTCGACCCACGAACCGGCGAAGGTGTTCCCCGTGTCGTCCGTGGACGAAATGTTGTCCCAATACTCCAACAACACGTCAGTCCAAGAGTTGACGCCGACGTTGTGCCACATGTTGTCGACCGTGCCGAGACGCGGGTCCCCGTTCCAGTTCGGTCCCCAGTAGATGATGGCGACCCGGGTATAGCCTCGAAGGACATTGCCCGAGCCATGCGACATTTGGCCGGGCGGTGGGCAGCAGGCGGGCGGCGAACTGGCCGATGCGGCCGCGCCCGCGGACTGGTCCGCACTGCGAACGGGCTCCACAACCGGTCCCCCCTTGCCCGGGGGTGGTGTCGGGGCGTTGGGATCGCCGCCCTGCGACGGCGGGGTGGTCGCGGGTTGCGCACTTGCCGGTATGGCTGTCGGCTGTTCGCTTCCAGGCGCTACCGTGGGGGCGGCCGCCAGGCCCTGCGCTGGGGCGAGGGCGGCGAGCAGGCACGCGGCGACGGTGCCTGCAGTGAGGGCTTTACTGATAGCCCGCATATCGGGCATCCTCCAGACGATCGTGTCCGTATCAGCGGGCGGAGGTGACTTACCCGGTCGAAGCCGCCCGGCTGAGAGCGATCAACGGGCGCCGTCGCGTTGAGCGGCGGCGCCTCCCCTTCCGACGAGGGGTGGTGCGTGAGACTCGGGCCGGAAGCCCTCTGCGTCCGCCCTCGTCTCTCTCGCTGACCTGGATCACGGGCGGCCGCGGCAACCTCTACCGCACGCTCGCCTCGGGGCGTACCCTGCGGTCGGAAAGCAGTCGGCTCTGCCAGATCCGCAGTTGTAGACCGATAGATGGCGCGCCTCGGCGCCGGTCGCTCAGTACGTTCGCGCGGCGGACGTGTGAGCGTGGGTCGCATCCGCAGCGGACCGTGGTCGCGCACGGCGGTCTGTGCGCGATGCGGTCCATCATCCGAGTGGCCATCGACCCGCCCGACCTCGTCTAATCGGCTGCCCCCCTTGCCATCAGGGCAGCGCTGAGGCGGGCATCTTACCGCGGTCCGATTGACTTGCGTCAAGTTCCACCAGCCAAACGCGGTCAGGCGACGGGACAGGGGATCGCTCTGACCACTGGGTCAGCGCAAGGCCGAGTTATCTAGACCACGTCTATAAGTTGATCAGGCCCGCAGCGAAAACGGCGTCGTCATTCTCGTTACAGCCACCTAGCCTCCATCGCCGTGTCGATGCGACTGGAGGAGGCGGTGGGACTCGCCGTGCGACACCTACGGCAACGCCGGGGGTGGTCGCAAGAGGAGTTGTGCTGGCAGGCGGGGGTCGAGCGGGCGTACCTCAGCGGCCTGGAGCGGGGCGTGCGTGACACACGCCTGTCTACCCTGACTAGGGTCGCAGATGGCTTGGAGGCACCACTGTCCCGGATCATTCGCCTGGCAGAACGGATCGCGGACGGGGAGCTGGAGGTGGATCGACCCCTACCGGCTTCCAGGCAGCGGGTGGGCCAGCGAGTTCTTCCGTCGCGGCGCCGACCACGGTAGAACAGCTCCCTCATCCATTCGGTGCCACTCCCGTCCTGAACGGCCTGATCGCCGCACCGCCCGAACCGCGCCGTGTACACGCCCGCCATTTCCGCTCCGGTCCTCACCTCACCACTGACACACACACAGTTTCACCTTCGGTGCCGAAGTACACAGCGAAGTGGGGAAAGGACCCGCGTCGAGGGCCTCGGCGCGTTGGTCAGGAGCCGAAGGGCCGTCCGGCGATCTTCACGAGCGCGGCGCCTGCGAGTACGTAGACAGCGCCGACCGCCTTCCAAAAGTCCGGGCTGTGAGCGAGCCTGCCCAGCGGTACGGCCGCGGCCAGAAGGGCGACGAGCAAGGCGACGCTGGCGATCTGGGCCGCCCTGCTATGGCGACGCGACCGGCGGCTCCGGGGGCTTCTACGCTTCACCCTTCAGGTTCTACAGGGCGCCCGAAGTTGCCCAGGACGACCCGCCCGGATTGGACCTCCACGGGCCGTCTGGGCACCCAACGCGTGCCGTGCCTCGCGAAGCGACGCCCGCGGATGGCGAGATGCCCTGCCTTCCGGCTAGGAGTTGACGAGGGTGGCTACGCGCGCCGAGATGCGGTACGGAGCCCGGCGACCGCCACCGGAGGTGACTACGGGCGGCTCGATGACCCCCGCGGCGACGAGCGCCCGGAGCGACTGCCAAACCCGTCCCGCGCTGGTGCCGAGCAGTTCGCATAGTTGGGGCTGGGTGACGTGGGCGAAGCCGCGACCGTCCATGTGGGCCAGTAGGGCTAGGAAGGTGGCGAGCTGGGCGCCGGGAAGGCCGAGGCTGACGACGTGGCGCAGGGTTGCCGGGGAGAGGCAGACGCGGTGCTCGGGCTCGGTCATGCCGTTGTTTTAACCTACTTCTGCACCGAAGGTGAAACTGTCTGTCGGTGGGTGATTCGGTGCGGTCGGAAGGTTGAGCGTGGCTTGGGCTTGCGAGGCGTGAGGGCTCGGCTTGTGGCTCCTGGGGCGTGGAGCCAGGAGGTCGTGTTGGACGTAGGCTAAGTCGGGGCGTCGGGATTGGGAGAGGCTGGTCGGAACAGTGTGAGCGCCTCGGTCACACATCCGCCCGGCCCGGGCCGGTCATCGCCGACCCGGCACGTCGCCCGGCATTTCCGGTGTCGCTGGTGTTCCGGGTGTTCCTGGGGTCGCTGGTGTTGCTGGGAACGCCAGCATTGTCAAGGCCCAGGGCGTCCGTCGATGGGCAGCGGGTCGCAGGTAGGCGGGCGGCCACGGGTGCTGC
>CAZCJX010000156.1:0-5874 GCA_964499205.1 uncultured Actinomycetes bacterium | reverse complement strand
CCCCCCCCACCCCCCAACCTCTCTCTCTCACCACACCTCGCCGCGCAGCGGCGACAGCCCCGCCGCGGCGGCCCGCTCGCGGTCGCCACCGATCGCCCGCCAGCGCGCGCCCGGCATGGCCACCAGCAGCAGCCCGGCGGCGATGACCGCCAGGCCGCAGAGCACCACGGCGATGTGCAGCGTGCCGGTGGCGCTGAAGGCCAGGGTGTCGCCGCCACCCAGCGGCAGGGACAGCGCCGGCACCGACCCCAGGCCACCCGATCCGCCGAAGACGGCCGGCACCGCCGCCACCAGCGCACCTCCGGCGAGGGTCGCCACCAGGGACAGCGCCAGGAACCCCGCCCCGCCGAGGCGCGCCCCGACCAGCCCCAGCGCCGCGCTCACCGCGGCGGCCAGCGCCACGCCGGACAGCACCGCGAGCGGCACCGGCCAGCCGTGCAGCGCGGCCAGGGCGCTGCAGTAGGCAGCCACGCCGGCCAGCCCGGCGAGGGCGAGGCTGGGGCGGCCCACCGCGAGGGCCAAAGCCCCCGCCGCCGCCGCCGTCGCCCCGGTGACCGCCAGGGTCACGTCGGTGAGCGCCGGGTCGCCGAGCACCGACGGCAGCACCGCCGTCGCCGCGAGCACCACCACCAGCACCGCCAGCCACCGCCTCACCTCTTCCCCCTCCACCCCGCCGCGGACGGACCGCCTCACCTCTTCCCCCTCCACCCCAAACCCAACGCCGCCGCCGCCACGGCAAAGGTCACCGCCTCGCCGCCGCCGCCCAGCGCAAACGTCGTCCCCACCTCGACGCCCCCGATCAGCACCGCGCCCGCACACGCCCGCGCCGGCGACACGAACCCGCCTGCCGCCGCCGCGCACAGCCCCTTGATCCCGATGGCCACACCCGACGCCGGCGTCGCCGCCACCCGCCCCGCCGCCAGCAGCGCCCCCAGAGCCGCCAGCACCCCCGCGGCCGCGAAGGCCAGCGACCGCACCCGCCGGGTGTCCACCCCGATGGCCTCCGCCGCCGTCGCACCGCCCGCGGTCACCCGCAGCGACGCCCCCGCCCGGGTCCGCGCCAGCACGAGGCCCACGCCGACCGCCACCGCCACCGCCACCGCGGCGACCACGGCGTCCGAGGCCCGCAGCACCCCCGATCCCACGTGCCACACCGTGCCCAACGCGGGGAACGCGTACGCCGAATGGGTGAACACCGCGGCCACCACCTGCCGCAGCACCGCCCCGCCCGCCACCAGCGCCGCCGCCGCCAGCGCCGCGCGCGCCCCGCCGCCCGCCGGCTGGACCAGCCCGCGCTCCATCAGCGCACTCAGAATCGCCGCGACCACCACCGCGAGCAGGCCGGCGAGCACCACTGGCGCGCCCGCCCCCACCGCGGCGGCCCCCGCGATCGCCCCCGCCACGGCCACGTCGCCGAGCGCGAGATGGAGCACCCCCGAGCCCGCGTAGGCGAGCTGCACCCCCAGCGCGGTGAGCGCGTAGACCCCCGAGGTGGCCAGCGCGTCGAGGCAGAGCTGGAGCGCCGTGCCCCCGCTCACCCGCTCCCCCCGGACGACGCTCTGCAGGACATCGCCGGGCATTGTCGCCGGGCCGGGCCCCGGGCACGAGCGCCGGCCGCCGGACTTGATACCCTGGATATCAACAGAGATATCAACAGAAGTCACAACCATGCCGCCCGCGCGCCCGCGAACGGAGGACCAGCACCGTGATCACCATGGACCGCGTCCGCGAGCTGGCCGGTGAGCGCCACCGGCCCGTCGTCACCAGCTGCTACATCGACGTCGACGGCCGCCGCAATCCCCGCGCGGTCGACGTCGAGCGCCACCTGAACACCCTCCGCCGCGAGGTGGAGCAGCGCCTCGAGGAGGACCGGGAGCTGCTGCCCCACGACTACCGCACCTCGGTCCGCAGCGACCTGGAGCGCATCGAGCGCTTCGTCAACCAGGACTTCGACCGCTCCAACACCCGCGGCCTGGCCATCTTCGCCTGCTCGGCCGAGGGCTTCTTCGAGGCGGTGGGGCTGCCCTTCGAGGTCCACGACGAAGTGGCCCTGGACAGGCGGCCGCGGCTGCGCCAGCTCGAGCTCGGCCTGGCCGAACAGCGCACCTATGGCGTCGCCCTGGTCGACCGCGAGCGCGTGCGCCTCTTCGTCGCCGACGCCACCGGCATGCGCGAGATCGGCAGCAAGAGCGAGCGCATTGGCAGCCGGCAGGAGCAGGGCGGCTGGGCTGGCCCGCGCATCCAGCGCCATGCCGACGAGATCGGCCGCCGCCACCTCGAGGAGTTCGCCGCGACGACGCGCGAGGTCTTCCGCGAGCAGCCCGTCGACGCGCTGATCATCGGGGGCACCACCGAGGACATCGTCGAGTTCCGCAACCAGCTGGACCAGGACATCGCGGCGCGCGTCGAGGGCACCGTCGCCGCCGGCACCAAGGCGCCGCCCGACGAGGTGCGCGAGGCGGTGTTCGCCGAGATCGAGCGGCTGCGCGAGGAGCGGCATCGCGCGCTGCTGGAACGCCTCGACGCCGCGCTGGCCGGCGGCGAACCGGCGGCACGCGGGCTCCAGGAGGTGATCCGCGCGCTGATGGAGAAGCGCATCGAGGTGCTGGTGGTCGGCGACGGCTTCACCCGCAGCGGGTGGCGCTGCACCGCCTGCGACGCGCTCTCGCTGCAGGGCGGCGCCTGCCCCACCTGCGGCGGCGTGATGGAGGAGGTCGACGACATCGTCGAGGAGGTGATCGTGCGCGCCGCCGGCATGGAGGCGCAGGTGGAGCGCGCCGACCGCGAGCGGGCCGAGCGTTTCAGCCAGATTGCGGCAATACTGCGCTGGTGAGCGCGGAGGACGAGATGAGCGACGTTGTCGCGCCGGCGCCGCTGGCGGCGATCTGCTTCGACGCGCTGGGCACGCTGTTCGACGTCGAGCCGCTGCTGGACGAGATCGACCAGACCATCGCGCCCGGCGCCGGCGACGCCTGGGTGGAGCGCCTGGTGCCGTGGACCTGGCTGCTCACCGCCGCCGACCGTTACCAGCCGCTCGACGAGATCGCCCGCAACGCGCTGATCGCCGCCGCCGCCGACCAGGGCATCCGCCTCGACGGCGCCACCGTCGAGGACCTGGTGTCGCGGCTCACCCGCCTGCCGCTCAACGAGGGCGCCGGCATCGCCCTGCGCGACCTCAGCCCGGCGCAGCTGGCGGTGCTCTCCAACAGCAGCGAGGCGGGGCTGCACGCGCTGGTGGCCAACGCCAACGTCGCCCAGTCCTTCCAGCACCTGCTCTGCTCCGACCAGGTGGGACGCTACAAGCCGGCACCGCAGGTGTACGCGCTGGTCTCGGTGTCGGTGGGCGTGTCGTCCGACCGCGTGCTGATGGTGTCGTCGCACGACTGGGACGTCGCCGGCGCGCACATGGCCGGCATGCGCACCGCCTGGGTGTCGTGGGGACGCCCGCAGACGCCGGTCCTCGGAGTTACTGCCGACATCGTCGTCAACTCGCTGGAGTCGCTGGCCGACGTGCTGGCCCAGCGCGGGCTGATCGACTTCGAGCCGGGCGGGACGACCATCCCGGGACGCCCGATGCCGCCGGGCAGCGAGTACACCGGGCACGACAAGATCGGCGCCGACAGCTTCCCGGCCAGCGACCCCCCGGCGTATTAGCCGCCCGCGACGCGCGCCACCGGCGCAGCGCTTGGTCCCGTCAGCGCAGGTGCAGCCCGCCGTCGCAGAGCACCACCTGCCCGGTCACGTAGCCGGCGCGCACCAGCCCGACGCACACCGCGGCCACGTCGTCGGGCTGCCCCGAGCGGCGCAGCGGCGCCATCGCCTCGACCAGCGCGCGCAGGTCGTCCCACGACTCCGTCCAGGGCGTGTCGACCAGTCCCGGCGCCACCGCGTTGACGCGGATCGCCGGCCCCAGCGTGGTGGCCAGCAGCAGGGTGAGGTGGTTGAGCGCCGCCTTGGAGGCGGCGTAGGGGATCGAGCTGCCGGTCGGCCGCACCCCGGCGATGGAGGTGACGTTGACGATGCAGCCGTCGCCGGCGGCGCGCAGCGCGGGCACCGCCGCCTGGGTCACCAGCCAGGTGCCGACCACGTTGACGTCGAGGATGCGGCGCCACACCTCGGGGGTGACGGCGTCGAGATCGTCGTGCGGGATCACCGCGGTGGTGCCGGCGTTGTTGACCAGCACGTCGAGACGGCCCCACCGCTGCACCGTGGCGTCGACCAGGGCGCGCGCCTGCTCGGGATCGGACACGTCGGCGCGCACGTAGATCGCCTCGGGCAGCTCGGCGGCCAGCTTCTCGCCCGCCTCGACCGACGAGGACGAGTTGACCACCACGCGGGCGCCCTCGGCGGCGAAGGCACGGGCCACCGCGGCGCCGATGCCGCTCGACGACCCGGTGACCAGCACCACCTTCTCGCGCGGATCCACGGCGGGGAGTATGTCGCAGCGGCGGGGCGCCCCGTCGCGACGGGCGCTGCGCGACAGCAGCGGAGGCCGATTGTGTCCCCCCTGCAAGAAAGAAGCCTCCAAGTGCGTCTATCACGTCGGGTGGGCTGACGACGCCGGAGCTCTCGGCCCGGCGGCACAGACGACGAAGGGAGGATCTCCTCGCATGACTCGACGTTGGGGCCTGGTTGCGGCGATGCCCGCAGCCGTCGCCGGCATCGCCCTCGCCACCCTCGGCGCCTCGGCCGGCTCCTCGGCCGGCAAGCCCACCGCGGACACCCGCCTGCTCTGCGGCACCTGGACCTTCGCCGCCGACCAAATGAAGGGCAACAGCCCCCAGGACCATCCCAGCGGCTCGGCCGCCACCGGTGACTACATCAGCAACGCGAGCCCCAACCAGAAGTGCTCCGACGGCGACTTCTCGGGCAGCAAGCAGATGTTCACCTGGACCGTCGGCCACAGCAACGTGAACCTCAACTCGCAGCGCGGCACCGAGCACGGTGTCATGACCTTCACCGACGCCAGGGGCAACGCGATCAGTCCGGTGACCAAGTTCAACGGCCGCATCAGCGTCTACGACCCGACCGACAGCAACGGCGACCACGTCTTCTACGCCAGCTCCGGCCGCTTCAACACGCTGGGCGGGGCGGAGACCGGCAACCACTTCTTCGGCAGCTACGCGACGGTCGTCTACCAGACCACCGGCGACAGCAACAGCCCCTGCGACAGCAGCTCCAAGACCTACTGCTTCCAGGCCAACGTGTCGGGGAAGACCAACTAACCCAGCTCACCGCCGGCCGTGCCGGCTTCCGGGTCGGGTGACCCGGTCGATCCTCGCGAGGGTCCCGCATCTCGACCGTGCGGGGCCCTCGCCTGCTTTTGCGGGAGAATGTGCCGCCGATGCCACGCCTCCGCCGCGCGACGTCCTGCGTGGTCCTGGCTGCGCTGCTCGCCGCGGCGACGCCGGCGATCGGCGTGGCGGCGACGCGGCCGCTGGCCGACACCAGCGTCGCCGCGCTTGCCGACTTCGCGGGACGCATCTGGGCGGGGACGGACAACGGGCTCTACACCCTGGCCTCGGGGAGCTCGACGTGGAGCGCTGTGGGCGGGCCCTTCGCGGGGCGCGAGGTCGACGCGCTGGCGGTGGCCGGACCCTGGTTGGTGGCGGGCACCGGCAACGGCGCGGTGCGCACCCGTGACGGCGCCACCTGGGTGGGCGCCGGGCTGAGCGGGGAGCGCGTGGCCAGCCTCTCCTTCGCCGGCGGCGCGCTGCTCGCCGGCACCGGACACGAGTCGCGTCCCGACGGGGTGGTCCAGCGTAGCGACGACGACGGCAACTCCTGGACATCGGCGCCGCTGACGCCGGCGGCAGCCGGGCTGCCCGGGGAGACGGTGCAGGCGGTGCTGGCGCCGGACGGCGCGTCGCCGGC
>CAZCJX010000155.1:0-5886 GCA_964499205.1 uncultured Actinomycetes bacterium | reverse complement strand
TGGCCAGCCTGCCCGGTGAGGTGGTCATCCGCTGCCGGGCTGCGTGGTCGCGCCTGGTCGGGTTGCCGCCGACCGTGATCCACGGCGACCCCAACCCGACCAACGTCCGGGTGGTCGACGGCGGTCTGGTTCTCCTCGACTGGGACGAGGCCCGCATCGACTGTGCCCAGCTCGACCTGGCGCTCCTGCCGGAAGCCGTGACCGGGATGTCGGACGGCTCACCGGCACGGCAGGCCCTCAACGCCTGGCTTGCCGCCATGTTCTGGACCACGGCACCGGACTTCGCGCGGCGCCGACTCGCCAGGGTCGATTGACCGGGCGCCCGGGGACTGGGGACGCCCGGTCAGCCGTGTGTCATGTCGGCCCCGAGCCTGGGCGCCGCGCCAGCTCGTCGCGAAGGCGAACGACCTCACGGACGAGATGCGCTGTGTCGAGGCGCTCGAGATCGGGTGCGACCGGAGCGTCGAGACCGCGCGCGAGGCCATGCAGCACGAACTCTGCGATGCGCTGGCAGTCGTTGTCGGCGTAACCGGCGGGGAACTGCACCTGGACCTCGATGACCGACCCCTTGCCGTCCGGCTGAAGCAGACGCCAGCGACCGCGGTCGACCCGCTCCACCTCCGCATAGCCCGTCCAGCCCGCCCGTCCCCCGTGCTCGTCATCGTCCCAAGCCATGCCACGCTCCTCCGTGCCGTGCCTGACGTCTCATCAGTAGAACGTCGTCGAGCGGCATGACCTCCATGGTCAGCGTAATCCGTCAGCGATCGCCATCGCCGTCGTTGGGCCCGCCGAAATTGTCGCCGTCGTGGTCACCGCCACCATTCTGCGGGATCGGATTCGGGGTGGGGGCGGGCTGCAGCGTCGGAGGAGGCGGCGGCGGAGGAGGAGGAGGTGGAGGAGGAGGTGGTGGTGGTGGTGGCGGCGGTATGGGCGTGGGCGCCGTTGTCGGTGGCGGCACCGGGACCGTGGGGGCCGGGGCCGCCACCTTGGGCGTCGCTCTCGGTGAGGGCGTCGACGCCGCGCCACCGCAGGCGGCCAGGCCGACTGTGGCTGCTGCCGCGCCGAGCAAGAGGGAACGTCTGCCGGTGTTCACGCTGCACCTCCGTCACGCTGAAGCGAAAGTGACAACTCCAGCCGAAACATCGCGTCGGCCGTGCGGGCGGCCTCCTCGATGGCACCGGACATGGTTCGAATCGTGCGGTAGCGAAGGAGCCCCTCCTCCTCGTCGAGGCTCAGCAGAGCCTCGCGAGGGGAGGGTCCTGGCCACTGCATGCGTCGCCCGGGAAGAGTGATCCACATGATGATTGGCCTCGAGATTTCTCAGTGCGCCCTGAAGGCGCGCAGCGCGAGCGCGGTGGCCAGGACGGCCACCGCACCTGCTTCGGCGATCACGGCGAGGGCGATCTCGGTGGTGAAACCGCTCTCCTGCCAGCCGAACAGCCCGCGCCCGTAGCTCACCAGGAGACTGGCGAGCGCGACTGTCGAGATGACGATGCCGGCCACTGCGGCCAGCTGTCGGGTGCGTGCGTAGAGGAGGCCGGCGATGGTCACGACACACGACGCGGCGTTGGCGAGAAACAGCGGTCCGATGGTCGGTACGCCGCTGAAGAACGACACGTATTGCTCAGCGTGCACGGCCGCCTCTCCCGCCAGCAGGAGCCCGCCGAGTGCGAACGCCATGAGTCCTGCGGCCTCGACGGCGGTCGCGCTCCACGACCGCCGCCTCAATGCATCAGTAGCCAAGGCCGCCACCACTGCTGCCGCCGCCGGAGCTCGACGACGAGCTGGTCACGGCGCTTCCTGACGGCGACACCGCGAACCAGGCGCCGCCGAATGCCGTTACGCCCTGCCCATTGGCATCACCGGGCTTGCTGTCGCGGATGTAGGTGTAGAGGGGATGCCCGTTGTAGGTGACCTGGGTGGTCCCGTCAGAACGCATGGTGGTCCCGACCATGCCTGCGTTCACCCCGTTCCCGGTGGTGGGCTTGCCATTGCTGACCAGCGGCGGCCATGCCGCGGCGCACGCGCCCGTGCAGTTGCTCGTCGTGCCCGTGTCGGCCTGGAACAGGTACAGCGTGCGGCCCTGGGAGTTGACCAGGACGTTGCCCAGGTTGCCCGTGTTGGCGACGTTGAGGGTGGCTGACGGCGCCGGGGCAGCGGCGTTGGTGGCCGGTGTGGGGTTCGAGCCACATGCGGCGACCAGCGCGAGCGCTGGCAGGGCGGCGACACCGGCGAGCGATGGACCGAGTCTGCGGATGTTCATGCGGTGCTCCTCGAAGAGCGGGGGTGGGTTCTGCCGGCCACGTCACCGTGGCTGCAATCTGCAGTTCCCACCGTCGGACCTCCGTCCGGTCGCTGACACCGTGGGAGCCCCCCGACAGACCCCCTTGACTTTCGCGAGACGCGTGGGGAGGTTGGGTGCGATGGATGTCGGGCAGGCGGTGATCACGCCCGCGGACGCGGCCCACGCGGCGCTGCTCGAACGGGATCGAGAGCTGGACCGGATTGGCCGGTGCCTGCAGCAGGCTGCGCAGGGACGGGGAAGCTCGCTCATCGTGGCGGGACCCCCCGGCATCGGCAAGACCGCGCTGCTGCTGGCCGCTCGTGATGCGGCGGAGGCTGCCGGCTTCGAGGTGTTGCGGGCGCGCGGGGCCGAGCTGGAGCGCGAGTTTGCCTTCGGCGTCGTCAGGCAGCTGGTCGAGCCACGGCTCGCAAGTGCGGCGGAGGCGGAGCGAGCCACGGTCCTGGCCGGACCGCCCCTCGTCGCCGCGCGCCTGCTCGGGTTTCCCGGGGTGCCGGACGACGCCGGCGGACCGGCCCCCGCGGCTCCGGACCCGTCCTTCGCCGTGCTGCACGGCCTGTACTGGTTGTGCGCCAACCTCGCCGCCGACCATCCCCTCGCGCTGATGGTGGACGACGTCCACTGGGCCGACAACGCGTCGCTGCGCTTCTTCGCCTTCCTGCTGCCGCGGCTGGAGGAGCTGCGCGCGGCCCTTCTGCTGGCCGCTCGCCCCACCGAGGCGGGCGAGACCCGCAAGCTGCTCGCCGCCATGGTGCTGGACCCGGTCAACGAGGTGGTCAGGGTGCGACCGCTGACCACCGAGGGCGTGGCCCGCATGGTCGCGGCCGGCCTCGGCGCCGACCCGGAGCCGGGTTTCGCCGAGGCGTGCCGGGTGGCCACCGGAGGGACGCCACTTCTCGTCCGCCTGCTCATCGACGAGCTGCAGGCGGAGGGGGTCGCGCCGATCGCCGCGTCGTCAGGTGCGGTGGAGCGCGTCGCCACAGCCACCCTCGGTAGCTGGGCGGTGATGCGCGTCGAGCGCCTCGGCCCGGACGCGGTCCGGCTCGCCCAGGCCGTCGCCGTCCTCGAGCGCGCCGAGCTGGGTGAGGCCGCCGAGCTGGCCGGGCTGGCTGCCGACGTCGCGGCGCAGGCGGCCGAGCAGCTGGTCCGCGCCGGCGTGCTGGCGGGCAGCCCGCTCGGCTTCGTCCACCCCGTGCTCCGCGCCGGCATCGTCGGCGACATCTCGCCAGCCAACCTGGCCGAGGAGCACCGGCGGGCGGCGCGAGTCCTGGCCTCCGCCCACGCCAGCCCGGCCCGCGTCGCCGAGCAGCTCCTGGGAGCCGCCGCGACAGGTGACAGCTGGGTCGTCGACCGTCTGCGCGCTGCCGCCCGGACGGCGTCGGCCAGTGGCGCGCCGGAGTCGGCGGCCGCCTACCTGCGCCGCGCGCTGGCCGAGCCGCCGGCGCCGGACGTCGAGGCGAGCGTTCTGCTCGACCTCGGCGTGGCCGAGTACAGCGCCGGTGAGCCGGGCTGGGAAGACCATCTGGAGGCAGCGTTGGAGGTGGTGGGGGACGACGCCACCCGACTCTCGGCAGCGACGGTGCTCGCCCTGGCTCTGGCCTTCGACCAGCGGCTGGCGGAGGCGGTTGCCGTGTGCGATCGTGTCTCGCCCCGCGTCGGCGAACGCGAAACCGATGCCCACGGGGTGCTGGAGGCGATGGCGGTCGCCTGCGGACTGCTCGACGCTGCCGTCGCCCCGTCGGTGGCCGACCGGGCGCGCCGCCTGGTGCGAGTCGCTGCGCAGCCATCCGCGTCGCGTAACGTGCTGGGCGTTGCGGCCTACGTCGCGGCCACCGGCAACCACGCGACGGCCGTCGAGGTGGCGGAGCTGGCGCGCCGGGCCGTCGCCGCCGGTCCCAGCCCGCTGCCGAATTCGGTCGGACAGCTGTGGTTCTCCCACGCCATGGTGGCGCTCTTCTATGCCGAGGAATACGACGAGGCGCAGGCGCTCCTCGACGCCGCGGAGGCCAGGGCGCGCGCCGCCGCCGACGGGTTGGTGCTGCCGTCAGTTCTCGCCCAGCGGGCGTGGCTCGCCGAGCGGCGGGGCCGGCTCACCGCGGCGGAGGCGGACGCGCGCTCGCTGCTGGATGCCAGCGGCCTGGTCGCCCCGCCCCTGTACTGCCTGCTGGCCACGGGCGCCCTGCTCGGCGCCCTGGTCGAACGTGGTGAGCTCGAGCAGGCCGAGAACGCCCTCGCCCCGCTGCGCGCCGAGCTGCAGAGCACGACGCGCACCGCCGCGGTGCTGCGCAACGCGCGGGGCCGGCTTCGCTTTGCCCAGCGCCGCTACCGCGAGGCGCTCACCGACCTGCTCGCCGCCGGGGACATCGCGCTGCGATGCCAGGCCGGCAGCCCGGCCTACCTGCCATGGCGTTCGGACGCCGCACTGGCGCACCTGGCCCTGGGCGAATCGAGCGCGGCGCAACGCCTCAGCCAGGAGGAGCTGGACCTGGCGCGCTGGTTCGGCGCCCCGCGCGCGCTCGGCGTCGCGCTGCGCGCCGCGGGACTGGTGGCCGGCGGCCAGCGCGGCGAGCAGTTGCTGCGCGAGGCCATCGAGGTGCTCAGCGGTCCCGACCACCGGCTCGAACAGGCCCGCGCCCTCACCGATCTCGGCGCCCTGCTGCGTCGCAGCAACCGGCGGGTCGAGGCCCGCGAGGTGCTGCGCCAGGCTGTCGACGCCGCCCACCGGGTCAACGCTGCGCCCCTGGCGGCACGGGCCTCGACGGAGCTGCGCGCCACCGGAGCAAGGCCGCGCCGGGTGTTGCTCAGCGGGCTCGAAGCACTCACCGCCAGCGAGCTGCGCATCGCCGAGCTGGCCGCCAAGGGCCTCACCAACCGTGAGATCGCTCAAGCCCTCTTCGTCACCGATCGCACCGTCGAGGGACACCTCACCAACGTGTTCGCCAAGCTGGCTGTCACGGCGCGGACCGAGCTGCCGGCAGCGATGACGACCCGCTCGTCGAGGGCGTGACGCGTCGTCAGAGGGCGGCTGTGTGCCGGGACGTCGGCTCGGGCGTCACGCCACGCCGGCTGCAGCCGGCGACGGTTGACGGCAACGGGCCGCGAGAGTCTGCACGCCCTCACCGGCCAGGTCGGCGATCGCTGCGCCGCGGCCCCCGATGGCCTCGATGAGCGCGTACAGGGCCCCGCGCACCTCCGGCCCGTCACCGTGGGCCCACGCCACGTCGCTGGCAACCAGCCGCAATCCCGTGGCCCGCTTGGCGGATCGGCAGTTGAAGTCACTGCCGGCGAGCAGGTCCGCTGCGACGCGGAGCGCGGCTTCGGATGGACCGCACGGACGGTCGAGCGGGCGTTCCACGTCACGGGTGTGCAGCACGATGTCGGCGAGGACGTTCTCCGCCTTGGCGCCCGGCGGGGCGCCCTTTGCCTCGGCGACGTCGCGCAGTGCGGCGATGAGCTCGGCGGGTGTGCGGGAATCGTTGCGCGCGAGCACATAGAGCGCGCGCGTCACGTTGAATCGATGGCGAAGCAACACGGGCAACGCCCTTCCCATGGTCAGCGTCGGCGTCATCGCGACATGGGCGACG
>CAZCJX010000154.1:0-5979 GCA_964499205.1 uncultured Actinomycetes bacterium | reverse complement strand
GCGACGGCGCGGTGGTGCTCGGCGCCGACGACGCGGTGACGCGCGGCATGGTCGGGGCATCGCCGGCGCGGGTGCTTCTCGCCGGCCTCGACATCGACGCGCGCGACGGCGCCACGGTGCGCGACGGTGAGGTCGTGGTGGTCACCGGCGCGGACGCGACGCGAGTCATGCCGGTGAGCGACATCCCGCTCTTCGGTGAGCACAACGTGCTCAACGTGCTCGCCGCGGTGGCGCTGGGACATGCGGCCGGGGTCGGCGTCGAGGACATCGCCCGCGCGGTGCGCGAGTTCCGCGCCGTCCGCCATCGCCTCGAGCCGGTGCTGGAGAGCGACGGAGTGCTGTGGGTCAACGACAGCAAGGCCACCAACGTCGACGCCGCGGTCAAGGCGCTGCACTCCTTTCCCGACCGTTCGATCGTGTGGATCGGCGGCGGTGAGACCAAGGGTGTGGGACCCGACGAGCTGGCCAGCGAGGTGAGCCGGTGCGCGCGGCACGCGGTGCTCAACGGCGCCACCGGTCCCGAGGTGGACGGCGCTTTGGCCACCCTCGGCTACAACTCGCGCACCCTGGTGGCGACGCTGGGCGACGCGGTGCGGGTCGCCCATGACATCGCGCGACCCGGCGACGTCGTGCTGCTGGCGCCGGGCTACACCAGCTTCGACCAGTTCGAGAGCTACGAGCAGCGGGGCAGCGCCTTCGCCGACCTGGCGCGGGAGGTCTGCCGCGTGACCCGGGGGAGGGCGTAGGTGGCAGCGCGCAGCCGCAGCATCCGCAGCAGCGCCGCGGCGCCCGCCGTGCCCGTGCGCGGCCATTCCGTGCCGCGCCGCCACGCGGTGGCTCCGGTCGACGCCTTCCGTCCCGGCGCCGGCGTGGAGATGCGCGCGCAGAGCGAGCAGGTCTCGCTGGCGCGCGTCGACGGCTGGCTGCTCGCCACCATCGCCGCGCTCTGCGCCTTCGGACTGGTGATGGTCTACAGCGCCTCCGAGGCGCTCGGCTACCAGGCGTACGGCAATCCCAACTACTTCTTCGAGCGGCAGCTGCTCTGGCTGGCCCTCGGCGTGGTGCTGATGATCGCCGCGGCGCGACTCGACTACCATCGCTGGCGCGGCTGGGCGGGCAAGCTGGCCATCGGCTCGTTGGCGCTGCTGCTGCTGGTGCTGGTGCCGCACCTGGGCACCCAGGTGCTCGGCGCGCGGCGCTGGTTCACCCTGGGGCCGCTGTCGCTGCAACCCTCGGCGGTGGCCACGTTGATGTGCATCGTGGCCTTTTCTCGCTGGCTGGTCGACCGCGGGCCGGCGGTGCGCTCGCGGCGCATCGTGCGCGACTACGGGCTGCTGCTCTTCGGGCTGCTGCTGCTCGTGGTGCTGGAGAAGGACCTGGGCAGCACCATCATCCTGGCCGGCATCGGCATGGTGCTGATCGCCCTGGCGGGAGCACGCAAGCGCCATCTGTTCGTGCTGGTCGCGGTGCTCGGCGGGCTGGGCTACATGGCGATCACCCTGGAGTCGTACCGGGCGACGCGGATCGCCAGCTTCCGCAATCCCTTCGCCGACCCGTTGAACACCGGCTACCAGATGGTGCACTCGCTGTACGCGTTGGGCAGCGGCGGGTTCACCGGCGTCGGGCTGGGCAACTCGGTGGAGAAGTTCCAGTGGCTGCCCGAGGCGCACACCGACTTCATCTTCTCGATCATCGGCGAGGAGCTGGGGCTGATCGGCACCATGAGCGTCATCGCGGGCTTCGTCCTGCTGGGCTGGCGCGGCGTGCGCGCCTCGCTGCGCGCTCCGGACAGCTACGGCGCCCTGGTCGCCGGCGGCATCACCGCCTGGATCTGCGTGCAGGCCTTCCTCAACATCGCCGCCGTCACCGACGTGATCCCCACCACCGGCGTCCCGCTGCCCTTCATCAGCTACGGTGGGTCGTCGCTGGCGATGACCCTGCTCGCGGTGGGGATCCTCTGCAACATCTCCGCCCAGGGACGCCGCCAAGGGGTGTCACGCCGTGCGCACGTTGATCGCTGGAGGGGGGACGGGAGGCCATCTGACTCCCGCGCTGGCGGTCGCGCAGGCGTTGCGGCGCGCTGACCCGGGCGGCGACGTCCTCCTCGTCGGCCGCCGCGGCGGGCTGGAGGAGACGCTGGTCCCGAGCAGCGGCCTGCGCCTGGAGACGCTCGACGTGCGCGGCGTCGACCTCGGCTCGCCGGCGCGGCTGCCCGGCGCCGCGGTGCGCATCGGGCGTGGCACGGTGCAGGCGATGGGCATCCTGCGCCGCTTCCGGCCCGACGTCGTCGTCGGCGCCGCGGGATATGTCTCGGTGCCGGTGGTGACCGCGGCGCTGCTGCGGCGGATTCCCGTTGTGCTGCTGGAGCAGAACGCCCATCCCGGGCGCACCACGCGACTCTTCGCCAGGCGGGCGTGCGCGGTGGCGGCGTCGTTTGCGGAGACGGCGCGCGCACTGCCGGGCGCGCGCGTGGTGCACACCGGCAACCCGGTGCGCCCCGAGGTGAAGGCGCACGCCGGCGCGGCGCTGCACGAGCGCTGCCAGCACGTGCTGGTGATGGGCGGCTCGCAGGGGGCGCGGCGCATCAACGACGCGGTGGCGGGCAGCATCCGCGATCTGCTGCAGCGCCATCCCGAGCTGCGGGTGACCCATCAGTGCGGCGCGCGCGACGCCGAATGGGCGGTGCCGGTGCGCGCGGGGTTGCCCGAGGAGATGCGCGAGCGCTACACGGTGAGCGCCTTCTTCGACGACATCGGCGACCGCATCGGCGACGCCGACCTGGTGGTGATGCGCGCCGGCGGGTCCTCGCTGGCGGAGACCACGGTGCTGGGGCGGCCGATGATCCTGGTGCCCTATCCCTATGCCGGGGCGCACCAGGTCGACAACGCCATGCCCTACGTCGAAGCCGGCGCGGCGCTGCTGATCCCCGACGAGGAGTGCGGCAGCGAGCGGCTGCGCACCGAGATCGAGCGGGTCGTCGACGACGTCGCGCTGTGGCGGCGCATGGCCGACGCGAGCCGCGCGGCGGGACGTCCCGACGCCGACGACGCGGTGGTGGCGCTGATCCGCGAGGCGGCGGCGTGAGTCCGCGGCACGTGCACTTCCTCGGCATCTGCGGCTACGCGGTGAGCGGCGCGGCACTGGTTGCCCAGCAGCTCGGCTACGAGGTGACCGGGTCCGACGAGGACGCCTACCCGCCCACCACCGAAACGCTGACCGCGGCGGGCATCCGCTGGGTGAACGACCATGCGGCGGCCAATCTCGACATCGGCGACACGCCGCCCGACCTCGTCGTGGTCGGCAACCAGGTGCGCGCCGGCAACGTCGAGTGGGAGGAGGCGGTGCGCCGCGGGCTGCCGGTCACCAGCGAGGCGGAGTTCTACTACGAGCTGACCGCCGACCGGGTGCGCATCGCGGTGTGCGGCACGCACGGCAAGACGACGACCTCGTCGCTGCTCGCCTGGATGCTGGAATGCGCCGGCATGGAACCGGGATTCCGCCTCGGCACCACCTCGCGCGACTTCGACGCCACCGCCCGGCTGGGCACCGGACGGCCGTTCGTCTTCGAGGGCGACGAGTACACCACCGCGCCGTGGGACGCGCGGCCGAAGTTCCTGCACACCCATCCCTTCGCGGCCTGCGTGACGCGGCTGGAGCTCGACCATCCCGACGTGTACCCGACCTTCGAGGCGTACCGCGCGCCCTTCGTCGAGCTGGCCCGCGGCATGCCGGCTGACGGTGTTCTCGTGCTGTGCGCCGACGACGCCGAATGCATGGCGCTGCGCGACGACGCCTCCTGCCGCACGGTGACCTACGGCACGTCGCAGGATGCCGACTGGCGGGTCGAAGCCACCGGGCGGCAGCGCTTCGCCGTCACCCGGCGCGACGGCGACGGCAACGGCGACGGTGGCGCCTCGCGCATCGAGATCGAGAACAGCATCCTGGGCGAGCACAACATGCTCAACGCCACGGCCGCGCTGATCCTCGCCACCGCCGTGGGCGCGCCGCTGCAGCCCTGCGTCGACGCGTGCCGCACCTTCAAGGGGGCGTCACGGCGCTTCGAGATCCTCGGCACGGCGGGCGGCGTCACCGTCGTCGACGACTACGCGCACCATCCCACCGAGGTGGCCGCCACGGTCACCGCCGGACGGCAGCGCTTTCCCGACTCGCGGCTGTTCGTCGTCTACGTGCCGCACACCTACTCGCGCACCCTGGCGCTGCTCGACGACTACGCGCAGTCCTTCCGCGGCGCCGACGTCGTCCTGCTCGGTCCCATCGAGCCGGCGCGCGAGCGCCACCTCGCCCACACGGTGAACAGCCACGACGTCGCTCGGCGGGTGCAGGGTGTCGACGACGTGCGCGTGGTCGCCGGCAGCGACGAGGCGCTGGCCATCATCCTGGCCGAGGCGGAGCCCGGCGACGCGGTGCTCAGCCTCTCGGTGCGCGGCTTCGAGGACCTCGCCAAGCGCGCCCTGCGTGCCCTGGGAGAGCGCGATGGACACTGAGTGGCTGGAGCGCGAGCCCGGCGTGCGCCGCGACGAGCCGCTGGCGCGCCACACCCAGTACGGCATCGGCGGCCCCGCCGACTTCTTCCTCACCCTGCACGACCCGCAGCGCCTCGCCGACCTCATGCCCCGCTGCCGCCAGGCCGGCGTTCCCTTCACCGTGCTCGGCGCCGGCAGCAACACGCTGGTGCTCGACGGCGGCATCCGCGGCCTGGTGGTGCGCATGGCCGACCGCCACCTGCGCGTGATCGACGACAGCGGCATCGAGCTGAGCGGCGGCTACATGATGCCGCGGGCGGCGCTCGACCTCGCCCGCAAGGGAATCGGCGGCATGGAGTTCGGCATCGGCATCCCCGGCAGCACCGGGGCCAGCGTGCGCGGCAACGCCGGCGCCTTCGGCACCGAGATCAAGGACGTTCTGGTCGAGTGCGACACCATCGCCTGCGACGGCGAGCGGCACACCTTCGCCGCCGCCGACTGCGGCTTCGCCTACCGCCATTCGCGCTTCAAGGCGGACCTCGGCGACCACGTCGTCGTCGCCGCGCGCTTCCGCACCCACCGCGACGACCCCGCCGCCGTGCGCGCCCGCACCGACGCCATCCAGGCGCAGCGCAAGGCGTCACAGCCGTACGGGATCCGCAGCCTGGGCAGCGTCTTCAAGAATCCGCCCGGTGACTACGCGGGGCGGCTGGTGGAGCAGGCGGGGCTGCGCGGGACGCGGCGCGGCGGCGCGCAGATCGCCGAGAAGCACGCCAACTTCATCGTCAACATCTCGCACGCCAGCGCCGCCGACGTGCTGGCCCTCGCCGAGCTGGCCCACGACACCGTGCTGGAGCGGTTCGGCGTCGACCTGGAGCGGGAGATCGTGGTGATGGGCGAGCCGCGGAGGGTGCCGCGATGAGCGATTCGCGCCTGCGCATCGCCGTGGTCTGCGGGGGCCGGAGCAGCGAGGCGGAAGTCAGCCGCACCAGCGGCATGCAGGTGCTCCGGGCGCTGCAGGGCCTCGGGCATGACGCCGAGCGCGTCGAGGCGGACGGCGAGCTCTGGGACGCCCTGCGCGGCGGCGGCTACGACGTCGCCTTCCTTGCCCTGCACGGCCGCTTCGGCGAGGACGGCACGGTGCAGGGCGTCTGCGAGCTGCTCGACATGCCCTACACCGGCAGCGGCGTGCTGGCCACCGCGCTCTGCCTCGACAAGGCGATGGCCAAGCGAGTTCTGGTCGCTCAAGGCATCAAGACCCCGGCATACACCAGCCTCTCGCGGCATCTGAAGGGCGACCAGGCCGCTGCCGCCATGCACGACGCCGCGCGTGACCTCGGCTGTCCCCTGGTGGTCAAGCCCAACCGTGGCGGCTCCACGATCGGGCTGGCCATCGCGCGCAGCGAGGACGAGCTGGTCGACGCCTACGCCGCGGCCGCTGAGCACGACACCGTGCTCTGCGAGTCGTTCGTGGACGGATTGGAGATCACCATCG
>CAZCJX010000153.1:0-6002 GCA_964499205.1 uncultured Actinomycetes bacterium | reverse complement strand
GACCTGCGGCCGCAGTGCCCGCCGGTGTACGACCAGGGCCGCATCGGCAGCTGCACCGCCAACGCGATCGCGGGGGCCATCCAGTTCGACCGCATGAAGAAGGGCGAGAACCCCGACTTCGTGCCCTCGCGGCTGTTCATCTACTACAACGAGCGTGCCATGGAGGGCCACGCCGGCTACGACTCCGGCGCGCAGATCCGCGACGGCGTCAAGTCGGTGGCCAAGCTGGGCGTCTGCCCGGAGAGCGAGTGGCTCTATGACGACACGCCGCCGGCGAGCGACGGCGGTCCCTTTCCGGCTGGCGCGCGCGACGGCGAGAAGCCGCCGCCGCCCTGCTACCAGGAAGCGGCCAAGTACACCGCGGTGCAGTACAAGCGGCTCAACCACACGCTCTCGCAGCTCAAGGGCTGCCTGGCTTCCGGCTACCCGTTCTGCTTCGGCATCACCGTGTTCCAGTCGTTCTGGTCGGCGCCCGGCAAGCAGGCCACGGTGACACCGCTGCCCGGTCCCAACGACCAGCCGGTGGGCGGCCATGCCGTCCTCGCCGTCGGCTACGACGACGGCGAGGGCCAGTTCATCGTGCGCAACTCGTGGGGCCCCGAGCAGGCCGACAAGGGTTACTTCTACCTGCCCTACGAGTACGCCATCGACCCGCAGCTGGCCAGCGACTTCTGGGTGATCGAGACCATCAGCAACTGAGGCGGGCGTTCCACCATGGCCACGGACTTCGATCCCGGCTACTGCCGCGCGCCCTTCGACGCGCTGGTGCGCGACTGCCCCGACGGCAGCGTGTACCCGTCGAGCGCGTTCCGCACCGAGTGGGGGCCGGTGTTCCATCGTGGACGGCTCGACGGCAGCGCCCGGGTGCTGGTGATCGGGCAGGACCCGGCGCAGCACGAGGAGATGGCCCGGCGCATCCTCATCGGTGTCGCCGGGCACCGCACCCAGGGACTTCTGGCCAAGCTTGGCATCATGTCGAGCTACGCCATGGTCAACACCTTCCTCTACAGCGTCTACGGGCAGACCGGCGGCACGCAGCACCAGCACGACGCGGCCATCGTCGCCTACCGCAACCGCTGGCTCGACGCGCTGCTGGTGGGCTCGCAGGTGGAGGCGGTGATCGCCCTGGGCAGCCTCGCCGACGGCGCCTGGCAGGCGTGGCGGGTGACGCCCAGCGGGCAGGGGGTGAACCTGCCATACGCGCACGTCACCCATCCCACCCAACCGGAGTCGTCGAGCGGCGCCGACGCCACCAAGCTGGCCGCCGCGATCACCGCCATGCTGCAGAACTGGAACGCCGCGCTGCAGGCCCTGCATCCGGCGATCGCCCATCCCGACACCGCGGTCCCGCTGCAGCTGTACGGCAATGCCTTCGCACCCGGTGACCTTGTCGCCATTCCCGCGGCCGACCTGCCCGCTGGATCGCCGCCCTGGATGCTGGGCATGGACGCGTGGGCGGATCGCACCGGCACGACGCCGCAGCAGAAGCGCTACACCATCACCCTCACGGTTCCCGCGGCGTTCCAGACGTGAGCGCGAAGTTCGCCATCACCGGCCGGGTGGTCACCATGGACGCGGCGTCGACGGTGATCGACCGCGGCACGGTGTACGTCGACGAGCACGGCGTGATCGCGGCGGTGGTGGACATGGCGCAGCAGCCGCAACCGCAGCCGCCGGCGGGCTTCGAGGCGGTCAACGCGTTGGAGCCGGGCGTCACCATCTATCCCGGCCTCATCGAGCTGCACAACCACCTCAGCTACGACGCGCTGCCGCTGTGGAAGGTGCCGCAGCAGTTCGGCGATCGCTCGCAGTGGCAGGGCGCGGCGGCGTACCAGCAGCTGGTCAGCCATCCCATGACCACCATCGGCGGCAACCCGCAGCTGGTGCCATCGGTGGTGCGCTACGTGGAGAGCAAATGCCTGCTCGGCGGCGTCACCACGTCGCAGGGCGTCTCGCTCTCGTCGAGCCCGACGGTGCGCACCTACTACCAGGGCTCGATCCGCGTCGTCGAGTCGCCGCGCGATGCCTCGCTGCCCGCCGCGGCGACGCACATCCCCGACGTCGCCGCCAAGGACCGCGACAGCTTCCTCGCCGAGCAGCAAAAGCACCAGTGCATGCTGCTGCACCTCTCCGAGGGCACCGACGCCGCGGCGCGCTCGCACTTCACCGACCTGCAGGCGCCCGACGGCAGCTGGGCGATCGCCCCGTCGCTGGCCGGCATCCACTGCGTCGCCCTCACCGACGCCGACTTCGCGGTGATGGCGGCGCACGGCGCGTCGATGGTGTGGTCGCCGCTCAGCAACCTGCTGCTCTACGGCGGCACCGCCGATATCGCCGCGGCGCGCAAGGAGGGCGTGCGCATCGGCATCGGCTCGGACTGGTCGCCGTCGGGCAGCAAGAACCTCTTCGGTGAGCTGAAGGTGGCCTGCGCCTACGCCGAGTCGCACGGGCTGCCCTTCACGCCGCGCGACCTGCTGGCCATGGCGACCCGCGACGCCGCGGCGATCCTGCACTGGGACAGCGCGGTGGGCTGCATCGAAGCGGGCAAGACGGCGGACCTGCTGCTGCTCGACGGCACCAACGGCGATCCCTACACGTCCTTCCTGCAGGCGGCGGAGACGGCGATCGTGCTGGTGATGGTCGGCGGCACCGCGCACTTCGGACGGCCGGCGCTGATGGCGGCACTCGGTGCCGCGGGCGAGACGGTGAGCGTCGGCGGCGATGCACGCACGCTGTCGTTCGTCGCCGCCGACGAGCCGTCGCCGATGTCGGGACTCACCTACGCGGCGGCGCGGGACATGCTGCGCGCAGCACTGAACAACCCGCCGAGCTACACCGCCCCACCCGCGCTCGCCGCGACCGCTGCAGCCGCCGCCGGCGCGCCGGCTCGCCCGGAGTGGCGGCTCGACCTCGACGAGCTGGGCGGCACCGGCATGGCCCTGCGTCCCCTGATCGGCGCCGGTGCCAGCATGGCTCCCGAGGCGCTCGACCTCACCGCCGTCGCCCCGCTGCCGGCGGTGGCCATCGCCCTCGACCAGCCCACCGCCGCCGACGACCCGCACTGGTTCGACAACCTCACTGCCGAAGCCAACCTGCCCAACGGCCTGGCCGCAGCCGTGCAGGCGCTGTACTAGCTAGCGCACACCCGCGCCGGGAGGTTCGGCGCGCACTCCGCCGGCGCGCCGTCCCACCAGCTCGCGATCGCGGCCCGGCCGCCGCCAGTGCTCACCGATGGTGACCGCCAGCGGCGTGTAGCTGAGCGCCCACGCGACCACCAGCGCGCTGATCGCGGTGGCCCCGGTGAGCCCGATGAAGAGCGGGATCGACAGGGGCAGATGCGCCTGCGTGGTGTCGAACGTCCACCTGCCGAGGAAGGTGAGCAGGATCGGATGCACGATGTACACGCCCAGCGAGTGGCGGCTCAGCACCGACGTCGCTCGCCCCAGGCGCGGCATCCGCGACAGCACCGCCGGCGCGCCGAACACCACCGCGGCGCAGATGCACAGTGTCAACGGCACCAGCAGCGGCCGCAGGAAGGCGCCGGTGCCGCTCGCATAGGGACTGTTGGCCATGCCCCGCGTGTCGACCCAGAGAAGCGCCGCGGTGGCCAGCGGGATCGCCGCGACGAACGGCCACGCCGGCCAGCCGCGCCCGTCGCGCGCCGCCAGCATGCGACCGGCGGCGATGCCGATGGCGAAGTAGCCGATCCAGAACGGGAACTCCAGGAAGCCGTGGTCGAGCACCGCCTGGTGGAGCGCACCGCCGCTGATCGGCGCGTACAGCCTGTATGTGTCGAGACCGACCATAACGGCGAGCAGCGCTAGGGTGAGGATCACGGTGGGCCGGCGCCGCGCCGGCCAGAGCAGCATCAGCACGTAGAACTGCGGCACCAGCACCAGGAAGTAGAGGTGGCCGCCGCCGCTCGACCACCAGTCGCGCACCGAGCTCCAGGTGGGATCGACCTGGCCGCTGACCAGGATGTCGAAGACGATGAAGATCGGCGCCCACACCAGCCACGGCACCACGCTGCGACGGGTGCGGCGGAGCAGGAACTCGCGGCCGAGCTTCTGGTCGCCGTAGCGGTAGGCGAGCACCAGGCCGGTGAGCAGCACGAAGGCGGGGACGCAGAAGCGCGCCACCAACGTGGTGCTGTACCAGACGGCGCCGTCGGCCCCCCCGCTCTGCGACGGCCAGGCCGAGGTGTGCACCACGATGACCCCGAGGGCGGCCAGGGCGCGCAGCGCGTCCGCGCCGACGAGGTGGTGGGTGCGGCGCGCCGGGGCGGGCGGGCCGTCGCTCCGAGCGGAGCTACCCTGGAGGTCGCGGCCGGCCGCCTCAGGCGCTCCGTCCGGCGCCCTTGCGTCGATCGTGACAGTCATGCCAGGGCCAAATCGTAGCACGACTATGTCGGATTTCGTGCCAGCAGCGCCGTGGCCAACGTGGTCGCGCGGCGTGCGGCTCCGCTCGGCCGGCCGCCGCGATTGGGCATGATTCCGCGGCGATGGCACTCCCCCTGCGCGGCGTCCTGGTGCTCGCCCTGGAGCAGGCGGTGGCGGCCCCGCTGGCCACTCGGCTGCTGCTCGACCAGGGCGCTACCGTGGTCAAGGTGGAGCGCCCCGGTGGCGGCGACTTCGCCCGCCACTACGAGCACCACAGCGCCGGGGTGAGCAGCTACTTCGCCTGGCTCAACCACGGCAAGCAGTCGATCGCCCTCGACCTCAAGGCCCCCGGCGGCCGCGACGTCGCCCGCCGCCTCGCCGAGCGCGCCGACGTGGTGGTGCAGAACTTCGCCCCCGGCGCCGCCGCGCGGCTCGGCCTCGGTCCCCGCCAGCTGCGCCGCGCCCGGCCGGAGCTGGTCTACGCGAGCATCAGCGGCTTCGGCGAATCCGGCTCCTACGCCGAGCGCAAGGCCTACGACCTGCTGGTCCAGGCCGAGGCCGGCGTCATCGCCGTCACCGGCGAGCCGGGCCATCCCGCCAAGTCGGGCGTCTCGCTGTGCGACATCGCGGCGGGCACGTCGGCGGCGCTGGGCGTGGTCGGCGCGCTGGCGGCGCGGGCGCGCGGCGGCAAGAGGGGCCGGGGCGCCACGCTCTCGGTGTCGATGTTCGACGCCACCCTCGACTGGACCGCGCCGACCCTCGGCCTCTACCTGGCCACCGGCGTCGAGCCGCAGCCCGCCGGACTGCACCACCTCCACGTCGCGCCCTACGGTCCCTTCCGCTGCGGCGACGGCGGCACCGTCTTCGTCGTCGCCCAGCAGGACCGCGAGTGGCGCGAGCTGTGTCTACATGTCTTCGCACGACCGGACCTCGCCGGCGACGAGCGCTTCGTCGCCATGGCGGGACGGATGCGCCATCGCGACGCGCTGCACGCCTGCATCGAGGAGGTGCTGTCGACAGCGCCCGCCGCGGTGTGGGAGGAGCGCCTGGTCGCGGCGGGACTGGCCACCGCGCGCCTGCGCAGTGTCGCCGACGTGGCCGACCACCCGGTGGTGCGCGAGCAGTCGCTGCTGCAGGAGGTGCACACCGACAGCGGCACCGCGCTGCTGCCGCGCCAGCCCATCCGCAGCAGTGCCGGCGCCATGGGCGGCGGGTCGCACATCCCGCGCGTCGGCGAGCACACCGCGGCGTGGCTGCGCCGGATCGGCTACACCGCGCGCGAGCAGCGCGCACTGCTCGACAGCGGCGCCGCGGTCGCCGGCTGATGCGCACCGTGGTGCGGCGGGCGCGACTCGCCCAGCCGCCCGAGCGCGTCTTCGCCGCCTGCCTCGACCTGCTGCGCACGCCGGACCCGGCGCGCGGCGTCGTCGCCCGCCGTGTCGACCCCGACCCGCCGGTGGTCGACAGCGTGGTGCACACCACCGTACGCGACCGTCAGGGAGGACGCGAACTGACCGCGACGGTGGTGGAGCTGGTGCCCGGCGAGACGGTGGCGACGGCGACCGACAGCGCGCCCGCGGTGCGCACCGCGCTGCACTGCGCCAGCGACGGCAGCGGCGGCAC
>CAZCJX010000152.1:0-6111 GCA_964499205.1 uncultured Actinomycetes bacterium | reverse complement strand
GTGGCCAGCATGATCAGCACCGGCTGGTACAGCGACTGCCACTGCGGCACGCCGTAGTCGAACTCGAGCTGGAAGGCGCTCAGCGACATCAGCACGGCCACCGCCCGCATGCTGTCGAGGCGGCGGCGCACCCAGGGGCGCCCGGCACCGGGCCCAGCCTCGGCGAGGAGCAGCCACTGCGCGATCGGGGCGAGAGCGGCGCCGCCGATCATGAGCAGGTGGGTGGGGCCCCACATGGTCACATCGACGCCGTAGTTGGCGTGCCAGAGGTCGTCGAGGGGGAAGCCGGCCATGGCGCCGGCGCCGAGCACGCCGAGGGCCAGCGCGCCCCGGGGCAGCCGGAGGGGGCCGAGGCGCCAAGCGACGTCGGCGCGATCGAGGGTGGCGTAGGCGATCGAGACCAGGGCGCCGGCGCCGATGCCGGCCAGGCCGGCCAGGATGAGCACGTGGGGGACGGTGAAGAGCTCGGTGTCGCGGCCGAGGTCGATGTGCCAGGCGACGTCCCAGAAGAAGCCGACCAGCGCGACGATCAGCGCCCAGAGCGAGACCAGCATGCCGGCGATGCACCAGGCGGGCAGGCCGGTGAGGCGCTCCATTGACTCGCCGGCGCGGCGGAAGGCGCGGCGGAGCGGCCCGTGGCCGGCGGCGCCGGCGTCGTGGCCTGTCGCGGTCAGCGCGGCGGCGCCCCCGAGGAGGATCGCGAAGAAGCCCGCCACCCAGAGCCACTGCAGGGGAGTGGTGTGGCCGGCCGGGCTGAGGGCTGCGAGCATCCTGGCCTCCTTCCTGGTGGTGACAGCGGCGCGGTGCCGCCGATCATTACACCGATCGATGATACATTAATCGATGATGCAGTCAACCCCCTGCGCCGGGCACAATGTCGCCATGGTGGATCCCGAGGGCGCCGAGTACACCATCGACCAGCTCGCCCAGGCGACCGGGATGACGGTGCGCAACATCCGCGCCCACCAGTCGCGCGGGCTGCTGCCGCCGCCGGCGGTGCGCGGCCGCACCGGGTACTACGGTCCCGAGCACCTCGCCCGGCTGCGCCTGATCGTCGACATGCAGGCGGACGGCTTCAACCTCAACGCCATCCGGCGCCTGCTGGCCAGCACCGCGCCGGGCACGGCCGCCCAGGCGCTCGACTTCGGCCGCTCGCTGCGCCAGCCCTGGGAGGAGGAGCAGACCGAGTTCGTCGAGGCGGGGGAGCTGGCCGCCCGCATGGGCGCGGACGGCCCCGATCCCAAGCTGCTCGGAGTCGCCGAGAAGCTCGGCCTGATCGCTCCGGCGGGGGAGGGGCGCTACGAGATCCTGGCTCCGGCGCTGATCCGCGCCGGTGAGGCCCTGGCGTCGCTGGGCATTCCCATCGAGGCGGGGCTGCGCGTCCAGGAGCAGCTGGAGCGGTACGCGGACGGCATCGCCCGCGCCTTCGTCCGCATGTTCGTCGCCGAGGTGTGGGACCCGTTCGACGCCGCCGGCAAGCCGGAGGCCGACTGGCCGCGGGTGCAGGAGGCGCTCGACCGGCTGCGGCCGCTCGCCGTCGACGCGGTCAACGCCACCTTCCGGCGCAGCATGTCTAAGGCGGTCGAGGCGGAGGCGGGGCGGATGATCACCCGGCAGAGCAAGGGCGCTTCCCGGTCGCCACGCGGTGCCCGTGAGCGGCGCGACCGGCGGCGGCGCTGAGCCGGCGATGCGGCTGCGGCAGGTGGCCCTGGTGGCCCGCGACCTCGACGCCACGGTGGCTGCGCTGCGCGTCGCGCTCGGCGTCGAGGTGTGCTTTCGCGATCCCGGCGTCGAGCAATTCGGCCTGCACAACGCGCTGATGCCCGTTGGCGACACCTTCCTCGAAGTGGTCTCGCCGCTTCGCCCGGGGACCGCCGCCGGCCGTTACCTCGACCGCCGCGGCGGCGACGGCGGCTACATAGCGATGTTCCAGGTCGACTCGCTGGTCGCCGAGCGGGCCCGGCTCGACGCGCTGGGTGTGCGCATCGTCTGGGAGGGCTCGGGCGACGGCATCAGCGGCATGCACCTCCATCCCGCGGACGTCGGCGGCGCCATCGTCTCCTTCGACGTGGCCACGCCGCCCGAGTCGTGGGGGTGGGCAGGGGCCGATTGGCACGCCGCGGTGCGCACCGGAGTGGTGCAGCGCATTGCCGCGGTGGAGCTGGAGTCGCCCGATCCCGAGCGCCTGGCGCGGCGCTGGAGCGAGGTGCTCGGCGGGGCGCGCGAGGACGTCCGCGTGGTCGCCGGCGGCGACGGGCGTGGCGAAGGCATCGGCGGGATCGATATGGTCGCAACCGACCGGAACCGGGCCGGCACGCGGCTCGACGTGGCGGGCATCCGCATCCGGCTGGTGTGAGGGAGTGCGCGGCATGAACGACAGCGTCCACTACGACGTCGACGGGGCCATCGCCACCGTGACGCTCAACCGTCCCGAGCGCATGAACACCATGGACCAGGCGCTGCTCGACGGCGCCCTCGACGCGCTGCAGCGCGCCGCCGACGACACGCGGGTGCGGGCCGTGATCCTCACCGGCAACGGGCGTGCCTTCTGCGCCGGCGGCGACCTGGAGGCGATGGCCGCGGGCAACGTTCCCGGCATCGACGGCAGCCCCGCGGTGCAGTCGCAGATCGCCATGCTGCGCCACGCCATGCGCACCTCGCAGCTGCTGCGCGACATGCCCAAGGTGACCGTCGCCGCAATCAACGGGGCCTGCGCCGGCGCGGGCCTCGCCTGGGCCTGCGCCTGCGACCTGCGCTACTGCGCCGAATCCGCCGTCTTCAACACCGCCTTCATGACCGCGGGGCTGAGCGGCGACTTCGGCGGCACCTGGACCCTGCAGCGCATCGTCGGCCCCGCCAAGGCGCGCGAGCTGTACCTGCTCGCCGAGAAGTTCCGCGCCCCGGAGGCCGAGCGCATCGGCCTGGTGTCGCGCATGGTGCCCGACGGCGAGTTGATGGGCGAGGTCCGCCGCGTCGCCGAGCGCATCTGCAGCTTCGCCCCGCTGACCATGCAGGCGATCAAGGCCAACCTCAACGACGCCGCCACCCTCAGTTTCCCCGAGCTGCTCGACCGCGAGGCCGAGCGGCACATCCGCTGCGGGCTGACCGAGGACGCCCGCGAGGCGGCAACGGCATTCCTCGAGAAGCGGCCGCCCCGGTTCGTCGGACGCTGAGCGGGCTCAGGCCAGCGGCGCGCACTCCTGGACGAAGGGGATGACCTCATATCCCATGACGTCGAGGGGACCTGCGTTGACGCAGATGGGATCCGCCACCGGAGACGGTGCGGCGGGGTGGGGATGGGCGAGCACGATGGCCGCGGCGACGAGCACGAGGAGCCTCACACCGGTACTCCGACCGGCGGCGCCTCCTTCCCTCAGGAGGCGGGCGGTCGGCCGGTGCCGGGTTGCCTAGTTGGCGCAGCCTCCCCCGTAGCCGCCCACCTTGAGGTTGGGGCCGCCGTTCTCGATGCAGGCCTCGAAGGCGCCGATGGGGTCGGGCTCAGGACTGCCAGTCACCGACACCCCGCCGAAGTAGATGAGCGGCGGCTTGCCGTTGCCGCCGTTGGGCCCCTCGACCGTCAGTGGGCCGGTCCCGACGATGGTCGGCGGCGGCTGGTGCTGCCGCCCCGGACCGCCGCCCCGCGCCGCGTTGGCGCGGACGTCGCTGGCGGGTTGGTCATGGCCGGCTCGGCCGTGGGATGCGTCGGCCCCGGGGGTGCTCGCCGTGTCGACCGATGTCGCGCGCAGCGTTGCCGGCGCGTTGGCCACGGCCGGTGGCGACGCCGCGCCGTCCGGCCCGCGGTGCAGCCACGCGGGCGAGGCGAAGAACAGCAGCGCCGCCGCGGCCACGATGGCCTGGTCGCGCGGCACGGCGACCCGCCGCATGCGGTCGAGCAGCCAGGCGAGGCCGCCCATGAGCGCGGCGCGCACGTGGGCGCGCGCCCGGGTGTAGGCGCCCTCGACCGACTTGTAGGAGAGCCCCAGCAGCTTGGCCGTCTCCAGCACGCTGAGGCCGGAGAGGCGGAGCAGCATCACCTGGCGCTCGCGTCGCGGCAGGACGTCGATGGCCGCCCGCACCCGCGCCGCCTCGGCGCGGTCGCTGACGATCTGCTCGGGCGACACCACGTCGGCGACCTGGTCGCGCATCCGCTCCAGGGCGCGCTCGGCGCGCTGGCGGGAGCGGTGGCGGTCGATGGCGATGTGCAGCGCCGCCCGGGTCAGCAGGGAGCGAACCCGGGCGGGGTCGAGGTCGCCGCGCTGGGCGAGACGGAGCATCGCCTCCTGGACGCAGTCCTCGGCCTCGGCGGCGTCGCCGACGACACGCTGCACCGCGGCGATCGCCTGCTCGCGGTATCGCTCCAGCATCAGCCAGCGCTCCTCGGGTGGATGCGGGTCCCGTGCGTGGCGTCGCGAGCGGCTGGCGTGTGGCTCGTCCATCGTGTCCGCCCCGATGGATGATGCCGGCGATCCGCCGCTCCCGCCGTCCACCGAGGTCAACGCGGCAGTGTAGGCAAGCACGCAGGTGCATGGCTCAAAGAACTCTGTCGCAGGCCATGAAGGGCGGAAGCTCAGGCGCGCTGTGCGCCAGAACCGGGGCCCTGGCAACGCGTGCACCAGTAGGTCGGGCGTCCGTGCTCGCCCTGCGAGCGGATGGAGATCAGCGTGCCGCAGCGCGGGCAGGGACGGCCGGCGCGTCCGTGCACCCCGGGCACCTGTCTGAAGCCGCGCTGCACCGCGCTGCGGCGCATGCGGTCGCGCGTGGTGAGCAGCAGGGTGCGCAGGGTGGCGTCGTCGACGGCGGCGACCGGAGTCCAGGGGTCGAGGCGGCACTGCCACAGCGCGTTGCACTTGTGGATGTTGCCGATTCCGGCACAAACTCGCTGGTCGAGGAGGACGTCGCCGAGGGTCTCGCGATCGCTGCCGCGGGCGCGGGCGACGGCCTCGTCGACGTCGAAGTCGGGACGCAGGATGTCGGGACCGAGGTGGGTTGCGCCGTCGCGCTCGCCGGCGACCAGCTCCACCACCGGGGCCAGGAAGCAGACGGCGACGGTGTCGTCGGTCTGCAGCACGGCGCGGGCCATGTGCTCGGGCTTTCGCCAGCGCTCCCCCGGCGCGTAGACGTGCCAGGCACCGTCCATGCGCATGTGGGTGTGCAGCGAGAGGCCGCCGTCGAAGCGGATGTAGAGGTGCTTGCCGACAGGTTCGACGGCGACGACGCGTTGGCCGCTCAAGCGTCCCAGGGACCGCTGCGGCAGCGCGCTGCGCACCACCTGCCCTTCGAGCCGCCGCCGCAGCGCCGCGGCGGTGCGCCAGATGGTGTCGCCTTCGGGCATCGCCTTTGCGGCTACGCGCGCACCAGCGCCGGTCGCTCGCCCCAGTGCACCAGCCCGCGTGGCGACGCGCCGAACCCGCTCTCGCGCAGAGCCGCCTCCGCAGCGCTGCCGTGCACCGGTCCGCCGTCGACGCTGACGATCTCCAGCCGTCCAGCGCGCGTCGCCACCGCGGCGAGTGCGCGGGTGTGCTCGGCGGTGACCGGGCCGAAGGTGTGCAGCGAACGGCCGCCGCGCTCGAGGTACAACCGCAATGTGCCGCCGTCGAGGACGACGTAGGCACCAGCGGCGCGAGCGGTGCGCGATGCCGCGTCGGGCCAGGGCATGGTGACGCCGTACGGGTTGGCGGGATCGACGGCGCTCAATGCGACCACGCCCGGCGCCGACTCGCGCTCGCCGCGCAGCCGGTCGACCGCGCCGGGCAGGGCGAACTGCGATCCGCCCAGCCCGTCGACGAAGTAGCCGCGGCGGATGCGCCCCGCCTCCTCCATGGCGCGGAGCACGGGATACAGGCCAGCGAAGCCGCCGGGCACGCCCTCGGCGAGCGCGGCCTCGCGGGTCAGCACGCCGTGCCGCTGCAGCAGCGCGCCGCAGAGCGTGTGCAGTCGTTCGGTGGCCGACGGCGCCGGTTCGCGCAGCCCGCTCACCAGCGACCAACGGCCGGCGGCGCGTGGCGGCACCAGGCGCATCAGCGGGCGGCGCGAGGGTCGCGTGCCGTTGCCGCCGCGGGTGCGCGGTCCCAGGGCGCGCAGCGGCGCGAAGGTGTCGTTGGTGACCTCGCC
>CAZCJX010000151.1:0-6137 GCA_964499205.1 uncultured Actinomycetes bacterium | reverse complement strand
AGCTCCGGGGCGGGATGGGTGACCCGGTACCAGCGCTCGTACTCGGCGGCGTCGCGCAGCCGGAAGTCGGCGCTCATGTCGACCACCACCGCGCCGGCGCCGACCCAGCCGGGGGTCTGAGAGGCGGCCACGGTGTGGGGCAGGGCGGCGAAGACCACGTCGGCGCCGTCGACGTCCATGCCCGCCTCCAGCGGGAGCTCGACGCGGCTGCCGGGCACCACCTCGTCGAAGCGCTTGCCGGCGTGCGAGCGGGCCAGCAGGCGGGTGATCTCGACGTTGGGATGGCGGCTGAGCAGCTCGACGCACTGCATGCCGATGTAGCCGGTGGCACCGGCCACGGCGGCGCGCACGCGGAGGCCGTTGGAGCTCGTCATCCCTGGGTTTATACCGGATCGATGAATATTTATGCAACCCGGCCCAAGGCTCCGGCCTGCGCCCGGAGGCAGCGACGGCGCTGTCCCGCCGCTAGGTGAGCAGCAGCAGCGCCCGCCGCCGGGCCAGCACGTAGGCGGGCCCCGCGAAGAGGAGCCACACCGCCAGGAGGGCGGGGATCACCGCGGGATGCTGCCAGAGCCAGCGGAACCCGTCCGCCACCGCGCGAGCCAGGGCTGCCGGATTGAGGCCGCCCAGCGGCCCGCGGCCGTCCCCGCCCGGCGGGCCGGTGGCCGCCACCAGCGGGGGCGGGCCGCCCTCCGCTGGGCCGAGGGTGTCGAGTGCCTGGCCGACCACGCCCGTCTCGGGCGCCTGGTCGCCGTCGCCGGGGCCGGCGGAGTCGTCGAGGGGGAAGATTCCGTAGCGCGTCGCGACCGCCACCCCGGCGAACGACGTGACCAGGTGATTGCGCGCGTTGGAGTTGTCCAGGTACGCGGTGACCACCATGCCCGGCTGCTCGATGCTGCTGTCGTTGACCAGGATGCTGTTCTGCACCTGGTCGAGATCGCTGAGGGCGACGGCGGCGAGGTAGCCGCCGGGGCTGCGGCGCTGCACCACGGCGGCGGCGCCGCCGGGCGCACCGTCGGCCGCGGTGGGTGCGGCCGGGAAGCTGACCTCGAGCGCCCCTGCGAAGGCGCCGTCGAACGCGGCCACCACCTGCTGCACCCGGCTGTCCCAGCACGATGCCTGCGGGATGGTGGTCGGCACGCCGGGCGGGAGCACCTGGGCCACGCTCGGCGGCACGCTGAGGCCCGCCGGCAGGGTCACGGTGAGACCGCTCACCGTGCAGGTGAAGGAGACGGCGTTGGTGCCCGGCAGGCCGTGCGCCGATGCCCTGGCGGCGGTGGTGAGCGCCGCGACGTGGAGGACGTTCCCGACAGAGATGTCCTTCACCGTCGACGTCGCCTGCGCCACGGAACCCTCGGCGGCGTTGCGGCGCACCAGCGCGTCGGCGGTGGCGGTCATCGCCGCCACGGGATCGTCGAGCGGGCCGGCGGCGGAGGTGCTCGACTGGTCGGCGTGCCCCTGGGCGCGCTGCTCGACGAGCGAGCAGAACACCGCGGCGGAGCCGGGGAAGTGCAGCGGGCTATTCGCCGGGAACTGGTGCAGCTGCAGCGGCGGAGGCGGTTGCGTGGCGCCGCCGGTGTTGGTGGAGTCGTCGCCACAGGTGGCGGGCAGGTAGGGCAGCGCGTCGCCGGCGAGCAGCGGCTGCACCGGCTTCAGCGCCTGGTCGCAGCTGGTCGGTCCGCCGGGCGACGCCGGGCTGCCCGGAAGCAGCGGCGGCACCACGCCGGTCGGCGGCGACGAGGCGGCCGGGCACGGCGTGGGCGCCGCGGCCGGCGGTGATTGCCCGGCGCCTGCGGTGGCGGCGGCGGCGGCGCGGTTGGCGTAGCCGGTCACCGAGTCGGCGTAGAGGCCCGGCTGCGAGAAGTCCGAGCCGCTCTGCATGTCCTGGCCCGTCTCGTGGTCGGTGTCGCCGGTGATCGCCGTGGCCCGCGCCTCGGCGCTGTCCAGCGCCACCCGGTCGACGTGGGCGAAGGTCGCGGTGCGTCCGTGTGCGTTGCAGAACGAGTGGTACTGCGGCGGTGCCGGTGGCGCGTCGAGGATCTGCAAAGCGGGAGTGGTCGCGGTGTCGTGCGACGCGTCGGCGGCGAGGTTGCAGTCCTGGCCGGAGGCGCTGACGCTGCCGTTGGCACCGCTCGGTCCGAATGTCATGTGCACGCCGTAGGCGGAGGCATCCGCCTCGACATTGGCTCCGGTCACGCCGGCCTGCTCGGGCATGTCGCGCGTGCCCGCGTCGGGATTGGCGGCGGGCGGCACCGCCGCCGCTGGCAGGGTGTCGTGGAGCACCACGAGATAGGAGCCCACCACCGACGGGGTCAGCCCACAGGAGCCGAAGGGCGGAAGCACGTACCGGCTGGCCCACATCCACCAGTTGTGCGCCACCGGGTCGTAGCCGATCACGTGCCCGCCACCGTCGATGGCGTCGTCGCCCAGCGAGAACTGGCGCGGCGACGCGCCGGCGATGGCAGTCTCCTGCACCACCAGGGTGTTGCCGCCGGGCGGGACGCCGCTGCAGACGGAGCCGTCGGCAGCGCGGCCGGTGGTGGCCGTGGCGCGGTCCTGGGCGATCAGGCGTCCTGTCGTCGGGTCGACGCCGAGCGCCGCGGTGCCCCCGTACGAGACATGCTCATTGGCCGGGACGAAGAGGCTGGGAGCGCCGACATAGCGGCCGGTTGGCGCGTCGAAGATGTAGGCGGCGACGCCACGCCCCTGGTTGCTCGCCACCTGCACGAAGAGGCGATCCTGGTGCGGCACCCAGGCCGCGACGCCGTTGGTGCTGCCCAGGACCAGCCCCGGAAAGAGCTGGACCGCTCCGTTCCACACGACGTCCGCTGTCTGCCCGGGACCTGGCAGGGCCAGGCGTGCCACCGCGCCGGAGCCGGCGCCGAGGGTGTTGCAGGCCGTGACCAGGTAGCGGCCGTCCTCGGTCTCACCCAGCGCGGCGGCGTTGTTGAGGGCGAGTGGGCGGTCACAGCCGGGAAGCTGCTCGGTCCAGCGCACCGCGAGAGCGGCGCTCGGCGCAGCGGGATCGATGGCGGCGATCTGTGTGGAGTCACCGAGGCCCCCGGCGACGGCCACCGCGTACACCTCGTAGAGGAGTTGGTCGCGATCGGACCAGGCGAAGCCCGCGTAGGCGTCCCCCATGGTCGGAGTCAGGGTCGTCGTGCCCAGCAATTCCAGGGTGCGGGTGTCGAGGATCTCGAGCGTCGCCGGCACCGTCTTCGCCAGGTGGAAGAGACGATGGTGGCGAGTGTCGACGGCCGCGGGGAGATTGATCTGGCTGGTCGTGTAGAAGCGCTTGGCGAGCTCGCGATGCGAGTCGATGTCCAAGCTGTGGATGGCGCTGCCGTCATCCCAGTAGACGAGCCGGCGCGCCGGCAGGTCGAGCATCACCTCGTTGAGGCTCGCCTCGGTGCCGAAGTCGCTCATCTTGATCTCGGCGGCAATCGAGATGCCCGGCTCGGCGGCGGCATCAGCGGGACGGACCCCGGGACCGCCGAGCATCGCCGCACAGCCGAGGGCGAGCATGCCGCAGGCGACACGCCGCGCGGCGGTCGAACCAGTGCGTCGTCGGTCCATGCTGGTGCGCTGCTCCTCGACAACAGGGATGGCGGTCAGGTGGCGTGTGAGACGTCCGGCGCTGCGATTTGCTACTCGGGATCCGGCCGCGCGAGGCATCGCAATAATCCGCGCCCCGTCGCGTCTTTATGGCGACGAGCGAACCCTGTTGGTGGCGGGCGCATGGAGGGCGCAGTGACACCCGGCACCGACGCGGCACGACTCGACGCGGCCTACCGGGCCCATCGTGACGGGCTCTTCCGGCTCTGCTATGCGCTGCTGCGCAACCCCGACGACGCCGAGGACGCGGTGCAGGAGGCGTTCGCGCGGGCCTCCCGAGCCATCACCGCCGACACCCGCAATCCCTCCGCGTATCTCTACATGACCGCACGCAACGTCTGTCGTGACCTGCTGCGCTGGCGCGGGCGCCGGGACCAGCGCGAGCTGACGCCCGATGTCGCCACCGCGGCGACCGGCCCCGACGACCAGGCGGTCGCGCTCACCGCCCTCCACAAGGCCTGGGGGGTGCTGTCGGCGCGCGAGCGCGCCCTGCTGGCGCACAGCTTCGCGGGTTTCGACTACCAGGAGATCGCCGGCCGCGTCGGGCTCAGCTCCAAGGGGGTGTCGGTCGGCCTGGTGCGCGCCCGCGGCAAGGCGCGGCGTGTCTGCGGCGGCCTCGCCGGAGCCCTGCTGGGCGGCCTGCTGGGACGGGGCATGTGGCTGCGGCGGCGAAGGGAGAGCCTGCGCAGCACCGGCGAGGTCGCGCTGCGGCTGGGCGCCTCGCCGACCTTCGGCCAGCTCGCCTCGGTGATCGTGGCCGGCTGCCTCGCCTGCGGCGCCGGCTCGGCCCCGGTGGCCACGGCAGCGGTCGCCGCCCGGGGCGCGACGGGAGCGGTCGCCGCCGTCGTCCCCGCGGGCGCCCTCGTGCCACCGGCGGACGGCAGCGTGCAGGTGACCAGCGCGACGCCGCGGGCCGCGGTGGCGTCGGGCGCGCCGGCTTCCGGTCGCGGTGGGCACGCCGCGCCGGCGCCGGACGACCACGTGCTCGGCGTCCCCGTCAACGACATCCGGGTCGAATCGGCGGCCGCCTCCCCGCAGTACCAGAGCGACCACACGATCTTTGCCGAAGGCCGCCAGAACTCCGAGGTGCCCGTGTTCTACGCCTCCAGCGACGGCGGCCAGACCTGGGCACGCAGAGCCGCCACCGGGTTCGCCGGCGGCAACCTGGCGCTGTCCCCCGGCTGGGCCTCCGACCACCGCATCTTCGCGGGGACGCTGGCGGGGCTGCAGGAGAGCGACGACGGTGGCGCCACCTGGAGCCTTCTCGCGCCCGTCCCCGGCCAGATCGCGGTGGCGCCGCTGCCGGCCGGCGGCCTGCGCATCCTCATTGCTGGCCCTGCGCTGTGGACCTACGACACCGCGTCGCACACGCTGGCGCGTGGCCCGTCCCTCCCGCTCGGGCTGCTGCCGACCAACGCCATCTTCGCCGGTGACACCGAGCACGCCCTGGTCGGCGCCGTCGCCGCCCCGGGTGGCGACGGGCTGGTGCTGCACTGCGACCTGGTGGTCAGCTGCAGCACCGTGCTGCGACTCGCCGACGTGGGCGGCGTCCGCGTCGTGGCGCCGCCGGGCGGCCCGGCGCGGACGCTGGCGGCGCTCGCCGGCGGAGCGGTGTCGATCAGCCACGACGCCGGGCAGACCTTCACCCCCGTGCAGGCGCCGGCCGGCGAGTGGGCCTCCGACGTGGCCCTGGCCAGCGGCGCGAGCGGTCCCCTCGCCGTGGTGATCTGGAGCCGTATCGAGGGCATGAGCGACGTCGAGGGCGTCGCCGCCGTCGACGCCGGCGGCAGTGCGGCCGCCAACCTGCCCACCCGCCTGCCCGCGGTGGGCAACCCCGGCGTGGTCCTGGCGCTTCCCACCGGGCGCATCCTCGCCTTCCAGCAGGATGGCGCCACCGTGCCCGAAGCCTGGTACAGCGACAACGGGGGCCGCACCTGGACGGCCAGCGCCGCCTAGAGACTGCCTCCGGCCGCCCCGCGCCTCACCGTGCCGCCGTGGCCCTCAGCAGGCTGCGCCGCCGCGCCAACACGTAGGCAGGTCCGGCGAAGAGCAGCCAGACGGCGAGAAGCGGGGGCACCAGGGCTGGGTGCTGGAGGAGGAAGCGCACACCGTCGACCACGGCGCGCGGCAGCGCCGTCCAGCCGCCGATTCCCGCGGGTGGCACTGAGTTGTGGCCGGCTGGTGGAGCCGTCCCGGGTGGCGCGGAACCACCTCGCCTACCCGCCACCGAGCAGCACAAGGCTGGCCGACTCGCCCGTTGTCGTGCCCGCTTTTGGCGTCGGCCCCATCGCGCTGCTCCCCGGCGGCCGCATCCTGGCCCTGCAGACCCAGGGCGGGATGTCACCGGTCACCTGGTACAGCGACAACGGCGGCAGCACCTGGACGGGCAGCGCGACCTAGGTCGACCCGGCGCGGCGCCGCAACGCCGCGGCGGCGGCCAGCAGGGCGGCGACCAGCAGCGCGCCGGCGCCGACGCCCCAGGCACGCGAGGCGCTCGTGGCATCGCCGGTCGCGGCCGCGGG
>CAZCJX010000150.1:0-6148 GCA_964499205.1 uncultured Actinomycetes bacterium | reverse complement strand
AGGCGCTCGACATGCTGCAGGCGATGAACACCGGCCACGACGGCTCGCTGACCACGGTGCACGCCAACTCGCCGTCGGACGCGTTGAACCGCCTGGAGACGATGGTGCTGATGGCCGGCGCCGAGCTGCCCTCGCGGGCCATCCGCGAGCAGATCGGCAGCGCCATCAACGTCATCGTGCAGCAGTCGCGCCTACGTGACGGTACCCGCAAGATCGTCAACATCGCCGAGGTGCTCGGCTACGATGGCGAGCGCGTCCGGCTGCAGGACATCTTCGTCTTCAAGCAGACCGGCGTCGACGGAGACGGTCGCGTGCTCGGTGCACTGACGCCCACCGGCGTCATCCCCCAGTGTCTCGAACACCTCGCAGCGTCGGGCGAGGGCTTGGATATCTCGATCTTCACACCGCAACGACCTGCGGTGGTAGGAGGTGACGCCTGATGCCCGGGTACGGTGTGCCGCTGGGTCTCGACATTTCCAACGGACCGCAGATCGGCTCCTTCCCCCTCATCGGGCTGGTGTGCGGCCTGATCGCCGGGCTGGCCGTCCTGCTCGTCGTCTTCGGGCTGCTCGGTGAGCGCAACCCCGGCGACGAGGTGGCTCGCCGCCTGGAGCGCTACGCCGAGTTCGGCCACGACACCGGCGAGAGCGGTGGCGGTGCCAAGCGCAACCCGCGCGAGGTCTTCGACAACCTGACCGACGCCCTCAACCAGGTGATGTCGCGCTCCTCGCGCACCGGCAAGCTGGCCGACAGCCTGGCCCGCGCCGACCTCAAGCTGAAGTCGTCGGAATGGGCGCTCGGCGTCGGCGGCGCCGGCGTCATCCTCGGCCTGCTGCTGTGGCTGCGCTTCGGCAACCCGCTCGTCTTCCTCTTCGGCCCGCCGGCGATGTGGGTGATCAGCGGCGTCGCGCTGCGCGTCCTCCAGGCGCGCCGCTCGCGCGCCTTCGACAAGCAGCTCGGCGACACCATCGTGCTGCTCAGCAACGCGCTCAAGGCCGGATACTCGTTCGCCCAGGCGATCAACACCGTGGCCAAGTCGGCCTCGCCGCCGATCGCCGAGGAGTTCAGCCGCGCCACCCGTGAGATGGCCCTGGGCATCAGCGTCGACGACGCGCTCAACCACATGGTCAAGCGCAACCAGTCCGAGGACTTCGACCTCATGGTCACCGCGGTGCAGATCCACCGCGTGGTCGGCGGCAACCTCGCCGAGATCCTCGACACCATCGCCCACACCATCCGCGAGCGGGTGCGCATCAAGGGCGAGATCCGCACCCTGACGGCGCAGGCGCGCGCCTCGGGCTGGATCATCACCCTGCTGCCCATCGGCCTCGCCGCGGCGCTGACGGTGATCAGCCCCGACTACTTCACTCCCATGTTCCACGAGACGCTGGGCATCGTGATGCTCGCGCTGGGTGGCTTCTCGATGCTGATCGGCTTCGCGCTGATCCAGAAGATCGTCAAGATCGAGGTGTAAGGCGATGTCCCCGATCAGTATCATCCTCGCCCTCTGCGTCGCCTTCGGCGTCATCCTCATCTTCCAGGGGTTGTCGCGCCCGCAGGTCGACCTGCTGGAGACCCGTCTCGCCCAGTTCGGCGATCGCGAGCTGACCCTCGACGAGATGGAGATGTCGCTCCCGCTCGTCGACCGCATCTTCCGTCCCTTCTTCGACAAGGTCGGCACCGCGCTGACCAACCGCCTCAAGGCGACGCAGCGCGAGGCGTTGCAGGAGAAGCTCAACCTGGCGGGCCGTCCCTACGGCCTGACGGTGGGCACCTTCCTCACCCTGCAGGTGATCCTGCTGGTGGTGTTCGCGGTGATCGGCTTCGGTGTGGCCAACCTGATGAGCCTCACCGGCGCCATGCTGATCCTCGGCCCCATCGTGGGCGGCGTGCTCGGCTACCTGGTGCCGCAGTCGACGCTGAGCCGCAAGATCCGCATGCGGCAGAAGGAGATCCTGCTCTCGCTGCCCAACGCGCTCGACCTGCTGACCATCAGCGTGGAGGCCGGCCTCGGCTTCGACGCCGCCATGGCCCGGGTCACCGAGAAGTACCACAACGCGCTGGCCTCCGAGTTCAGCCGCGTGCTCAACGAGATCCGCCTGGGCCGTCCCCGCTCCGAGGCGCTCGACGACATGGGCAAGCGCAACAAGGTCGACGAGCTCAACACCTTCGTGCAGGCGATCATCCAGTCGGAGCAGCTCGGTGTCGGCATCGCCAACGTGCTGCGCATCCAGTCCGAGGAGATGCGCCGCCGCCGCCGGCAGCGCGCCGAGGAGCAGGGGCAGAAGGCGCCGCTCAAGATGCTCTTCCCCATGGTGGGATGCATCTTCCCGACGCTGTTCATCGTCCTGCTCGGCCCCGCCGTGATCAAGGTCTTCGACCAGTTCGCCGGGAAATAGCCGCTACAGCTTCCGAAAATCCCAGGTGTACTGGCGCTGCGGCGTGATCCTCAACCAGGCGTGCTTGCCGTCGTGCACGAAGTCGCCGCCGTCGAGATACTTGCGGGCGAACTGACGCTCCACCGCCTCGAGCTCCGCATTCGGCTCACCGACGCGCGGCGACTCGCCGACGGCGTCGACGCTGCCGCCCAGCTCCACGCCGCGCAGGTCGGCGTAGCCGTCGCCGGCGTCGACCACCACGGCGACGCGCGGATTGCGCAGCAGGTTGGCGTGGCGCTGGCTGCGGGTGATCGAGTTGATCCACATGTGCTCGCCGTCCCAGACGAACCACAGCGGGGTGACGTGCGGGGCGCCGTCGCCGCCGACGCTGGCCACCCGCACCGTGCGCTGCTCGCGCAGGAAGGCGTCGCGCTCCTCGGCGGTCATGGCGATGCGCCGGGCGCGGCGCTGCGGGGCGATCTCGGGCACGGCGGGGATTATGATCGCGCCCCGTGAGCCAGCACCCTCCCGAGCGACTCCAGCCGCTCCCCCTGTCACCCTCCAGCGGCGCACCGCCGCGGCACGAGACCGTCCTCCCCGAGGAGCCCGGCGAGGCGCTCGCCGCCCTCGATGCCGCCCTTGCGCGGAGCGACACCGCCGCCGCCCTGCGCGACGTGGCGGCGCGGTGGCCGGCGTTCCTCGACGCCTGGGCCCGGCTCGGCCAGCAGGCCTGGCGCGACGGTGAGCATCCCGCCACCGTCTACGCCTACGCCCGGGTCGGCTACCACCGCGGCCTCGACCGGCTGCGCAAGCACGGCTGGGGCGGGGTCGGCATGGTGCGCTGGGCACAGCCGGGCAACCGCGGCTTCCTGCGCGCCCTGCACCTGCTGATGGTCGCCGCCGCCGCCCTGGGCGAGGCGGACGAGGCGCAACGCTGCCGCCAGTTCCTCCTCGACCTCGATCCCGAGGACGGGCTCGACGTCGTCAGCGTGCCGGAGACGCCGGGGCGCGACTGGAAGCCGGAGCTGCTCCCCTAGCGACGAAACCGCGGCTTGCTACGCCGCTGACTGGACGCGGTAGCGACCAATTTGGGCGCGTGCCGTGCGCTCGCGCTTCAGCTCGAAGAAGAACCCGCGCTGGAGCAGCCAGGACACGTGGTCCCAGAGCTCGCCGGCCTCCTCGCCGGTGATGCGCCGGTCGACCACCGGCCCGAAGGTGAACGGCTCGCCGGCGAAGCAGATCGCCGGCACCCCGAAGGCGCCACGCTCGCAGGCGGCGGCGTGCATTTCCAGCAGCTCGCTCAGCGTCGTCTCGTCCTCGAGCGAGCGGTCGGCGACGGCGGGGTCGAAGCCGGCCCGCTGCAGGGCGCCACGCAGGGTGGGCAGCTCGCCGAGCGGCTCGGCGCGCTCGTGGTAGGCCTCGCCGATCTCGGCATAGGCCCGCGCCACCGCGTCGTCGCCGCCGATGCGGTGGGCGCCGACCAGGACGCGCAGCGCCCGCTCGCCGGCGGAGTGGGAGCGGGCATGGCTCTCGTCGCTGCGGTCGGCCTCGCGGTTGATCTCGGCGAGGTCGAAGAGCCGGGTCACCACGCGGACGGGGCGGACCAGCTCCACCTCGGCGAGCCAGCGCGAGGTGAGCCAGGCCCAGGGGCAGGCGGGGTCGACGTGGAGGAACACGTCGGTCGGTGTGCTCATGAGCCAAGACCGTACTCCCCCGGGACGCCGGGCCTCCCCGTACCATTCCGCCGATGCCAGTGGAGGAGCGCCGCCTGGAGACCGCCGACGGCCGCCTGGTCGCCGGCCACGTCGAGATCGCCGCGACGCCGTGGCGGCGCTTCATGGGGCTGATGGGCCGCCGCGAGCTGCCCGAGGGGCACGGGCTCGCCCTGGCGCCGTGCAGCTCGATCCACATGTTCTTCATGCGCATCCCCCTCGACGTCGCCTTCCTCGACCGCGAGGGGCGGGTGCTGCGCGCCTACCACGGCATCCGGCCGTGGCGGGCCACCCGCGTGGTGCGGCGGGCCAAGTCGGCGATCGAGCTGCCGGCGGGGACGCTGCGCGCCGCCGGGATCGAGAAGGGGACCCAACTCCGCCTGCTCTGAGCCAGAGCCACAAAAAAAGCACCGGGCGCGCAACGTGAATCGCGAACCCGGTGCGGGGCAGGCTGTCCGTGAAGCGGCAGGTGCGCCAGGCCGGGGACCTGCCGGTCGGGAGAGCCCAATTGTGCTCCCTGCGTACCGCCTATTGCCATACGGTGCTGTCAGATTTGCCAAACTGATCCTTGCCGGCGCCGATCTACAATTCAGTGGTGCTCTCGACCCTCCTGGATGCGGTGGCGCCGCGGCGCTGCGCCGGGTGCAGTGCTCCCTCGGCGGAGGCGGTCTGCGAGGCGTGCGTCGAGCTCTGCGAGCTGCTGCCGCGCCCGCGCCCACGCCTCGCGCCGTTCGGCGCCATCCACGCCGCCTTTCCCTTCGAGCCCCCGGTGCGCACGCTGCTGCACCACGCCAAGTACCGCGGCCATCAGGGTGCTGCCGCCCTGCTCGGCGCCCTGGTGGTGGAGAGGCTGTCTGAGTTGTCAGCACCGCCCGCCCGGCCCGACCTCGTCGTCCCCATTCCCCTCGGCCGGCGCCGCCGCCGCGCCCGCGGCTACAACCAGGCCGCCCGGCTCGGCGCCGCGCTGGCCGCACACACCGGGGCGCCGCTGGGCGACCACGCCGTCCGCCTGCGCGACACCGCGCCCCAGGTGGGCCGCTCCGCCGCCGGTCGCCGCGCGAACGTCGGCGGCGCCTTCGCCTGGCGCGGCCCCGGGCTGCACGGCGCCACCGTCTGGCTGGTCGACGACGTGGCCACCACCGGGGCCACCCTGGCGGCCGCCGCCACGGCTCTGCAACAGGCGGGTGCGGGCCGTATCGAAGGTGTCGCGGCAGCGATGGCCGGCGCGGCGGCGGGGTGAGAATCGCCGCAGCACCGCGGGCTCCGGCGGAGCCTGACCGGCCATGCCTGCGCCTGCGGTCCCATCCGTCGTCTGGCCACCACCGCCCCCAGCGGCAGGGAGACATCGAGCCGTGACCGCTTCCGCCCCCTCGCGCAACGCAGAGGAGATGTCGAGGTACCTCGACGCCCTCGGACCGCTTCGGCCCCTGGTCGAGGACGACAGCCTGACCGAGATCATGGTCAACGGACCGGACATGGTCTACGTCGAGCGCGGCGGCAAGATCCTGCTCACCGACGTGCGCTTCGACGACGAGGGGCACCTGCTCCGGGTCATCGACCTCATCGTCAGCGCGGTGGGCCGGCGCATCGACTTCCGCCAGCCGCTCTGCGACGCCCGCCTCCTCGACGGCTCGCGCGTCAACGCGGCCATCCCGCCGATCGCCGTCGACGGGCCGCTGCTCACCATCCGCAAGTTCTCCAAGGACCCGTACCAGGTCACCGACCTGATCGGCTTCGGCACCCTGACCGAGGAGGCGGCGGCGTTCCTGCGCTCCTGCGTCCTGGCCCGGGCCAACATGCTGATCAGCGGAGGAACCGGCACAGGAAAGACGACGCTGCTCAACGTGGTGTCGTCGTTCATCCCCAGCGACGAGCGCATCGTCACCATCGAGGACGCCGCCGAGCTGCAGCTGCACCAGGAGCACGTCTGCCGCATGGAGGCGCGCCCGCCCGACGCCAACGGCGAGGGCCGCGTCGCCATCCGCGACCTGGTGATCAACTCACTGCGCATGCGTCCCGATCGCATCGTCGTCGGCGAGTGCCGCGGCGGCGAGGCGC
>CAZCJX010000149.1:0-6157 GCA_964499205.1 uncultured Actinomycetes bacterium | reverse complement strand
GCGACTGCGGCCGCGATCGCGGCGGGTCGCCGCCGCGCGATTGCGGCCGCGAGCGCGGCGGGTGCCGCAGCGCGCCGCGATCAGCCCAGCCCCGGCCCCGGCGACGGCCGCATCAGCTCCGCGTGGCGCTCGGTCCAGAACTCCAGCCGCCGCCGGAAGCGGTGCGAGGCGCTGAGCAGCCCGGCGCGGCGCGCCGTCTTCCAGGCCTGCGAGTACACCCGGATCCAGTGGCGAATCTCGCCGATGTCGGCGGTGTCGGAGTCCTCATCCATGAGCAGGACCTCTTGCATGGCGATCACCTCCATGAGTTGGATCGGACGGGACGCGACGAGCCCATCAGCGGGAGACCCCGGCGCAGGGCGACGTCGAGACGGGCGGCGAGCTCACCGCGGCGAAGCCCCACCTGGACGGCGCGGACGAACTGCTGCCAGCGGAGGAAGCGCTCCACCGCGCGACCCTCCTCGGCGTCGGCGGACGACTGCAGCGAATGCGACGGTGCTGGGTGCAGGAAGTTGGAGCCCGACATGCACAGAGCTTGCCGCCGGTCGGGTGGTGGAAACCATGGACATCGTGCCCAAGGTTGAGCGCCCTCACCTTGTGATCAGGTGAAGAACGCACTGAGGCGGGCGATCGACGGACTCGAGGTCCGGACCGCCCGCCCCAGATTTGCCGAAGCTAGGCGAGCTTGACGCTGGCCGCGCGCGGGCCCTTCTGGCTGCGCTCGATCTCGAACGTCACCTTCTCGCCGCCGCGCAGACCGTCGAAATCGGTCGTGGTGCTGCTGCGGTGGAAGAAGTACTCCTGGCCGTCCTCACCGGTGATGAAGCCGAAGCCACGCTCACTGACGAGCTTCTTGATGGTTCCGCTCTGCATTCGAGCAGTTCCTCCTGTCTCCTCGAAGAGAGTCCAGAGTCGAGGGCCCGTCGAGAAGAGAGGTCGGGACACCACGGCGACGCATCCAAGAGGGATGCAGGACACAGCCTACCAAGGTGGACCGTCGGAGGCGTCCCGGCTCACAGGAAGCTCCCAGGGAGCTCCCGGCCGCCTCTGAGCGGCGGCGGCACGCCCGGTGGCATGACATCGCCGGCCGACCGCCTCGACGCGTTCCTCGCCGCCGAGTTCTCCTTCCCGGCGCGGGCACCCGCCGTCTGATACGGTGCCGCTGGCATGGCACTGAAGTACGGGTCGCGCTCGCCCGACGGGCGCTGGTGGTGGGACGGACAGGCGTGGCAGCCGGTGCCCGAGGAGCAGTACGCCGCCGAGCGAGCGGGCCAGCTGACCGGAGGTCCCGGCGGCGCCTGGTCGGCACAGCCGATGCAGCCGGGACCCCTGGGCAGGACGCGCAACCCGCTCACCTGCATCCTGCTGGCGATCGTCACCCTCGGTATCTACACCTTCGTCTGGGTGTACAAGACGCAGGACGAGATCAAGCGGCACAGCGACGTCGGCATCGGCGGCGGGCTGGGACTGCTGCTCTACATCCTCGTCCACGTGGCCACCTACTTCCTCGTCGCCGCCGACGTCGAGGTGCTGTACCGCAGGATCAACCGGCCCAGCCCGGTCAGCGTGCTCACCGGCTTCTGGCTGTTTCTGCCACTGATCGGCTCGATCATCTGGTTCGTCAAGGTGCAGCGCGCCCTCAACGAGTACTGGATGTCGCTCGGCGCGCCGCCGCCGTAGCGCGGCATCGGGCCAGCCAGCAGGTCGTCGTGCCGCGCAACCGCGCCACCTCTCCCGTCGAGCCCACGCTGTTCGACGGTGCGCCGCTGCTCGACTCACTGGACGGGCTGGTCGACGGCGCCGAGCTGGAGCGCGTGCGCCTCGCCGGCGAACGCCACGACCTGCGGGCGCAGCGCCTCACCCCTCGACACGGTGCGCTGCGACGGGCTGCGCATCCCCGGCGCCCGGCTGACGCGACTGGTCGCACGCACCACGTGGTGGGAGGACTGCGACCTCAGCAACTGCGACTGCGCCGACGCGACGCTGCGCGAGACGGTGGTGCGCCGCAGCCGCCTCACCGGTCTGGCCATGCCGCAGGGCTCCTTGCGCGACGTGCTCTTCGAGAACTGCAAGCTCGACCTGGCCAACTTCCGCTTCGCCCGACTGGAGCGGGTCACCTTCCGCACCTGCGTGCTCGGCGACGCCGACTTCAGCGGCTCGACGCAGCGCGACTGCCGCTACCAGGACTGCGACATGCGCGCCGCGCAGTTCTCCCAGGTGACGCTGCGCGACGTCGACCTGCGCGGCTCACGGCTGGAGGGCATCGGCGGCCTGGCCGGCATGCGCGGTGCGCGCATCAGCAACGAGCAGCTGCTCGAGCTGGCCCCGGCGCTGGCGGCGCAGCTGGGGCTGCGCGTGGAGGACTGACCGGTCGGTCAGCAGTGGCTGGCGACGACGAAGCTGCGCCGCAGCGTGGTCGGCGCGCCGCCGTTGGCGGTGCCCAGGTAGACGGTGACGCTGCCGAGCGGCGCCGTGGTGGCGACGGTCCACGAGGTGCTGGCCCGGCCCGCCGCGTCGGTGGCGAGGACGCCGAAGCCGCCGTTGGTGTTCCCCATCGAGCCGTCGGCGTAGTGGCTGTTGTAGGACACCGTGTAGCCGGGGCGGCTCTGCGCCGAGAGCGTCTGTGTCCCGCCGGGAACCACACAGGTCGAGCCGAGGGTGACGGTGAACCAGTCAGCGGAGGCGGCGGCCGCGGCGGGAGCCTGGGTGGCGGCGGCGCGAGGCGTCCCAGCCGGCGCTGCGGGTGCGGAGGTGGCTGCGGGGCTCGTCGTCGTCGGGGACGCCGTGGCCAGCGGGGTCGCGCCCCCGGTGAGGGGCAGCCGCGTTGCGGAGCGCGGCCCGGCCGACGCGCCGCCATCGTGGACGGCCGCGACCAGCACCAGGGCGACGATCGCCACGACGCCGGCGCCGGCCGCGATCAGCCGCTGCCGCCCCAGCGTCGCCAAGGTCTCCCGCATCGCCCCACGCCCCCCGTGTCCTCTCGAAGTCCGTCGAGGATAGTCAACGACGGCGCCGCGTGGGGTCCTGCGGTGGAACTTTGGTGCCGGCGGCGCGGCCTCAGCCGCAGCAGATCGCCCCTCCGGCCCCGGCGCCCGCGCCGCAGCAGGCGGCGCCGGCCTCCTGGTCACCACCGGCCACCGGCAGCAGCGAGGGCGCGTCGCCGAGCACGGTGTAGATCTCCCAGCGCGCCCCGTCCGGTGCGGTGACCCACACCTTGTCCTGCACCGCGTAGCAGCAGGAGACGTTCTCCTCGACGTCGGTGGCCAGACCCTCGCCGGAGAGCCGCCGGGTCGCCGCGGCCACCTGGCCGGTGCTCTCGACCTCGACCCCGAGATGGTTGAGGGTGCCCCCTCCCGCGGCCGGGTTCTCCATCAGCACCAGCTTGAGGGGCGGCTCGGCGATGGCGAAGTTGGCGTAGCCCGGGCGGCGCTTGGCCGGCTCGCTGCCGAACAGCCGGCTGTAGAAGTCGACCGCCGCGTCGAGGTCGGACACGTTCAGGGCGAGCTGGACACGGGACATGGCTGGGCGCTCCTCATCGATGACTGTCGATGGGTCGGCAGCGTAGCTCCACCCATCGACGTTTGTCAATCAAAGGCGGCGCGGCGCAGCTCGGCGAAGAGCTCGACCAGCTCGTCGAGCTGGTAGCGCGCCTGCAGACCCGAGGGGTTGGGCAGCAGCCACAGCCGCGACTCGCACATCCGCCGGGGCTGCAGGCCCATGGCCGCGCGCGGGTCGCCGATGGCGGCGCGGTAGGCCAACATGCCGAGGAAGGCGACGAAGCGCGGCCGGTGCTCGCAGGCCAGCCGCTCGACGCGCAGCACGCCCTGGCGCAGCTCCGCCGGCGCCAGCTCGCTGGCCGCGGCGGTGGCGCGGGGGACCAGGTTGGTGATGCCGACGCCGAGGTCGAGCAGGTGGCGCTCCTCGAAGGGTGAGAGCTGCCGGTCGGTGAAGCCGGCGAGGTGGATGACCTTCCAGAAGCGGTTGCCCGGCCGGCCGAAGTGATGGCCGATCGCCGCGGTGTAGAGGCCGGGGTTGATGCCGCAGAAGAGCACCCGCAGGCCGGGGGCGACGAGGTCGGGCAGGGTGGTGCCAGCGGCGGCGGCGAGCTGCGCGGGGGTGGGCTTCCAGGGCGTGGTGCTGCCCGGCGTGCCGGGTGGCGGGTCGTCGGGACGCGCGGTGCGGGAGGGGCGGAGGTCGGACATCGGCAGCGGGACACACTGCCACACGCCGCCGCCCGGTCACCGCGCGCCAACCTGCTGCGCCGCGGCGGCGCCGTCCTGAACGCGTTGCCGGGGCTGGCCCACGGCCCGTGGTCGGGCGTGGTCTACTTGATGCGCTGATTGCATCGGCCCGCCTGCTCCTCCCGGAGGTCGAACAGCCTTGGTCGCACAGCTCGAAAGACCCGGCGCCACACTGGTACCGGAGCGCACCCGGCCGCCCTCCCCGCCCGGCCGCGAGCGCGCCACCGATCGCGCGCTGCGCAGCGCCGCCTTCGCCCTGCTGCGCCGCCTGCGCCACGGTGAGATCGAGATCGTCGAGAGGAGCGAGCGGCGCCGCTTCGGCAGTGTCGACCCCGGCGAGCCGCTGCGCGCCACCGTCACCGTGCACACGCCGGCGTTCTACCGCGCGCTGCTGACCGGCGGCAGCCTGGGACTGGCGCAGAGCTACATCGACGGCGTGTGGGACGTCGACGACGCCCTCACCCTGACGCGCATCGCCTCGCGCAACATGGCCCTCGTCGACCGGGTGCGCGACACCATGGCGCCGGTGACGGTGCCCGTCCAGCGCGGCCTGCGCTGGTTCGACCGCAACACCCGCGCCCGCAGCGCCGAGAACATCCACCGCCACTACGACATCGGCAACGAGTTCTTCGCGCTGATGATGGATCCCACCATGCAGTACTCGTGCGGGCTGTACCAGCGTCCCGACATGACGTTGCACGAGGCGCAGGTGGCCAAGCTCGACCGCGCCTGCCGCTGGCTGGGGCTGACGCCCGACGACCACGTGCTGGAGATCGGCGTCGGCTGGGGCGGCTTCGCCATCCACGCCGCCAGAAACTACGGCTGCCGCGTCACCGCGGCGACCATCTCCCGCGAGCAGTTCGACTACGTGACGCGCGAGATCGCCGCCGCCGGCCTGCAGGACCGCATCACCCTGGTGCTGCAGGACTATCGCGACATCCGCGGCACGTACGACAAGGTGGTGCACATCGAGGTCATCGAGTCGATGGGCGCGCAGTATATCGAGCGCTTCCTGGCCACCTGCGGCAGGCTGCTGGCGCCCGACGGGCTGATGTTCGTGCAGGCCATCGTCACCCAGCACAACCTGTACCGGCACGGCCGCTTCGGCCGCGGCTTCGCCGGCGACATCATCTTCCCCGGCGGCTGCCTGCCCTCGGTCACGGCGATCCTCGACGGCATCGGCAGGTCCACCGACATGCGGCTGCTGGAGGCCGAGGACATCACCGCCGGTTACCCGCCGACGCTGCTCGCCTGGCGCGACAACGTCGACGCCAACCTGGACCGCATCGTGGCCATGGGGTTCGACGATCGCTTCCTGCGGATGTGGCGGCTCTACCTGTCGTACTGCGCGGGCGCGTTCATGGAGCGGCGCATCAACGACGTGCAGATGCTCTTCGCCAAGCCGGGATTTCGCGACGAGCGGCTGCGGCCGGACTGAGCGTTTCTCGCTGCCGCGGGCGCCGGCGGTATGGCGACCCGCCGGCGGAATGGCGGCCACGCCGACGGCACGCCGCCCTAGGCGGGCGGCAGCTTGAACTCCCTCTTCAGCTCGGTGCGCGCGATCGACATCTTGTGCACCTCGTCCGGCCCGTCGGCGAGGCGCAGGGTGCGCGCTCCGGCGTACATCTGCGCCAGCGGGGTGTCCTGCGACACGCCACCGCCGCCGTAGGCCTGGATCGCCCGGTCGATCACCCGGCAGGCGACGCGCGGGGCGACCACCTTGATGGCGCTGATCTCGAAGCGTGCGCCGTCCTTGCCCACCGTGTCCATCAGCCACGCCGCCTTCAGCGTCAGAAGCCGCGCCTGCTCGATCTCCAGCCGCGACTCGGCGATCCAGTCCTGGATCACCCCCTGCTCGGCGAGCGGCTTGCCGAAGGCGACGCGCGACTTCACCCGCTGCACCATCGACTCGTAGG
>CAZCJX010000148.1:3518-6184 GCA_964499205.1 uncultured Actinomycetes bacterium | reverse complement strand
ACGGCGTGCCGCAGTGGCAGTCGCTGTACCAGCCGGTGCTGATCATGCTGGCCACATCGGTCGCCCTGGTCGCCGCCCGCGTCGCCCTCGGCCGCGGCTGGGCCGTCTTCGCCACTCTCGACTTCCTCGCCGTGCGGGGGGTGATGGCGCTGCTCATCGGCCCCGGCCTGGGCCATGTGGTGCCCCGCTTCCCCCTCTACCTCGGCATCGGCGTGTGCATCGAGGCGGCCGCCTGGCTGGTGCGCCGCCGCGGGCCGGTGGTCACCGCGCTGGCCTGCGGTCTCGCCGCGGGCACCCTGGGGCTGGCCAGCGAGTGGGGCTTCAGCCACCTCTGGGGCCGCGAGCCCTGGCAACCCTCGCTCTTCCCCGGCATCTGGGCGGCGGTGATGATCGCCCTCGCCGGCGCTGTGATCGGCGTGGCCATCGGCCGCATCGTCTCCGGCCGCTCGGCCGACCTGCCGCGTCCGCTGCTCGCCGCCGCCTTCGCCGGCGTGGTGGTCGGCCTCGCCGTGCCGCTGCCGCGCACCACCGTGCCGGTCAGCGCGGTGATGCGCACCACTGCGGCCGGCCCCGCCACGCCCGCGGTCAACCGCGACGGCCTGCCGTCGCCCTACCAGCCGATGAACGTCGACCTGGCCCTCACACCCCGGGATGCCGCCGTCGACGTCGACCGTTTCGAGGCGCTCTCCTGGCAGGGCGGCGTCGCCTACACCACGCCGATGGTCGAGGTGCGCCCCGGCGAGTACCGCACCGCCCATCCCGTCGCCAGCGGCGCCACCTGGAAGACGCTGATCTGGCTGACCCGGCACGACGTCATGCTGGCGGTGCCGGTGTCGATGCCCTACGACGCCGAGTACGCCCAGCCGCCGATCACCCCGCAGCCGCTGGCGCACGTGCGGTTCGTCGCCGCCAGCACGCTGCTGATGCGCGAGGCGCACGGCGGCGCGCTGTGGCCGCAGCTGCTCGCCTACACCGGGCTGCTGCTGGTCACGCTGCTGTGGCTCGGCGTGCTGATCGCCGGCTTCGCGTCGCTCGACCGGCGCCACCGCGGCCACCGCATGACCAGCCTGACTCGGAGCGTTTCTCCTCTGCAGGCCCTTCGACCGAGAGGGGCGTAGGAAGGCCGACAGCACGCCGTGACCACGCTGACGGGGTGGGCCGCCACCCCGGCGACGCTCGACGTCGCCACCCTCTACGAGCTCCACGCGCCGGAGATCCACGACTTCCTGGCGCGCACCGTCCACGACGACGCCGTCGCCGAGGACCTCACCCAGAACACCTTCATCCGCCTCATCGAGCGCGGCGAGACGGTGCGCGAGACCGAAAAGGTGCGGCCCTGGCTGTTCACCGTCGCCCACAACCTCGCCGTCACCCACGTCACCCGCCGCCGCCCCGCCGACCCCATCGACGCCGCCCTGGCCATCGCCAGCGGCGAGAAGGGACCCGAGGAGGAGGCGGCCGCCGCCGACGCCGCGCGCCTGGTCTGGGACGCGGCGCGCAGCCTGGAGCCGAGGCAGTACGCGGTCCTCGACCTCACCGTGCGCCGCGGCTTCACCGTCGCCGAGATTGCCGAAGTCCTGGAGATCACCCCCGCGCACGCCGCGGTGGTGGTGCACCGGGCGCGCGAGGCGCTGGGGCAGGCGATCCGGCTGCTGGTGGTGGTGCGCCAGCGCCGCCACTGCGCCCGCCTCGCCGAGCTGATCCCCGAGGGCACCGAAGTGCTCACCCCCGACCTGCGCGCCACCGCCGACCGGCACATGCGCCGCTGCGAGAACTGCAAGGAGGTGGGCGCCAAGCTCACCGACCCCGCCGAGCTCTTCGCTGCGCTGCCCCTGCTGCCGCTGCCGCTGGCGCTGCACCACGCGCCGTTCCTGCCCGTTCCCGCCGTGCCGGTGCACGCGGCCGGGAGCGCGGCGGCCGCCGGCCACGGTGGCGCCGGCGTGATCGGCAACCTGCAGTCGCTGGCCCAGCGCGCCCTGCACCTGCTCGGCCAGCCGGCGGTGCTCGCCGGGGTCGGCGCGGCGATCATCGCCGTGGTGGGCGTCGGGGTCGGCCTGGGCATGCACGGCGGCTCGCCCGCGACGCCGAAGGTCGCGGCGACGCACAGCCCGCGCAGCGGCACCGGCGGGGGCGAGGCCACCGTCCCGCCGCTGACCGGCGGTCCCGGACAGCTGGTCGCCGATGCCCATCGCGCCTCCACCGCCGAGCAGGACAACACCGTCGAGCCGACGCCCGCGCTCACTGTGCCGGTGGACGGGCCGGTCGACACCTCACCGCCGCCGCCGGGCCCGCCGCCGAGCGCCGGTCCGCCGCCCGCGCCGGCGCCCACTCCGATCTTCGGTATCCACCAGCACGTCCAGCAGGTCGCCCTGGCCGGCAACGCGGGCGTCGACGTCGACGTCTACGACCCGCGCACCTCATCGACGCCGGTGGTCGCCAGCGTCACGCCGCCGGGCGGTGCGCCGATCCCGCTGATCCGCTCCTTCTGAGGCAACGCCCGGAGCGACGACCGCCGCGCGTCGGCGACGGCCGTCACCCCGTGACGCCTAGGAAGGGAATGAGTGTCGCTGGTGGTGAAGTTGGTCCGTCCGTCCGGCTCAACGTCCGGAGCGACGGCCGCCGCCGACTGCGACGGCCGTCACCCCGTGACGCCAAGGAAGGGACTG
>CAZCJX010000148.1:0-3418 GCA_964499205.1 uncultured Actinomycetes bacterium | reverse complement strand
GACGGCCGCCGCCGACTGCGACGGCCGTCACCCCGTGACGCCAAGGAAGGGACTGAATGTCGACATGGGATGCCCGCCGTCCCCGGCTCCGCCCAACGGCGGCCGTCGCGGCTGCCGCGACGACCGCCTGGGCAAGGAAGGGAAGGCCGGAGAAGAGCGTTGTCATCACGCCACCGCTCCGTACTCGCGGCGGTACTCCTCGCGGAAGCGACCGCGCGCCCGGTGCAGCAGCGTCTGCAGCGCGGCGATCGACACGTCCATCACCCGCGCCATGGTGTTGTAGTCGAAGCCGTAGACCTCGCGGTTGACCAGCACCTCCTGGTACCGCGGCGGCAGCTTGCGCAGCACCGTCAGCACTGAGCGCATGTCCTCGTGGAGGTCGAGGTCGAGACTGTCGGTGTCGCCGGCGTCGCGGACCTGCTGGCCGGCGCGTTCGGCGAGGATGCGCTCGCGGCGCGCGGTGCGCAGCCAATCGATGGCCAGGTTGTTGCCGACCCGCAGCAGCCAGCCGCGGAAGCGATTGCCGACATCCTCGGGGAGGCGCTGGGCGGCGCGAAGGAAGGCCTCCTGGGCCAGCTCCTCGGCGACCTGCTCGACGCCGACGACCCGGGTCAGGGTGCGGAGCAGCGTCGGCAGGTGGCGGCGGTACAGCTCCTCGAAGGCGGCCGCGTCGCCCTGCCGGTAGCGGCGAACCAGCTCCGCGTCGCCGATCTCCGACCGCTCGCTCACGGGCTCGGTCATCGTCACCACCTGCACCTGTCTGCCCTCCTTGCCGCGCCCCGGTGGGCGCCGTTCGGATCTGAGACTCCGGGCGGCGGCGATCCTTACGGGCAGAGTCGCCCAGCCCCGCAGATTGGTGGGCCGCACCGCAGGTTGGGCGCGGCCGCGAACGTTGAGCTTGGTAGACGAGCGCACGTGGGCGCCAGCAGCCGGGGCCCACCCAGCGCACCGTCCACGCAAAGGGAGAGGACGCGACGGTGCGTGTGCCACACCGGAACTTCCGTCTGCGGGTTTGGCTCGGCCTGCCCCGCGTGCGTGTCGCCGCCGGCGTCGTCGCCGCCCTCGCCGCGCTGAGCACGGCCTCGGCGCTGCTTGTGCCGGCAGCCTCGCCGCTCTCCCCCGTCGGCGTGCACGCCGACGCCTCGTTCGACAGCGCGCTGCTCACCCTGCTCAACAACGACCGCACCTCGCGCGGCCTCCCCCCGCTGCAGTCCAGCGGTCCGCTGCAGGGCGTCGCCGAGAGCTCCAACTACGGCGGCTGCGGCTACACCGTGCAGGGCCGCGCCGAGGACATGCTGCAGCGCAACTACTTCTCGCACACCATCCTCAACTGCGGCAGCCAGAACGTCTTCTCGATGATGCGCGCCGAGGGGATTCCCTTCGGCAGCGCCGCCGAGAACATCGGCTGGGCCTCTGGCATCAGCGATCCCAACGCCGCCGCGCAGTACATCAACGACCACTTCATGGCCAGCTCGGAGCACGAGGCCAACATCCTCAACAGCAGCTTCACCACCGTGGGCATCGGCTCCTGGCGCACCGCGTCCGGACAGACCTGGTCGGGAGCCGGCTCGGCGCAGAGCAACGCCATCGTCGTCGCCGTTGCCTTCACCGACGGGCCGCGCACCGCGTCGGCCCCCGCGCCCGCCCCGCCCGTGCACCACTCCGCCGCCCCCGCGCCCGCGCGGACCTCTGCAGCGAACGCTGCCGCGCCGGCGGCGCCGCTGGTGCAGACCCCGGTGCCCGCGATGCCGATCACCGGCGTCGTGCTCCTGCTCGATGACAGCTCGGCGGATGCCGGTGCCCCTGTCGCCTCGCGCGACGAGCAGCCCGCGGAGATCTACCAGACCGGGGCGCGGCAGGTTTCGGCCATGAATGGCCAGAGCCCGATGGGTCTCGCCGCCGGCGTGGGTGTCAGCGCCGTCGCGTTGCTGCTCGGTGCTACGGCGCTGCTGCGCCGCCGCGCGAGGCGCGCGTCCACTCTGTAGGAGTGGTGGCGGTACCTGGATTCGAACCAGGGACATACCGGGTATGAGCCGGCTGCTCTACCAACTGAGCTATACCGCCGAGGGCCGGCACAGCATACCAGCGGGAGCGTGGGGCCCCTGGGAGAGGGGGTGGTTGCGGCGGTTGGATTCGAACCAACGACCTTCGGGTTATGAGCCCGACGAGCTGCCACTGCTCCACGCCGCGGGGGCATTGTAGCGAAACCTCCCCGGGTGACCGCCCGCCCCCCGGGCGTCGGGATGATTCGCGCGTGGAGGGAAGCGAGGGGCTTTCTGCGGCGCTCAGTGGTGGCCCGGCGTGGGCACCGTGAACACGAAGGGGGTGGGGCTGGCCCCCGCCGGCGGCCCCAGCACGGGCGCCTGGCTGGGCGCGGGGCTGGCCCCCGGGGAGGTGGGCGCCGAGCTGAAGGTCGGCAGCGTCTTGAGGTCGATCCCCCCGTCGGGCGGCAGGCTCGCCCCCGGCGTGGCCAGCACGAAGACGCGCTCCCCGGGCATCACGTACCCCAGCTTGCGCGCCTCCTCGATCAACCACTCCCTGGTCTGCGCCTCGGCGATCTCAGCCTTGCGCTGGTCGACGAGGTGCTGCAGCCGCTGGTTCTCCCGCTGCGCCGCGCTGAGCCGGCTGTCCAGCGAATGGCTCGCCGCCACCTCGGTGTACACGGCATACGCCACCCAGCAGCACACCACGGCGATGGCGGCGGCGACGACGCGACGCAGAGACAGCGTGCGAAGCGCTCGCCCGTGTCCGCGGCCGGGCCGGCGGCGGTGCGGCAGGCGAAGAGGAATGGCTGCGGCCCTCGAAGACGTAGTGGGGTGACTGGCCGTGACTCCCCGCGAGTATACGGCCGTTCGCCGCGAGCTGAACGTCCGTTGCGCGAACTACGGCTGCGCGGTCGCCTCCCATCGCCGCGCCCAGTCGTCGCGGTCGATGCCGTGCAGGTCGACCGCGTCGGCGCGCGCCGCGGCTTCGAGCGACCCGAAGCGATCGGCGAACTGCGTGGCCCGGCGGCGCAGCGCGTCCTCGGGGTTGACGCGCAGCCGGCGCGCCACGGCAACCACCGCGAAGAGCAGCTCGCCGACCGCGTCCTCGAGCTCGGGCGGGGCGGGCGGCGGTCCAGCCGCGTGGCCCCCGCCGGCGGGCGCACCCCCCGGGGCCGCGGCCGGCGCCGCTGGAGTGGCGGTGGGCGTGCGGTCGGTCAGCTCCTCGAGCTCCTCCAGCGCCCGCCGCGACCAGGCGAGCGCGTCGCGCAGCTCGGGCGTCTCGTCGAAGCCGAGCCGCGCCGGCCGCTTCTGCACGCCGAGCGCGAAGGCCAGCGCCGGCAGCGACCTGGGCACGCCCTCCAGCACCGACAGCCTCTCCCCCTTCTCGCGCGCCTTGAGCTTCTCCCAGTTGACCACCACCTCGTCGGCGCCGC
>CAZCJX010000147.1:2838-6301 GCA_964499205.1 uncultured Actinomycetes bacterium | reverse complement strand
CCGCGCGCGGCGGCCACGGTGGCGTCGACGCTGGCGAACAGCAGCGGCCGGGCGATGGCCAGCAGCACGACGATGAGGCCGATGGCGACGACGGCGGCGGTCACCGCGGCGTCGGTGCTGATGCCGAAGATCGACCCGAAGAGCACGTTGGTGTTGGCGGCGGAGTTGCCGCTGGCGCTGTGGGTGGTGAAGATGGCCAGGAAGAACACGCCGATGCCGAGCACCCAGGCGAAGGTGGTGCCGATGACCACGTCGTCGGCGACGCCGCGGCCACCGAGCAGCCCCAGTCCCACGCCCGCGCCCACGGTCGCGGCGAACAGACCCAGCCGCAGGTCCAGCCCGGCGACGAGAGCGCCGAGCGCGCCGGCGTAGGCGACGTGGGACAGGGCGTCGCCGGCGAACACCTGTCCGCGCAGCACCACGAAGTAGCCGACCAGCCCGGACAGCACCGCGATCGGGGTGGCGGCGATCAACGCGTGCTGGATGAACGGGTGGGAGAGCATGTGCTCGAGACCGGCGAACGGGTTCACGCCGCCGCTCCCACGCGGCGGCGGACGCCGATCCGGTTGGTGTCGGCCGCCCAGCGGTAGGCGCTGGCGAGCAGGAACACCGCGAACGCGAAGGTGGTGACCCAGAACCCGATCGGGTACGGCGAGAAGTAGGCGACGCCCTCGCCGAGCCAGGTGACCAGCACGGCCAGCCCGACCGAGAGCGCCACGCCGGCGGCGGGGTTGGCGGTGAGCCGCGACGCGGACGCCGCCGGGGCGACGAGCAGCGCGAACACCAGCAGGCTGCCGGTGACCTGGCTGGTGCCGGCGGCGGCGACGCCGAGCAGCACCAGGAAGGCGACGCTGACCAGCCGGACGGGCACACCGCGGGCGCGCGCAGCGTCGGCGTCGACGGTGGCGAACAGCAGCGGCCGGCCGAGCAGCGCCAGCACCGCCAGCGAGGCGACGCCGGCGACGAGCAGGATGCGGACCTGGGTGTCGGTGATGCCGATGATGGTGCCGAACAGCAGGTTGGTGAGTCCGGACTGGAACCCGTGGTAGAGGCTGACGAACAGCATGCCGGTGGCCAGCCCGAAGGCCTGGACGGTGGCGATGACGGCGCCCTGCTCGCTATAGCCGCCGAGCCCACCGGTCGGGCGCCGGGTGGACGCCGCGGCGATCACCAGCGCAGCGGCGATGGAGAAACCGAAGAAGCCGAAGCTGGGGTCGACGCCGAGCAGGATCGCCCCGGCGGCGCCGGGGAAGCCGAGCAGGGCGAGGGTGTGCCCGGCGAAGCTCTGCTGCCGCAGCACCATGACGTAACCGATGGCGCCGGCAACGACCGCGACGATGGTGCCGGCCAGCAGTGCGTTGACCATGAAGTGGAAGGACAGCAGCTGGTTGACGTCGTCGACCAGGTTCCAGCTGAGGTGGACGTCCATCAGTGCGTGGCCGGTGCGTCGGGTTGGCCGACCACGACGAGCCGCCCGGTGCGGTCGCGCAGCACGTCGATCGGCGTGCCGTAGAGCCTGGTCAGGGTCTCGGCGGTGATGACCTCCTCGGGCGGGCCGCTGATGGCGCCGCCGTGCGCCAGGTAGATCACCGTGTCGAGGTAGGGCAGGATCGGGTTGACGTCGTGGGCGACGAGGATGACGGCGACATCGAGGCTGCGGCAGACGTGCTGCACCAGCGCGCTGACGCTGGCCTGGTTGGTGACGTCGAGGCTGTCGAGGGGCTCGTCGAGGATCAGCAGCTCGGGTTGGCGCACCAGCGCCTGGGCGATGAGCAGCCGCTGCTGCTCCCCACCGGACAACTGACCGATCGGTCGGTGCGCGTAGCCGGTGGCGCCGACCAGTTCGATGACCTCGTCGACGCGTCGCCGCGCCGCCTGGGCACGGCGGCTGAACCGGCCGGCGAACGGCGCCGGCACTCCCCAGCGGTCGCCGTCGAGGCCGAGTCGGACCACGTCGACCCCGCGGATGCGCGTGGCCGGGTCGAAGGCGCGACGTTGCGGGAGGTAGCCGATCCGGGCGTTGCGCCGGCCCGGCGCAGCTCCCAGCACGCGCACCGTGCCGGCGGCGGCGGGCAGCATGCCGAGGACCACCTGCAGCAGCGTCGACTTGCCGACGCCGTTGGGGCCGAGCAGGGCGACGAAGGCACCGCGGTCGATGCGGATGTCGACATGCGACCACACCATGCGACCGCCCCGCGCGGCGGTCACATCGTGCAGCGAGACGGCCGCGTCGACCTGCGCGGGTGCGGTCGCCGTCGTGCCGCCACGGGTCGCAGCGACACCGACGAGGCTCATCTACTTCCCCGTGGCTTGATGCAAGGCGGCCATCAGCGCCCGGAGTTCGGTCACCTGCCACTGCTGGAACGACGCCGTCGCCGGCGACAACGTCTCGGTGACCGCGGCGACCGGGATCCCGGCTGCCTGCGCGGCCTTCACCTGGGCAGCGACGTCGGGAGTGCTGTTCTGGCTGTTGAAGACATAAACCTTGATCTGGTGGCCACTGATCTGGGCGTCGATGGTGGCCTTGTCGGCGGCGGACGGATCGGTGCCCTCGCTGATCGCCTTGAGGAAGCTCGGCGGAGTCAGCAGGTCGAGCCCCAGCGCGTCGGACAGCGGCGCGAAGATGCTCTCGCTGGCACCGACAGGAACGCCGGCGTACGTCGACTTGATCTGGCTGATCAACGAGTGATACTCGGACAGCCCCTGGGTCATGAACGCCTGGTGCTGGCTGTCGAAGTAGCTCGCGTCCGCCGGGTCGAGCTGCTTCAGGTCATCGGTGATCGCGGTGGCAACGGTGGCCACGTCGGTCGGTGAATACCAGCGGTGCGGGTTACCTCCCTCGGCGACTCCCACCTGCTTGCCCACGTTGAGCACGGTACGACCCGACGCGGGATTCGCCGCGAGGGCCTTGTCCCCCCACGAGTCGTAACCGATGCCGTTCTCGACGAACAGCTGGGCGCTGGCGATGGCTCGCCCGTCGGCCGGGGTGGGCTCGTAGTCGTGCGGGTCGGTGTCGGGGTTGGTGATGATCGACACCTCGTGCACGTGGCTGCCGCCGAGCTGGGCGAGGATGCTCCCCCAGGCGTTGATGGTGGCGACGGCGTTGACCTGGTGGCTGGAGCCGCCGCCCGAGTTGTTCGCCGAGGTGTCGCTGCCGCAGGCGGCGAGCAGGGTCGCCGAGAGGCCGAGGGCGACGAGGGCGGCGCCGCGGAGGCGGCGGCGGGCCGGCGCGGCCGGCCGGAAATGGCTTGTCAGAACGTGCATGGCCGTCAGCATAACGATACTCATTATCGTTTCGCAACCGCGGCCGCCACGGCGTCGCCGCCACCGCCGCGGGCATCCGCCCCGGGCAGGCGGTGCCGCAGCAGCCCGTCGGGCATCTCGCCGCCGCGCTCCAGCCAGGAGCACACCAGGCCGAGCGTCGCGCTGCTCAGCACGCGCCCCAGCCAGACGGTCTCGGTCG
>CAZCJX010000147.1:0-2738 GCA_964499205.1 uncultured Actinomycetes bacterium | reverse complement strand
AGCCGCCGGCCCAGCGCGTCCAGCCCCCGCTCCACCGCGCGGGTCAGGTGAATCCGCTCCATGCGGCCGCAGCGATCGCAGACGACATGGTGGTGATGGCCGGTGAGCGCCTCGGACAGCTCGACATGGGCGACGCCGTCGCTGTCGAGGATGCGACGCACCAGCCCGCACTGCTCGAGGATGCGCAGGCTGCGGTACGCGGAGCTCAGCGGGACGTCCGGGCACCGCGCCACGATCTCGGCGAGGGCCAGGGGTTGCTCGGCGGCGGCGAGGACGTCGAGCAGGCGGCGGCGTCCCCGCGTGTAGCGCTGCCCGTGGGCGGCGAGGACGGAGCCCACGGTGTCGAGCCCGGAGGGTGTGCTGGCGACCATGGTACGGTAATGATTACCGAAACTAGACTGGCGGCGCCACCCCGCGCCGCGCGCTGGCAGGGAGGCCCATGGCTGTCGACACCACCGCAGCGTCCAAGGTGCCCGTCACCGTCCTCACCGGCTACCTCGGCTCGGGCAAGACGACGCTGCTCAACCACATCCTCACCGCGCAGCACGGCAAGCGCATCGCCGTCATCGAGAACGAGTTCGGCGAGGTCGGCATCGACGACGCGCTGGTCGTCAACGCCGACGAGGAGGTCTTCGAGATGAACAACGGGTGCATCTGCTGCACCGTCCGCGGCGACCTCATCCGCATCCTCGGCACGCTGATGAAGCGCCGCGACAAGTTCGACCACATCCTCATCGAGACCACCGGCCTCGCCGATCCCGCACCGGTGGCGCAGACCTTCTTCGTCGACGCCGACGTGGCGCAGAGCGCGCGGCTCGACGCCATCGTCACCCTGGTCGACGCCAAGCACGTGCTCGCCCATCTCGACGAGGTGCGCCCGGAGGGCGTCGAGAACGAGGCGCTGGAGCAGATCGCCTTCGCCGACCGCATCGTCATCAACAAGACCGACCTGGTCGCCGCCGAGGAGGTGAACGCCGTCGAGTGGCGAGTGCGCTCGATCAACGCGGTGGCCGAGGTGGTGCGCAGCCAGCACGCCCGCGTCGACCTCGACCGCATCCTCGGCGTCGGCGCCTTCGACCTCGACCGCGTGCTGGAATTGGATCCCGCCTTCCTGCTGCAGGGCGACCACCAGCACGACCAGAGCGTGACGTCGGTCGGCCTCGAGGTCGCCGGCGACGTCGACGGCGACCGGCTCAACGCCTGGATGTCGCGGCTGCTGCGCGAGCGCGGCGTCGACATCTTCCGCAGCAAGGGAATTCTCGCCTTCGCCGGCGAGGAGCGCCGCCACGTCTTCCAGGGCGTGCACATGCTCATCGACTCCAGCGCCGGTGCGCCCTGGGGCGACGAGCCGCGCACCACGCGCATGGTCTTCATCGGCCGCAACCTCGACCGCGCCGAGCTGGAGGCGGGGCTGCTCGCCTGCGTCGCGTCGTGAGCGCGCAGCCGCGCATCGCGGCGGCACAGCTGGCCACGGCATGGAGCCAGCAGCTCTCCGACCACGTCGGTGCCGTGGCCTGGTCGCCGTCCGGCGAGCGCATCGCGGCGGGATCGATGGGCGGTGAGGCGGTGCTCGTCGACGCCGCCTCGGGCCAGGTGTGCAGCGTGGTGGCCGACCACGGTCTCGGCGTGTTCGACCTCGCCTGGTCGCCGGATGGCGCGCGGCTGGCGTCGGCGGGACACGACGGGCGCGTCGTCGTCGTCAGCGGCGGCGGGGCGGCGGTCGCCGAGGTGCGCGGCAACGGCCAGGCGATGTGCGCGGCGTGGTCGCCGGACGGCGGCCGGCTCGCCGCCGGGATCGGCCGCGAGCTGGTCGTCGTCGACGCCGCCGGCGCACCGGTGCTGCGCGTTCCGCAGCAACCGAGCACGATCACCGACGTCGCCTGGTCGGCGGACTCGCGGCGCGTCGGCGTGGCCTGCTACGGCGGTGTGCGCTGGTTCGAGCCGGCGCGCGGCGTGCCGCAACCCGCCCGCGTCTTCGACTGGAAGGGTTCGCTGCTCTGCCTGCACGTCGCGCCCGACGGCCGGCATGCCGCGTCCGGCAACCAGGACAACAGCGTCCACGTCTGGCGCCTGTGGAGCGGGCGCGACATGGAGATGACCGGATATCCGGCCAAGATCGACCAGATCGCATGGCATCCCGGGTCGCGCCTGCTCGCCGTCGCCGGCCCCGGCGACGTCACCGTCTGGGACTTCAGCGGTTCCGGGCCGGAGGGCAGCGTGCCGCGGCAGATCGACGCGCACGAGGATCGGCTGTCGGCCATCGCCTACGCGCCCGACGGCGCGCTTCTCGCCACCGCGGCCGGCGACGGCTGGGTGAAGCTGTGGGGCGACAGCGACACCGCTCCCGTCGCCGCCTGGCACACCGGTTCAGGCGTCACCTGCCTGGCCTGGTCGCCCGACTCCAGCGTGATCGCGGTGGGCGGCGAGGACGGCCGGGTGCAGCGCCTCGACCTGCGATGAGCCGCGGCGGCGGCCGCATCGTCGTCGCCGGGGCCGGGCCGCACGGCCTGGCGGCGTGCGCCTACCTGGCCGAGGCCGAGCCCTCGGTTCTGGACGATCTTGTCATCATCGATCCGCGCGATTGGCTCGACGCCTGGGACCGCAAGCTGGCCGCGTTGGACATCGAGTGGCTGCGCTCATCGTGCGTGCACCATCCCCACCCGCATCCCTTCTCGCTGATCGAGTTCGCCGGCACCGAGCGGCGGCAGGTGCGCGGTCCCTACAGCAACCCGGCACGC
>CAZCJX010000146.1:0-6377 GCA_964499205.1 uncultured Actinomycetes bacterium | reverse complement strand
AGGATGTTGGCCTGCTCGCGGGTCTCCACGCCCTCGGCGACGATGCTGATGCCCAGCGCCGCGCCGATGTGGACCACCGCGCCGACCAGCGCGTTGGCGTGCGAGTTGCGCCGGTCCAGCGACATCGTGAAGCTTCGGTCGATCTTGACCAGATCAACCGGGAAGCGCTGCAGGTAGCTGAGCGAGGAGTAGCCGGTGCCGAAGTCGTCGATGCCGATGCGCACGCCCAGGTCGCGGATCTCCTCGAGCACGGCGATGGCCGACTCGGTGTCCGCCATCAACGCGCCCTCGGTGATCTCCAGGGCCAGCCACTCGGCGGGCACCCCGGTCTGCTCCAGCACCCCGGCCACCGACTCGCTGAAGCCGGGCCGCATCAGCTGGATCGGCGAGATGTTGACAGTGACGTGGAAAACTCGCTCGTCGCCGACCGCGGCGCGCCAGGCGGCGGCCTGGCGGCAGGCGGTCACCAGCACGTGCTCGCCGATCTCGACGATCAGGCCCGTCTCCTCGGCGACGGGGATGAACTCGGCGGGCGAGTAGAGCTGCCCGTCGGCGCGCTGCCAGCGGACCAGCGCCTCGACGCCGACCAGGCCGGCGGTGTGCAGGTCGACGATGGGCTGGTAGTGGAGCACCAGCTCGTCGCTCTCCAGGGCGCGGCGCAGGCCGTTCTCGATCTCGATGCGGCGCACCGTGGCGCTGCGCAGGTGCTCGTCGAACACCTCGTAGCGGCCCCGCCCCGCCTCCTTGGCGCGGTACATGGCGGCGTCGGCGTCGCTGAGCAGTCCCTCGGGCGTGGCGCTGCGCTCGCCGGCCACGGCGATGCCGACGCTGGCGCCGACGAAGATCTCCCGGCCGCCGACCGAGAGCGGCTCGCGGATGGCGGCGATGATGCGCTCGGCGATGGCGCAGGCGCCCTCGACGCCGTCGACGTCCTCGCAGAGCACGGTGAACTCGTCGCCGCCGAAGCGGGAGAGGACGTCGTTGGGACGCAGCACCTGGCTGAGCCGCGCCGCGGTCTCGAAGAGGACCAGGTCGCCGGCGCCGTGGCCCATGCTGTCGTTGATGTACTTGAATCGGTCGAGATCGACGAAAAGCACGGCGAGGGGGCGGCGGCCGCGGCGCAGCCGGCCGATGCCGGTGCGCAGGCGGTCGGCGAAGTGGGCGCGGTTGGGCAGGCTGGTCAGGGTGTCGTGGCTGGCCTGGAAGGCCAGCGTGGCCTCGGTCTCGCGGCGGCGCTGCTCGGCCTCGAAGCGGCTGGTCTCGTCCTGGATCAGGATGTGGAAGCTCTGCGGCGTGCCGTCGCGGTCGCGCACCAGGGCCACCGTGGTGTAGGTCTCGATCCACTGCCCGTCGACGTGCAGGTAGCGCTGCGCCGACTCGTAGCAGGGGATGTCGCCGTCGGTGAGGGCGCGCACCTGCTTGGCGGTGAGCACGCGGTCCTCGGGGTGGATGAACGCCTCCCAGGGCTGGCCGACCATCTCCTCCTCGGTGCGGCCGAGCAGGCGGGCCAGGGCGGGGTTGACGGTGGTGATGCCGCGCGAGTGCACGTCGATGAGGCACTGGCCGACCGAGGCATGCACGAACAGGGTGCGGAACCGCTCCTCGCTGGCGCGCAGCTCCTTCTCCACCTGCTTGCGCTTGGTGATGTCCTGCACCTGGCTGAAGAAGCCGATCTTCTCGCCGTCGGCGTCGCGGATGACCACGGTGTTGACCAGGCCCCACGCCTCCTTCCCGTCGGGACGCACGAACTCGCGCTCGATCTGCGACAGGGGCCGCTGCTCGTCGCGCAGGCCGGAGGCGTTGGCCTGGCTGCCCTCCACCTCGTTCTGCCGGATCACATCGAAGGCGGTCAGGCTGCACAGCTCCTCGGGGCTGCGGCCGAGCAGGTCGCAGAAGGCGGCGTTGACCCGCAGCATCCGCCCGTCGAGCGCCATCAGCACCAGCCCGATCGGCGACAGCTCGAGGACGTTGCGCAGGTGCTCGTCGCCCTCCCAGAGAGCGCGGCCCAGGCGGATGTAGGCGTTGGGGTCGTGCGGGTCGGCGGCGGGGGTCAAGCTGTCGGCGGCCTCCAAGCGTGGATTGGTCCCATCATCAGCCAGGACTGTCGCTTGCCACGAAGGATTCCGACTGCATTCCCGTGACAGCCCTGCACAGTCGTGACACGGACTGACCCGGAGGTCAGGCCGCTGCCGCGCCGAGGGACAGGGAGCCGTTCAGGGGGCGGAACTTGTCCGCCATGTAGAACGCCCGCGCCACCGACAGGAACTCGTCGCGGCTGGCGAAGCCACGGTCGGCGAGCTCGAGGTCGAAGTCCTCGGCGCTTACGCCCCAGCGCTCGGCGAACCAGGCGGCGACGCGGCGGCCGTCGATGAGGTGGACGGCGAACTCGGGGTGGGCGGCGGCCACCTCGTCGTTGAAGGCCAGCCCGGCGCGGGCCGCCTCGCGCGCGGCGGCGAAGCGCCCGGCGAGCTTGAGGGCGACGACGAACGCCTCGCGCGGGGCCAGGCCCGGCGGCACGGCGAGGGCGCGCAGCGCGGCGCGGAGGCGGCGGTCCTGGCCGCCCTCGCGCTCGCTGTGGCGCAGCCAGTGCGCCTCCCAGCGGGGCGCGTCGGCGGCGGCGAGGACGCCGTGCGAGTCGGCGGCGGCCAGCACGATGCCGGCCAGCACCTCGGGGGTGGCGGGACGGCCGCCGAGGGCACACTCCAGCCGCTCCTCGCGGCGGAGGTGGCGCAGCAGCGCCTCGCGGTCGAGGTCGTGGGCGGCGAGGAAGGCGCGCAGGGTGGCCTCGACGCCGCCGGCGAGCTGGTGCAGCAGCTGGCTGTCGCTGCGCGGCTCGGCGGGCGGCGGGCTGGCCAGCGCGGCCAGGATGCGCAGGGCGACGGGCGCGGCGAACTCGGGGTAGTCGGGAGCAAAGAGCTGGCAGGCGACCAGCGCCTGGCGATCGCTGCCGCAGCTCTCCCGCCAGAGGCTGAGATGCGCGTTGTCGCTGACCCGTGCGGCGATGCGCGGCGGGGACCAGCGTGCGGCGCTGCGGCGAACCCGGCGCAGCGCGCGCAGCGCGTCGCGGCGTTTGACGTCGACGCGGCGCTCGGTGAGGGCGGCTTCGATGCGGGCGACCGCGGTGGTTCCGAGGCCGGCCTCGCGCGCCGCGCCGAGCAGGCCGGCGAGGGTGCGCAGCTCGAAGGGCATGGCGGCGGCGGCGGCGGTGAAGACCCGCGCGTCGTGCGCGGTGAGCATGCCGTCGCGCACCGCGGCGCGGACGGTGCAGCGGATGTTGACCAGGGCGTCGGCGACCACGGGATAGCCGCGCTCGGCGGGGCCGTGGGTCACCCCCACCTCGTCGTCGCCCTCGATGACCCCGCGGACGTAGAGGTGGAACACCGCGCCGGTGCCGTGCATGCCCAGCGTGTGCAGCTCGGCGGCGCGCAGGGCGCCCATGCTGGCCGCGCCCCACACCTCGATCCCCCGCTCCACCAGCAGCAGGATCTCCTTGTGGCGCACCGCCTGCGCCTGCTGGAAGTATCCGTCGATGATGACCACAACGTCGCCGCGCGCGGCGTCGAGGGTGAGCAGGTCGCCGGCGGCGACCGGCGGGTGCACCACCGCCGCGGGCAGCACCGCGGTGACGTCGGCGGCGGTCAGGGTGGGGCCGGTGTAGACGTGGACGGTGCGGCGCATCAGTGCAGCTTCCCGTGCAGCATCCCGGGGGCGACGACGCGGACCACCGGGATGCCGATGTGGTCACGGGTGAGGTCGACGGCGAAGGGCTCGACGCCGCTGAGCTCCTCCACCGCGGCGGCCACCGCCTGCAGGTCGGCGGCGAGGTCGCCGGTGGGCGCGTCGGGCACGGTGGCGAAGGCCATGCTGATGCCGCCGGCGCGCGAGCCGGGCTGGGCGCACCAGTCGGTGACTCGGGTGTAGACGCCCGACTGCACGTCGTCGCGCGTGCCGGCGACGGCGGTGAGCCGCGACTGCGCAGCCTCGGTGAGGGCGCGGCAGAGGGCGACCTCGCGGTCGAGGTGGCAGCCGGCGCCGCCGAACCAGTGGGGATAGCCGGCCGACCAGATTTCGGTGACGAAGGTGGGCAGGCCGGTGGGCCCGGTGGCGTCGACGATGCTCACCGTGCAGCCCGCGTCGCGCAGGGCGGCAAGCAGCGGCGCGGCGTCCTCGCCGTCCACCGTGTCCGGGTCGACGGCGCGGCGGGCGCTGCGCGGGACGGCCTGCAGGCGGGTCAGCGCGTCGCGCTCGATCACCTCGTAGAGACCGTGCAGGACGGCCTCCTCGACGGTGTTGCCGCTGCTCAGCCCGTTGCTGGTGACCCGGAACAGCGGCGGCTGCCAGGTTTCTGCCAGGGTGTGGTCGATCTCCAGGTACTCGCGCGGCACGGCGGCGCTGCGGCCGGTGCGCAGGGTGCGCCCCGGCACCCAGTGCAGCACCGTGGCGCCGCCGAGCAGGCTGCGCGCGGCGAGGTCGAGGGTGTGCGGGTCGTAGTGCAGGCTCATGTCCGCCACACGCGCCCGGGTGGCGTCGAGGTGGCTGACATCCTCGGCGTGCCACAGCTCGACCGCCTCCATCACCGCGGAGACGCGGGCCAGCATCGGCGTCACCCCCTTGCCCTGCGAGACCGAGAGGTTGCGCGAGAGCGGGCGCACCGCCTGGAAGACGGGGATGCCGATGACGTCGAGGCGGGTGACGTCGGCGACGCGGGTGATGCCGCAGGCGGCGAGGTGGCGGCGGACGCGCTCCCAGGTCTGCTCCGGCGCGCAGACGCGGTGGGTGCCGTGGCGGAATCCCTTTGCGGTGGTTTCGGCCAGCATCGTCGGCATCAGGCGACCAGCTGGCGCAGGGCGAGCACCTCGGCGCGGCGCGGCGTCGCCAGGGTGAGGATCAGCGCACCGGCCAGCAGGCTGACCGCCATCAGGCCGCTGGTCCAGCCGATCAGCGGGATCAGCAGGGTGACCATAAGAGCGCCGGCGATGACACCGCTGAGGCCGAGGGCGACCACCAGCCCGCTGGCGCGCCCCAGCATGGCGGGCTCGATCTCGCGCTGCAGCTGGGTGATGCTCCAGGTCTGGTACAGCGAGTTGGCCATGCCCGCGACGGCCAGGGTGGCCACGGCCATCCAGACGTCGGCGGCCAGGGCGAAGAGGCCAAGCGCGACCACGGAGAGCAGCGCGGCGCCGACCACGGCCATGCGCGGCACCCGGGTGGGGTGCAGGCGCAGCAGCGCTCCGGTGCCGAGCAACGAGCCGACGCCGACCGCTGCGTAGAGCAGGCCGACGCGCGAGTCGCCGCCGAAGCGCTGCGCCGCGGCGGCGATGAAGGCGCCCTGGGCGGCGCCCGCGACCATCCCCTCGGCGGCCCAGGCGATGGCCAGGGAGCGGAGGAAGCGGTCGCGGAGGAAGATCTGGACGGAGCTGACCCGAACCCGCCGGGCGTCGTCCCGCGCCTGGTGCTGCGCCTGGGGGCGGATGGGCAGGAAGGCCATCATCGCCGCGGCGACCAGGAAGCCGGCGAGGTCGACGGCGAGCGGCAGGTCGGGGCCGCCCAGGGCCAGCAGCGGCACCGAGAGCGCCGGTGGCGCCAGCACCGCGGAGGCGACGATGCCGTTGTAGGCGGTGTTGGCGCGCGCCAGGCCGGCGGGACCGACGACGCGCGGCATCAACGCCATGGTGGCGGGCTGGAACATGCCGGCGGCCAGTCCCATCAGGGCGACGGCGGCGTAGACCAGCCAGGCCAGGCGGGCGGCGCCGGCGGCGATGACCAGGCCGGTGGCGGCGGCCTGCACGGCGCTGCACAGGGCGGCGACGCGGTGCGGGCCGACCCGGTCGGAGAGGGCGCCGCCGGGCCGCGCACCGAGAGCGCGGGGCAGCGAGCGCACCACCAGGTAGGCGGCCGCCGCGGCGGGCTGGCCGGTCACCTGGAGGAGCAGCACCATGATGGCGACCATGCCGAAGGTGTAGCCGTACAGCGAGATGCCGACGGCGACCAGCAGCCGGACCAGCGGGCCCCGCGGCTCCGCGTCCGTGGTGGCTTGGCTCACCCCTTCCCCGCCTCCGGCGGTCCGAGCGCCCAGCGTCATGGTTCCTCCTCGGGGGCCGCCGGGCTGGGTGCTCGATCCTTCCGGCGTGCAGGTGGTGGTGGCGCGGACGCCGCTGGGGCGCCCGCGCCACCGCACGGTCCGGAGCGCGGCTGGCGCGTCCGGTCCGCGAACTGGATCAGTTCGATCAGGCGCCCGTGGGCGGGGTGCAGATGAAGTGCCAGTCGGTCGAGTCCGAGTCCTCGGCCATTTCCGCGGTGATGTCGATGCTGGTGATGTCAGTCATTGCTGATGCCTCCGGTGACGGGCTCGCCCGGGTTCCAGGCCCGGCGCGGCA
>CAZCJX010000145.1:0-6448 GCA_964499205.1 uncultured Actinomycetes bacterium | reverse complement strand
GGTGGGAGTCCTCCTCCTCGCCGATCGGCGTCTCCAGCGACACCGGGTCCTGCGACACCTTGATGATCTCGCGAACCTTCTCGGGCGTGATGCCCATCTCCTCGGCGATCTCTTCGTCGGTGGGCTCGCGACCGAGCTCCTGCAACAGGCGGCGCGAGACGCGCACCAGCTTGTTGATGGTCTCGACCATGTGCACCGGGATGCGGATGGTGCGGGCCTGGTCGGCGATGGCCCGGGTGATCGCCTGGCGGATCCACCACGTCGCGTAGGTCGAGAACTTGTACCCCTTGTGGTAGTCGAACTTCTCGACGGCGCGGATCAGGCCCATGTTGCCCTCCTGGATCAGGTCCAGGAACGACATGCCACGGCCGATGTACTTCTTGGCGATGCTGACCACAAGTCGCAGGTTGGCCTCGGTCAGCTTGTTCTTGGCGTCGTCGTCGCCCTGCTCGATGAGCTGGGCGTACTCCACCTCCTGCTCAGCGCGGAGCAGGGCGACCCGGCCGATCTCCTTGAGGTACATGCGCACCGGGTCGTCGAGCGACACCGAGTCGATCGCCTCGGCGGTGGCGATCATGTCGTCGTCGATCTCGTCGACGGCCTCGAAGTCCTTGTCGCCGTCGCTGACCTCGATGCCCATCTCGCGGAAGGCGCCGAAGATGCGCTCGAGGTGGTCGGGCTCGGCCTCGATCTCGGGGAAGGCCTGAAGGATGTCGTCGGGCGTCAGGAAGCCCTGCTCTTTGCCGCGGACGATCAGCGTCTCAGCAGCAGAGACCAGGAAGTCTCCCGTCGCCACTCCGCCCATCCCCGCCTTCACCTTTGCCGTCGCCATCCAGTTCTCCTCTGCCCGGGTCCGCCTTGCCGGAGCAGGCTCTGCGGGAACCTAGGTATTTAACGCGTCCTGGTGTCGGAGCCGTCGCTCCATCCGGGCACTAGCCCTGACGAAGCCGCTGCACCTCTGTGGCAAGTCCGTGGAGACGCAGTGCAAGCGCCTCCGCCTCGGCGGTCTGCCCCCCATCGCGCGCCCGGCGCAGCTCACGCTGCACGACCTGCGCCTCGGCCAGCTTGGCCGCCTTCCTGACACGGGCCACACAGCTCGCCACGGATTGCCTCAGGGGAACGGGGTCGATGTCCTGCAACTCGGGCAGGGAGCGTACCAATAGACGGCCGGCAAGGCGCTGTTCTGACTCGCCGAGCACGTGGACGGGGAACGGCAGCGACGGTTCGAGCCCCAGCGCGACCTCGTAGTAGCGCCGGATGGTGGGATGGCGCAGCTCCTCGGGACGCAGGCCGAACTCGCCGAGCAGCGCGACCGCCTGGGTGGGACGCTGCAGCACGAATGCGCCGATGTGCTCCTCCCAGGAGCTCAGCGGGACGGACGGTTCGGGCTCGGGCGCGACGGCGGTGGAGTCCCCGGACGCGGCGGCGGTCACCGCCGATCCCGATACCGCGGCAGCGGCGGCGGCCGCCGCGGCCACAGGCGGCGCAGGGGCGACGACCCGCACCGCGCTGCGCGGGTTGCGGCGCAGGCGGGCGACGTCCTCGGCGATCGACGCCGGCTGCAGCTCGAGACGCTCGGCGGCCTGCTGGATGTAGAGGTCGCGCGCGGTGGCCTCGCTGATGCGGGCGAGCAGGGCGACGGCCCGCTCGGCGGCAGCGCGGCGCGCGTCGACCGAACCGTTCTCGCCGTCGCGGAGCGCCTGGTCGAGCAGCACCTGCCACTCGCGCGGGGCGGCCGCGATCGCCTGGGCGAAGAGCGCGGGGTCGCGGCGGACCAGCTCGTCGGGGTCCTTGAACCCGGCGGGCAGCACGCAGATGTGGCACTCCAGGTTCTCCGCGGCGACCACGTCGACGGCGCGCGAGGCGGCGTTGCGGCCGGCGTCGTCGCCGTCGAAGCAGAGCACGATGCTGCGCGCGTGGCGGGAGAGGATGCGCACCTGCTCGCGGGTGAGCGCGGTGCCGCTGCTGGCCACCGCGGTGGTCACGCCGGCGGCATGGGCGGCGAGGACGTCGAAGTAGCCCTCCACGATCACCGCGGTGCCGCTGTCGCCGATGGCCTTGCGGGCGCGGTCCAGGCCGAAGATCGCCTGCGACTTGTCGTAGATGGCGGTGGCCGGCGAGTTGAGGTACTTGGGCACGGCGTCGCCCAGGGCGCGGCCGCCAAAGGCGATGGTCTCGCCGCGCTCGCTGCGGATGGGGAAGACGAGGCGGTGGCGGAAGCGGTCGCGCGGCGGCCCGCCGCGCTCCGAGGTGTGGGCCAGGCCGGCGTCGCCGAGCTCGGCCACCGAGGTGGCGGCGCCGCGGCGCATCAGGTAGCGGATCAGCGCGTCGCCGCTGCCGCCGCCCAACGGCGCGAAGCCGACCCCGAACTCCCTGGCCAGCTCCTCGCTGACGCCGCGCTCGGCGAGCAGCGCGCGCCCCGGCTCCCCGGCTTCGGTGTTCCACAGCACGTGCTCGTAGAACTGCTGGGCGCGAGCGTGCAGCTCCAGGGCGAGCTTGCGCTTGCGCGCCGCGTCGCGCCGCTCCCGGCCGTCGCCGTCGCGGGTGAGCTCGACGCCGGCGCGCTCGGCGAGCATCTCCAGCGTCTCGCGGAAGTCGAGCCGCTCGATCTTCTGCACGAAGCTGAGCAGGTCGCCGCCCTCCTGGCAGCCGAAGCAGTACCAGGCCTGACGCTCCTGGGAGACGGTGAAGCTGGGCGTCTTCTCGCTGTGGAAGGGACAGAGGCCCTTGTGCTCGCGGCCGCTGCGCTGCAGGCGCACGTAGCCACCCACGACATCGATGATGTCCAGGCGCGACTTGATCTCGGCGACGGCGTCAGCCGGCATTGGCGCGAGTGATTTGTACTCCGAACATGCGTTCCCGTCAAGGCTCGGGCATGCGGCTGGCGGGAACGGCGCGCCCGGCGCGGCTCAGCGGCGGAAGAACCAGCCGCGGCGGGGTTGGCTGCGCAGCTCCTCCAGCTCGCGCTCGCGGTGGGCGAGGTCGCGCTCGCGCTCGGCGAGGGCGCGCTCCTTCTCGGCCAGCGAGGCGGCGTGCTCGGCGCGCACGGCGTCGAGCTCCAGCTGCAGCTGCTTGACCTTGGCCTGGCGGTTGGTCAGCTCGGCCTCGAAGCGCTGGCGCTGCTCGGCGTAGATGCGCTGTTCGAGGGTGCGCTCCCAGCGGTCGAGCAGGCCGGCGACCAGCTCGCGGGGGTCGAGGGCCATCATGGCCAGCTCGGCGCGCGGGCCCTCGCTCTCGCGGTCGACGGGGGACAGCTCGACCGTGCCGCGCGCGGGCGGCGGGGGGAGGTCGGCGTCGTCCCTGTCGCCGGCGTCGAGCACGTCGGTGGCGTCGTCGTCGACGTCGTCGATCTCGTCGATCTCGCTCTGCGCGGTGAACGGGGTCGCGTAGCCCGCCGACGGCGGGGGCGGCGCTGTCGGCGGCAGCACGGCGCGGCTGGAGGTGCCGAGGTCGGCGATGCGCACCCAGTAGTGCACGCCGTCCTCGTCGTCGATGCGGCGGGCGGGGATGTCGCCGGCTTCGATGCGGCGGACGAGCATGGCGGCGGGGAGGCCGAGCCGGGCGGCGACGTCCTCCACGGGGAGCTCCAGCTCGTCGTCGGTCACGTCATGGCGGATCGCGGCAGAGTGGGGCGAGGGCATCGTGCAAAGGGTATTGGATTTCGGGGGTGACGGGGACGTATTCTCGTCGTCGCCATGAGTGAGCATGTTCGCGTTCGCAAGGTGGGGACTCGTGAGGGGAGGCCGGTCATGCTCGACGACGGGCACGTGGTCGAAGGCGACGAGCTGGCGCCGCCGACGCCGGGGATGCCGTACCTGGTGCGGCGCACGGTGATGGAAGAGGAGGAGGCGCCCGAGGTGTTCAACACCTCGCCGGTTCGTGCGGTGATCGTGGAGCGCGAGTCAGGAGCGATCACGCTGCTCACCGACAACTCGCGGTACGCCGTGGAGGTCGTCGGCCGCTAGGCGCTGTCAGTGCACCACGTGCACGTCGGCGTTGCGCAATGCGGGGGCGGCGAACTCGATGCCGTAGCGGCTGTCCTGGAAGGCGTAGAAGGGGACCAGCAAATCGGGGTCGGTGTCGGACTCCTCGTAGTACAGGTACACCTTGCTGACCCGCAGGCGGTAGCCGCTGTCGCCCGGCGCGGTGGTCGTGGTGGTCGGGTTTCCGTGCGGACCGAGGCAGCACAGCACCGTCCAGTTGCGATGCATGATGTCGGACCAGGCTTCGTGCCAATCGCGCAGCGGGTACATCGACCCACCGTCGACCGCCTGCTCGTGGATCTCGACGCTCGACACGTACCCGGTCTCCTCGACCATCAGTGAAGCCTGGGCGTCAGGGTCGAGGCCAACCTGCACACCTGCGAGCGGGTCACGCAGGAACGACACCTGCCACTCGCGGTACGGCGCGTCTCCGAAGGCGTGCGTGATCGGCTGGTGCGCGTTGAACGGCGAGACGCCGAGCTGGCGCAGCACCTCTGTGGCCGCGGCCACCGCCTGCTCGGCGGTCGGCGCAGTGGATGCGGGAAGGTGGGTGTTGGTGTCACGCACCTCGCCGCGGGCGACGTCGACGTCGTCACCGGGAATCGGCGTGCCGGTGGTGGGCAGACCGAGCATGCGGGCGAGTCCCATCGTGTTTGCTGAGGAGAAGCCGCGGAGTTTCCACACGGGGAGCGAGGTGGGGAAGTGCGGCGGCGTGGTGTCGAGCGAGTACCCCGCCACCGGGAAGTCCATCTCCACCCCGGCGCTCTCGAGCGGCACGGACGCGCGCACGTCGATGCGGCCGTACGCGCGCGGCGCGAAAACGTCGAGGCGGTCGGCGACGGGAAGCACGGGAAGTGGCGTGGGACGTGGCGTCGGCGCCGGCGTGGGCAGCGGCGACGCCGTCACCGCCGCCATCATCGGGACACCGCGGTGCGACGTCAACGCGCGCACCGGCCCCAGCCATACCGCCAGGGACACCGCCGGCAGCAGCGCGACGACGAGCGCGATCACCCCGGGATTGCGCAGCCGAGCTCCCATCCTCTCTCCCTTCCTGAGTCGGCGCCGGAGGTGCGGCGCCTAGCGGTCGCGTTCCGAGACGGCCAACCGGGCCTGCGCGGCGGCGAGCCGCGCCACCGGCACGCGGTACGGCGAGCAGGACACGTAGTCGAGCCCGAGGCGTTCGCAGATGGCGATCGACGACGGGTCGCCGCCGTGCTCGCCGCAGATGCCCACCTTCAGCTTGGGACGCGCGGCGCGGCCCTCGGTGACGGCGATGTCCATGAGCCGGCCGACGCCGTTGGGATCCAGCGACTCGAACGGGTTGACGGGAAGGATCTTCTCCTCCACGTAGCGCAGCAGGAACTTCCCCTCCGCGTCGTCACGCGAGAATCCGAAGGTGGTCTGGGTGAGGTCGTTGGTGCCGAAGCTGAAGAACTCGGCGTCCTGCGCGATCTCGCCGGCGGTGAGCGCCGCGCGCGGCAGCTCGATCATCGTGCCCACCTTGTAGGGCACCTTGACACCGGCCTCCTGGATCACCTCCTGGGCAACCCGGTCGATCACCTCGCGAGTGCGCTTCAGCTCCTCGGCGATGCCCACCAGCGGCACCATGATCTCCGGGCGCACGTCGACCTTTTCCTTCTTGAGCTGCGTCGCCGCCTCCATGATGGCGCGCGTCTGCATCTCGATGATCTCGGGGAAGAGCAGGCCGAGGCGGCAGCCGCGCAGGCCCAGCATGGGGTTCTGCTCGTGGAGGTCGCGCACCGCCTGGAGCAGGCGCGACGACTCGGCGTATTCCGACTCCGGTTTGCCCAGCGCCTGCGCCCGCGTCACCTCGACGAGGAGGTCTTCCAGTGATGGCAGGAACTCGTGTAGCGGCGGGTCGATGAGGCGGATGACCACGGGAAGGCCGTGCATCGCCTTGAGAATCCCGTAGAAGTCACCGCGCTGCATGGGCAGCAGCTTGGCCAGCTCGGCGCGGCGCTCCTCGGTGGTGGAGCTGAGGATCATCCGCTGCACCACGGGCAGGCGTTCCTGCTCCATGAACATGTGCTCGGTGCGGCAGAGGCCGATGCCCTCGGCACCGAACTCGCGGGCCCGCTCGGCGTCGTGCGGGTAGTCGCCGTTGGCCCACACGCCGAGGCGGCGGATCTGGTCGGCCCAGCGCAGCAGCTCCTCGAGGTCGCCGCTGATCTCGGGATCGATCATCGGCACCTGGCCGAAGACGACGTTGCCCGTCGAGCCGTCGATGGTGAACTCCTCACCCTCGGCGATGGTGCGGCCGCCGGCGGTGAACTGCTTCTTGACGAGGTCGACACGAACCGACTCGGCGCCGGCGACGCAGGGCTTGCCCATGCCGCGCGCCACCACGGCGGCGTGCGATGTGCGGCCGCCGCGCGAGGTGAGCACGCCCTGGGCGGCGATCATGCCGTGCACGTCGTCGGGGTTGGTCTCGATGCGGACGAGGA
>CAZCJX010000144.1:0-6473 GCA_964499205.1 uncultured Actinomycetes bacterium | reverse complement strand
TGTACGCGGCGATGGTCTCGTCGCCGCGCCAGCGACCGCTGCGGGCAAGCTTGGCCAGAACTGCCACGGTGACGCCGCCGGCGGTCTCGGTGAAGATCCCCTCGGTGCGGGCCAGCAGCTCGATGCCCTCGAGGATCTCCTCCTCGGTGACGCTGTCCACCACGCCGCCGGTGGCGCGGGCGATCTGCACCACGTAGGACCCGTCCGACGGGTTGCCGATGGCGATGGACTTGGCGATGGTGTCAGGCTTGACCGGAACGATGTGGCTCTCGCCGCGCTGGAAGGCGGTGGCCACCGGCGAGCATCCCGCCGCCTGGGCGCCGGTCAGCCGCGGCATGCGCGCCGCGCCGCCGCCGGGACCGGTGACCAGCTCCAGGTCGATCAGCTCGCGCGCCGCCTTGTTGTGCTTGACGAACTGGCAGCCGCTGGCGATGGGGATGACGATCTCGTCGGGCAGCCGCCAGCCCAGCTGCTCGGCCGTCTCGTAGGTCAGCGTCTTCGACCCCTCGCTGTAGAAGGGCCGCACGTTGATGTTGCAGAAGGCCCAGGGGAAGAGGTCGACCAGCTCGCTGCAGAGGCGGTTGACGTCGTCGTAGTTGCCGTCGATGCGCACCATGGTCGGCCGGAACACGGCCGTGGTGCTGACCTTGGCCTCCTCGAGGTTCGACGGGATGAACACGAAGGCCGGCATGCCGGCGCGCGCCGCGTAGGCCGCGACGGAGTTGGCCAGGTTGCCCGTCGACGCGCAGGCGATGGTGGCGAACCCGTTCTGCCGCGCCCACGACACCGCCACGCTGACCACCCGGTCCTTGAAGGAGTTGGTCGGGTTCATGGTGTCGTTCTTGAGGTAGAGGTTGCGCAGGCCCAGCTCCTCGCCGAGGTTGGGCGCGTGCACCAGCGGGGTGAAGCCCTCGCCCAGGGTCACCGGCTCCTCGCCGTCGGCGAGCTCGACGGGCAGCAGGTCGCGGTAGCGCCAGATGCTCGCCGGTCCCCGCTCGATGGCCTCGCGCGACACCCGGCGGGCCACCTCGTCGTAGTCGTAGCGCACGTCGAGCGGGCCGAAGCAGAGGTCGCAGACGTGGGTCGGCTGGACGGGGATCTCCGTGCCGCACTCGCGGCAGACCAGGGAGCGGATGCGAGCGGCCATGGCGTGGGTGTGCGTCGTCCTTGTGGAGAGAGTCGCGGAGCGGTGCAGTCTACCCGAGGGCCGGGCGGCTACGGGGCGGGGTCGAGCTCGACGACCAGCGGGCTGTGCTCGGCGCGGGCGGTGGCGCCGGCCACCAGGTCGTCGTAGACCAGCTGCGACCAGGACTCCATGTTGAGGTAGTGGCGGCGCATCGCCTCCAGGCTGAGCACCTCCCCCTCCAGCTTGCGCACCTCGCGCACCGCGGCGGTGCCGGCGCGGGGCTCGACCAGGAAGACCAGCCCGAGGTGGACCCGGGAGACGGGGGTGGTGTCGTCGTTGAGCATGGCCACCAGCCTGGCCGTGGCCGGGGCCGGGCAGGCGATCTCCTCGGCCCACTCGCGGCGCAGGCCGCCGACCACGGGGTCGTCGCCGACCTCGCCGTCGCCGGGGTTGACGTGCCCGCCCACGCCCAGGGAGTAGAGGTGGTGCAGGCGCTTCTCCGACGAGGCGCGCAGCCGGTGGGTGAGCAGGTAGGTGTCGTCGGGGTGGCGGACGATGCAGTAGGGGATGATCTGCTGCTGGCTGGGGTCGTCCTCGACCAGGTCGCGGGGGCGGTACTCGGCGGTGGCGCGGATGGTCCGCAGCACGCGCTCCAGGCCGGTGGCGACCAGGCCGTGCCAGGCGCCGTCGGGGAAGATCGTGGTGCGCGGCACGCAGAGCACCGACTCGCGGGGCTTGGGGGCGGGCGCGGCGCGACGGTCGCGGGCGGCCGCGCCGGCGCTCACGCGGGCGCCCGCCGCACCGGGTTGCGCAGGACGCCGACGCCCTCGATCTCCACCTCGCAGACGTCCCCCTCCTGCAGCGGGCCGACGCCCGAGGGGGTGCCGGTGAAGACCACGTCGCCGGGCTCCAGGGTCATCACCGCGCTGATGAAGGCGAGCAGGTCGCCGACGGGAGTGATCAGCTGCGAGGTGCGCGCCTGCTGGCGGACCTCGCCGTTGACCCGGGTGGTCAGCAGCAGGTCGGAGGGGTCGAGGCCGTCGGCCACCACCGGTCCGAGCGCGCAGAAGGTGTCGAAGCCCTTGGCCCGGGTCCACTGGCCGTCCTTGGCCTGGAGGTCGCGGGCGGTGACGTCGTTGCCGCAGCACCAGCCGCGCACCCCCCGCAGCGCCGTCTCGGCGTCGGCGTTGCGCAGCCGCTCGCCGATCACCGCGACCAGCTCGCCCTCATAGTCGACGCGCCGGCTCTGCGGCGGCAGCAGGATCGCCTCGCCGTCGCCGATCACCGCGCTGGGCGGCTTCATGAAGAGGATGGGCTCCTCGGAGGCCGCGTCACCGCCCATCTCGCGCACGTGGTCGAGGTAGTTCTTGCCCACCGCCACGATCTTGCCGGGCCGGAGCGGGGCGGTCACAGGCGGCTCTCCACGAGGGGCGATTCTATGCTTCGCGTGTCACAGATGATTGCGGCCGGCCGGGGTGCGACCGTATGGTCCGCCCATCCCGGCTATTTGGTCCGGCTCCCGTGGAGGTTCCTCAACCATGTCCGCCCGTATCCTCCCCCGCCGCGCCCGGCGGGCCGTCCTGGCCGCAACGGCGCTCTCCACCCTGGTCCTCGCCGCCTGCGGGTCCTCGAACACCAGCGGCGGCGGCGCGTCCTCCGCGTCGTCGAGCACATCGCTGAGCAAGAACTCCTCGATCGCCGCCGAGGTGCCCAGCGCCATCGCCTCCAAGGGCACCCTCACCGTCGCCGCCGACGCCACCTACGCGCCCAACGAGTTCATCGGCAGCGACGGCAAGACGGTGGTCGGCATGGACGCCGAGCTGGCCCAGGCGCTCGGCCAGGTGATGGGGCTCAAGGTCGACGTGACCAACGCCACCTTCGACAGCATCATCCCCGGCCTGGCGTCGGCCAAGTACGACCTCGGCATGTCGTCGTTCACCGACACAAAGGAGCGCGAGAAGACGGTCGACTTCGTCACCTACTTCAGCGCGGGAACCTCGTTCTTCGTCAAGGCGAGCGGCGGCCCCACCATCAACACCCTCGACGACCTCTGCGGCCACCACGTCTCGGTCGAGAAGGGCACCACCGAGCAGGACGACGCCACCGCCCAGGACAAGAAGTGCAAGGACGGCGGCAAGCCGGGCGTCGACGTTCAGGTCTATCCCGACCAGAACGCCACCAACCTGGCGCTGAGCAGCGGCCGCGCCGACGTCAGCATGGCCGACTCGCCGGTCGCCGACTACGCCGTCAAGCAGTCCAGCGGCCAGTTCAAGATCAGTGGGCAGGCCTACGGCACGGCGCCGTACGGCATCGCCATCCCCAAGGGCAACGGCATGGCCAAGCCCATCCTCGACGCCCTCAAGGAGCTGATGAGCGACGGCACCTACAACAGCATCCTGCAGAAGTGGGGCATCAGCTCCGGGGCGATCAGCAACCCGCAGATCAACGGGGCGACCAGCTGAGCCGGCGAGCGCGCTGTCGTTGACCCGCTGATACGCTGCCCGGGATGGAAACCGTCCCGCGCGTGGCGCCTCCCGAGGCTGCCGGACGGCCGGAGGCCATCAAGGCCGTCCCCGTCCGGCACCCCGGGCGCTGGCTGGCCTCCCTGGTGGTGGCGGTGGGCCTGGGCGGCCTCGCCTACTCCATGGCGACCACCGACACCTACCGGTGGGACATCGTCGGCCAGTTCTTCACCAGCAGCCGGGTGCTCAACGGGCTGCTCGCCACCATCGTGCTCACCGCCGTGGCCATGCTGGTCGGCGTGGTGCTGGGCACCATCCTCGCCGTGGTCCGGCTCTCGCCCAACCCCCTGCTGAGCACGGCGAGCTGGGTCTACATCTGGTTCTTCCGCGGCACCCCGGTGCTGGTGCAGCTGATCTTCTGGAACAACATCTCGGCCCTGTACCACACCATCGTCATCGGCATCCCCGGCGGCCCGGCGTTCTTCCACTTCAGCGCCAACTCGGTGATCACCCCGTTCGTCGCCGCCATCCTCGGCCTGGGCCTCAACGAGGCGGCCTACATGGCGGAGATCGTCCGCGCCGGCATCCTCTCCGTCGACACCGGCCAGCACGAGGCGGCCCAGGCGCTGGGCATGACCCGGCTGCAGACCATGCGCCGCATCGTCCTGCCCCAGGCGATGCGGGTGATCATCCCGCCGACCGGCAACGAGACCATCTCGATGCTCAAGACCACCTCCCTGGTCAGCGTCATCGCCTACGCCGAGCTGCTCTACTCGGTGCAGCTCATCTACTCGGTCAACTACCGGACCATCCAGCTGCTCATCGTGGCCAGCATCTGGTACCTGATCGTCACCTCGGTGCTGACCGTCGGCCAGTACTACCTGGAGCGGCACTTCGGGCGCGGCAGCACCCGCGAGCTGCCGCCGACGCCGCTGCAGCGGCTGCGCCGCATGCTCTTCACCTTCCACGCCCAGCCGCCGGCGCCCCCGGTGGCACCGCCGGGAGGTGCGCCGTGAGCGGCACCGCGATGGTGCGCGCCGAGGCGGTGCACAAGAACTACGGGCGCCTCGAGGTGCTGCGCGGCGTGTCCCTGGAGGTGATGCCGCGCCAGGTGCTCTGCCTGGTGGGTCCCTCCGGCGGCGGCAAGAGCACCTTCCTGCGCTGCATCAACCACCTGGAGAAGATCGACGCCGGCCGGCTCTGGGTCGACGGCGAGCTGGTCGGCTACCGCGAGCACCGCAGCCGGATCTACGAGCTGCGCGACAGCGAGGTGTGCCAGAAGCGGTCGGAGATCGGCATGGTCTTCCAGCGCTTCAACCTCTTCCCCCACATGACCGCGCTGGAGAACGTCATGGAGGGGCCGGTGCTGGTCAAGCGCGAGCCCAAGGCGGCGGTGCGCGAGCGCGCCCTCGCCCTGCTCGCCCGCGTCGGACTTTCGGACAAAGCCGGCGCATACCCCAACCAGCTCTCCGGCGGCCAGCAGCAGCGCGTCGCCATCGCCCGGGCACTGGCGATGCAGCCCAAGCTGATGCTCTTCGACGAGCCCACCTCGGCGCTCGACCCCGAGCTGGTCGGCGAGGTGCTCGACGTGATGCGCCAGCTCGCCCACGACGGCATGACCATGGTGGTGGTGACCCACGAGATGGGCTTCGCCCGCGAGGTGGGTGACACGCTGGTGTTCATGGACGGCGGCGTGGTCGTCGAGCAGGGCCCGCCGCGCGACGTCATCACCGACCCGCAGCACGAGCGCACCCGGGCGTTCCTCTCCAAGGTGCTCTAGAGCGACTGCGCGGTCATCCCCCAGGTGGTGAGCAGCTGCTCGTAGCCGCCGTCGGCGCGCACGGTGTCGAAGGCGCGCCTCAGGGTGTCCTCGACGGGGGCCGAGTCGGCGCGCACGTCGAGGGCCAGGTCGGCGGGACGGATGCTGCCACCGGTGGCCACCAGGCTGCTGTCGCCGGCCTGGTCGAACGCCGCCGTCGCCGAGTCGGCCAGGTAGGCGTCGGCGACGCCGGAGGTGAGCGCGTGCAGCGCGTCGCTGTTGCCGGTGACCGCCTGCACCCTCGGCGGCACGGCGCCGCACAGCGGCGAGGTGTCGGCGAGCAGCGACTCCTCGTAGGTGCCGCTGACCACCGCCACGCTGTGCCCGCAGAGCTCGGCGAGGTCCTGCGGCTGGAAGCCGCTCTGGTTGGTGGCCAGGAGCTGGCCGGCGCCGTGCAGGTAGGGCACCAGGGCGAAGCGGGGCGGCGGGGTGACGGTGCGAGTCAGCGCGGTCAGGCCGATGACCACGTCCACCTTGGTGGGGTCCGCCGCCGCGGTCAGGGCGCTGGGATCGATGGCGACCACCCGCACTCCCACGCCGAGCCGCTGCGCCATGGCGCCGGCCAGGTCGACGTCGAAGCCCTGGACGCCACCGCGGCTGCCCGGGAAGCCGTAGGGCGGCAGCGAGTTGGGCACGGCGACGGTCAGCGTGCCGGGGTGGACCAGCCCCTGGGGGGCGCTGACCACGCCGGGGATGCTGGCGACCTGGTCGGCGCTGGGGCCGCAGCCGGCGACGGTGACGGTCAGGGCAGCGGCGGCGCAGGCGGCGACGAGCGCGGGCAGGGTGCGCGGCATCCCCACCATGGTCCGAACGGGGACCGCGCGGCGCAAGCGCGCCTGCTCAGGCCCCGACGGCGCCGCCGAGAGGGAGCAGCTCGACGACGCGCTGGGCCATGGCGGTGGTGCCGAGGGCGCGGTCGTCGTCGGCGCCGAGGTCGCGGGTGCGCGCACCCTGGTTGATCGCCTCCTCGACGGCGTCCTCCACCGCCTGGGCGGCCTCGGGCTCGTTGAGGGAGATGCGCAGGCAGTGGGCCACGCTGAGGATGGTGGCCAGCGGGTTGGCCAGG
>CAZCJX010000143.1:0-6519 GCA_964499205.1 uncultured Actinomycetes bacterium | reverse complement strand
CAGAAGCAGGTGTCGAGGTGGTAGAAGCGCGGGTCGACCAGCTCCAGCGACACCACCTCGACGCCGAGGGCGCGGCCCACGAAGCGGTGTGACGCGCGCTCGGTGCGGAAGCCGTAGCCGCAGAACAGGGTGTCGCCGACGAACAGAGCGTCACCGGCGCCCTCGAAGGACATCTCCCGCGGCGGCGCCGACACCTCGAAGCCGGTGGACTCGAAGGCGCGCCGCCACAGCGGCTCCTCGCCCTGCCGCTCGGGATGGCGAAAGCGGCTGACCACCGCACGTCCGTTCCAGACCACGCCGGCGTTGGCGGTGAACACCATGTCGGGCAGTCCGGCCACGGGATCGACCAGGACCACCTCCTGGCCGAGGTCACGGTAGGCGCGGTACAGCGCGTTCCACTGCTGCTGGGCCGTGGTGCGGTCCACCTGGTTGGTGACGTGCATCCACGGATTGATCTCGTACTCCACCCCGAAATGGTCGGGACGGCACATCAGGATCGCCATCTGCGGTTTCCCCGATGGCCGCTGCAGGCCGATCGCGCTGTTGCGGGGAGCTCCTGCTCGTGCGGCAGGCCGATCATCCCACACAACCGCGATTCGCAAACCCGCGCGGCACGGGCGTGACCCGGCGTTCAACCCCGCAGGACGAACTCCTCGATGGCCCAGGCGGCGCCGTCCTCGCCGACCGGTGGCGCCACCACCCAGCCCCGCCGCTTCATCCCCGCCTCCGCCTGGCCCATCACCACCGGCACGCCGGCGATCTCCAGCATGGGCAGGTCGCTGGGCGCGTCGCCGATCACCAGGGTGGCGCCGATGGGAACGCCCAGCTGGGTGCAGAGGGCGTGCAGTGCCCCGCCCTTGTCCCGCGCCATCACGTGCAGCTCGAGCACCCGCTCGCCGCCGGCGTCGTGGCTGAAGATGGCGTCCTGCACCAGCAGGCGACCCAACCCGGTGCAGGCCCGCGCCGCGGCGTGGATGCGGGCGGCCGGCCCCATGGCGAACACCCGCGTGGCCGGCGAGGAGGCCAGCTCGTCGAGCGACACCCGGCGCGTCGCCCCACGGGCGAGGTAGCGCGCGATCGACGGCGTGTCGCGGCGGGCGTCCCCGGCCAGCTGCACCTCGCCGTGCTCGGCGCCGACCACCGGCTGCAGGCCCGCCTCGGCCATCCGTGCCACCGCCGCGGCTACGACACTGCGCGGCAGGTCGACCGCCACCTCCACCCGGCCGCTGGGAATGACGCGCACCGCGCCGCCACCCGCCACGATGCAGTGTCCCGACAACCCGAGATCGGCAACCAGCGGCGACGTGCGCGCCCAGCGCCGCACCGTCGCCACCACCACGGGGATGCCGCGCGCCGTGCATTCGCGCATCGCGCTGCGCACCCGAGGCGACACGGTGCGATCGCGGCGCACCACGGTGCCGTCGAGGTCCACCGCGACGAGCCGGACGGGGCCCCCGCTCACCGCCCCACTCAGCTGCGCTCGGTGAACGGCAGGGTCGCCAGCACCGTCGGCCGGAAGCCGCCGGGCCGCGGCCGGTCGTGCGGCGGCGGCACGGGCAGGCGGCGGACACAGGTGGCCGGCTCGATGTCCTCGCGCAGGGCGACGGCCACCGGGAAGCGCAGCAGTCCGTCGGCGCCGCGGCCGCCGTGGCGCATGCTCACGGTGAGGTGCGGTCGCAGCCAGGCCAGCGAGGCACCCCACGCCGGCGCCGGCGCGAGCTGCATGGCCGCCTCGTCGTAGGGCGCCTCGGAGGTGCGCAGCGACTCGATCTGGCGCCGCAGCCAGACGTCGACCATCCCCGACCAGCTCGCCTCAACGCGCCCCGCCGGCACCCAGCGCCCGTCGAGCTGCTCGGCGACGTGCAGCCGCAGCTGCTCATCGGCCGCGCCCTCGCCGCCGGAGAACTCCACGGCCACGACCACCGCGTCGACGCGCTCCTCGATGGGCACCCGCAGCCGGTCGTGGGCGGTGACGCCGGCGTGGTACTGCGCCTCGCTGCGCCGCGCCAACACCGCGGCCAGCCCGCGCTCCTCGGCGGCCTCGTAGAAGGCGTGGCCGTCGGCCACCACCCAGTCGGGCACCTGGAGGTGCGAGGCCGGCGTGACCAGCTTGCCCAGCGCCTCCAGCCGACGCTCGAAGGGCCAGGCCAGGGTCGGCGTGCCGTCGAGGTGGAGCAGGTCGGTGGCCAGGTACACCGCGGGCGCCACCCGGGGGCCGCCGCAGAGCCGCTCGGCGATGGCGGCGAGGTCGGGTCGCCCCTCGGGGTCGAGCACCGCCACCACCCCGTCGAGCACCGCCGCCTTCTCCGGCAGTGCCGCCGCCACCGCGCTCACCTCGGGGAGCAGCGGCGTCAGGTCCTGGAGGCGCTCGCCCTGCAGCCGGATGGCGCCGTCGGCGGTGGCGAAGAGGAGGGCGCGCACCCCGTCCCAGTCGACGCTGAAGCGCCACTCCGGCGAGTCGAACGGCGCCGCGCAGGGCATGGGCCGCTCGGGGCGGATGCGGCCGGGCAGCGCGCTGGGCGCGGGCAGGCTTATCGGCAGGGTGGGGTCGCCGGGGCCGGGTCGACTGCGGCGACGGCCCGACGGAGGCGGCGGCAACGCGGTGCTAGGACGCCTTGCGGCGCCGGGTCGTCTCGCGGCGCGCCGCGGTGGCGGTCTCGCCGCTCTGGCGCCGGCTCCGTGTCGACCGGCCGCCGTCCTCCGACCCGCCGCCACCAGCGGCCGCCTTGCGCTGCTGCTCGGGTTCTGCGGCGGCCCGGCCCGCCTTCGATGCCTCGACCGACGCCTTGAGCGCGGCCATCAGGTCGGTCACCTTGGGCGGCTCGACCTCGGCCGGCCGCTCCACGGCGCGGTTCTCGACCTTGGCCTCGACCACCTCCATCACCGCCTCGCGATACTCGTCGTGGTAGCGGCTGGGGTCGAAGCTGGCCGAGAGGTTCTCGATCAGCATCTTGGCCATGGCCAGCTCCTGCTTGCGGACCTCGACCTTGTCCGCGGGCAGCGAGAGCTCGCCCGCGTCGCGGATCTCGTCGGGCCAGTGCAGGGTGTTGATCAGCAGGCCCTTGTCGTGCAGGGCGATGCGGCAGAGGTGCTCGCGGTCGCGCAGGGCCACCTTGCCGATGGCCACCTTGCCGGTCTCCTCCAGCGCCTGCTTGAGCAGGTAGTACGGCTTGACCCCGACCGACTCGGGCTCCAGGTAGTAGGCGCCCTTGAGGTAGACGCCCGCCTCGATCTCCTGGTCGGGCACGAACTCCAGGATGTCGATGGTGTGCTGGGTGGGCAGGGGCAGGTCGTCGAGGTCCTTGTCGTCGAGGACGACGAACTCGTCCTTGGCCACCTCGAAGCCGCGCACCACCTCGTTCCAACCGATCTCCTTCTGCTCGACCTCGCACCACCGCTTGTTCTTGATCGGGGTGTGGTCGTTGGGGCAGAGGAGCCGGAAGGAGACGCTCTTCGACTCCGTGGCCAGGTACATGCGCACCGGGATGGCGACCATGCCGAAGCTGATGGCGCCGCGCCACATGGAACGGGGCATGCGTTCGAGTATAGGCGCCGGGGTGGGCCTGTGAACCGGATGTTCGCACGAACATCGGTTCGTTTATGTCGTGAGCGACCGGAACTCGGGTCCCCGGTGAAGGGCGGTCGCCGCCCTCAGGCGACGAGGGCTTCGTAGGCGGCCTTCAACTCGGGGTAGCGCAGGAAGAGGATGTGCGCGTACTCGTGGGTGAGCGGCTTGGGCGCGCGGCGGAGGTGCAGGCCGACCTCGGCGGGGACGCGGTTGGCCTTGCGCCAGTTGCACTTCTTGCAGGCCACCACCTGGTTCTCCCAGGTGTTGGGCGCGCCGCCGCGGGACACCGGCACGACGTGGTCGATGGTCAGCTCCGACGCCGGGCCGACGAAGCCGCAGTACTGGCAGGCGTGGTCGTCGCGGAGCAGCAGGTTGCGGCGGTTGGGGCGGAGCATCCGGCGGGGCACGTGGATGGTGCGCAGCAGGCGGACCATGACCACGCCGTCGGGGAGGCGGCGGCCCTCCAGGGCGGCGGCGGCCTCCAACTCGGCGGTCTCGGAGAGGAAGGCGACGCGCTGCTTGCTGAGGAGCACGACGAGGCGGCGCCGGCTGATGACGTTCAGCGGCTGCAATGACGCACTGAGCAGCAGGACCGCCATGGCGGAATTGTACGGTCCACAGGGCGCGGGGCTGCGTTCGACGCCGTACCGATGTGTGGGACGGTCGGTGCCGGTGCGCCGCTCAGTGGGCGACGGCGGCGAGGACCACCGCCACCGCCAGCGGCAGCGCCGCCGCGGTGCCCATGCCCAGCCGGATGTGCACCGGCGCCGACCGGCGCTCGCCGCGCGCCTTGCGCTTCATCAGCTCGACGTCGCCGAGCAGCCGGCTCACCCGCACCCCGCCGAGCACCACGGCCAGGGTCGCGGTGCTGCCGCCGATGAAGAAGGCGGCGTTGCTCATCGCGGTGGCGAAGGCGTTGCCTCGGCTCACCGCCCAGGCGATCAGCGCCGCCGCGGCGACCAGGGCGACACCGGCGGCGACACCGAGCAGCACCGCGCTGCGCGCGGAGGGCGGGGCGGTGGCGCCGGGAGCGCCGGCGGCCTGGGCCAGCGCCTCCGCTTCGGCGCGGTGGCGCCGGCGCGGCCGGTCGAGGGCGGCGATGCGCAGGCCGCAGCGGGGGCAGTGCGTGTCGCCCTCGGGCAGCGCCCGGCGGCACATCGGACAGACCAGGCGCGCCATCGCGCTGCTCAGGATAGCGGCAGGTCCTGGTCGGCCCGCAGCACGTCGGCGAACAGGTCGCCGGTCTCGCGGACCCGGGCCTCAGCGTTGTGGATGTTCCAGGCGTCGGGGCGCAGGGTGGGGTCGTCGAGCTCCTCCCAGGCGATCGGCATCGACACCGGCGCGCCCCTCTCCGGACGCAGCGAGTAGGGGCCGGCCAGCGTCTTGTTGATGATGTTCTGGGTGTAGTCGATGCGCAGCTTGCCGGTGCGCTTGCGGACCGACCAGTCCCAGGTGATCTTGTCGGGCACGACCTGGCCGATCGCCCGCGCCACCGACTCCACCCAGCCGCGCACCACGTCGTAGGTGGGGCCGCGGCGGATGGGCACGTAGATCTGCAGCCCGGTCTGGCCGCTGGTCTTGAGCACGCTGTGCAACCCGAAGTGGTCGAGCGCGGCCTTGACCAGCTTGGCCACGGCGACCACGTCGGCGAAGGTCATCGGCTCGAAGGGGTCGAGGTCGAAGACCGCCCAGTCGGGCTGATGCGGCGCGTCCCAGCGCGAATGCCAGGGATGCAGGTCGATGACGCCGGCGTTGGCGACGAAGGCGAGGGTGGCCACCTCGTTGGGGAGGATCCAGTCCTTGACCGCCTCGTCGCCCTCGTAGCGGAACGACTCCACCCACGACGGCGCGTTGGCCGGCTTGTCCTTGCGCCAGAAGTGCGGGCCGTGGATGCCGTCGGGGTACACGTGCGTCGACAGCGGGCGGTCGCGCAGGTAGGGGATGATCAGCTCGCCGAAGCGCACGTAGTGGGCGATCATGTCGCGCTTGGTGATGCCGTCCTCGGGCCAGAACAGCTTGTCGAGATTGCTGACGCGCAGGCGGCGGCCGCAGACCTCCCACTGGTCGGTGGTGGCCTTGCAGGACTTCAGGCGCTCCAGCGCGTCGAGGATGGCGTCGGAGGGGCCGTACCATTTGGGGTTCGGCGTTGCGCGAGTTGCAGGCGTTGCGGGCGTGCGGTTCTCGGATGCTTTCGCGTTCCTCTTCTCACTGCGGGTGCGAACCGTTGTGTTGGTCGTCGTGCCGAGCACCGCGGAGGGATCGAGCGGCCGCTCGCGCACCGCATCCTTCGGCGCCACGTCGGGACGCAGGCGCAGGAAGGTGGGATGGCGCAGCGTGCCGGACGCCGTCCACTCGGTGAAGCGCACCTCGCAGACCACCTCCGGCTTGACCCACGTCACCTTCTGGTCGGTCTGCGGCGGCGGTCCGTCGAACGGCGGCCTGTCGGTGCGCAGCGGCTGCAGCTGCTGCAGCAGGTCGCGGATGGTCGCCTCGTCGAGCCCGCTGCCGGCCTGCCCGACGTGGCGCAGCTTGCCGTCCTCGGTGACGCCGAGGACCAGTGCGCCCAGCTCTCCGCGGCTGTTGCGCCCCGCGGTGTAGCCGCAGATGACGCAGTCCTGCGTGTTCCACGATTTCACCTTGACCCAGCAGCGCGAACGGCGTCCCGCTTCGTAGCGCGACTCCGCCTGCTTGCCGACGATGCCCTCCAGCTGCTGGGCGCGCACCGCGTCGAAGAAGGCGACGCCCTCGCGCTCGACGTGGTCGACGTACACCACGCCGGGCGCGTCGTGCAGCACCGCGCGCAGGGCGCGCTTGCGCTGCAGCAATGGCAGGTCGCGCAGGTCGCGCCCGCTGGCGGAGAGCAGGTCGAAGGCGGCGAAGGTGACCGGGCAGTTCTGCTGCCCGCGCGCGATGTCGGCGGCGCGGCTCACGTTGATGCGCGACTGGAGTCG
>CAZCJX010000142.1:0-6657 GCA_964499205.1 uncultured Actinomycetes bacterium | reverse complement strand
GGTTTGATTCCCCCATGCCCGTCCCCCGCCGCCCGCCGTTCGCCGGGCGCGAGCGCGAGCTCGCCGAGCTGCTCGACCTCCGAGCCGCCGCCGCCGAGGGGCAGGGCGCGCTCGTCCTGGTGAGCGGCGACGCGGGAATCGGCAAGACGCGCCTCGCCGAAGAGCTCGCCGCCGCCCACTCTGCCGCCGCTCCCACACTCTGGGGGCGCTGCGTCGACTCCCCGGCGGCGCCGCCCTACCTGCCCTGGCTGCACGTGGTCGGCGAGCTGCGGCGGAGCGCCGGCGCCGACGCCTTCGCCGAGCTGGCCGGCGCGGCGCAGCTCGACGTCATCCTCCGCGCCCTGCCCGAGCTGCGCGAGTCCGGCCAGGATCCCGCGCCGCGCGGAGATCCCGATCCCGACCGATTCGCCGTCTTCGAGGCCATCTCCGGCCTGCTCCGCGCCGCCGCCACGCAGCGGCCGCTGCTGGTCATCCTCGACGACCTGCACTGGGCCGACGAGCCCAGCCTGCTGCTGCTCGCCTGGCTCGCCGCCGACCTGCCGCGCACGCCCCTGCTCGTCGTCGGCACCTACCGCGACGAGGCGCTTGCGCCCCAGCACCCGCTGCGCCGGCTGCTGCACGACGCGCCCCGCGACGCGCTCGTCCATCTGCCGCTCGGCGGTCTCCAGCCACCGGCCCTGGCAAGCCTCGCCCGCGCCGCGGGGCTCGACGACCCCGAAGCGCTCGCCGAGCAACTCGACGCCCGCACCGGTGGCAACCCCTTCTTCGCCATCGAGACCCTGCGCCTCCTGGACGCCGGGAAGGAGGGGCGCGCTGAGGTCCCGGAGAGCGTGGCGGCGGTACTGGCCCGCCGCCTCGATGCGCTCAGCCCCGAGTGCCGGGGCATGCTGCAGGCGGCCGCCATCGCCAACGAGTTCAGCCTCGACCTTCTGGAGCTGGCCACCGGCGTTCCCCGCGCCGCGCTGCTCGACCAGCTCGACGAAGCCGTCGCCGCCGGCCTGGTGGTCGACCGCCACGGCACCCGCGAGTTCGCCCACGGGCTGGTCCACGACACGGTGCTCAGCTCCATCCCGGGGGCCAGCGCGGCGGTGCTCCACGGTAGGGTCGCCGCAGCCATCGAGGCGCGCGGAGGCGACGCCGAGGAGCACGCCGCGGAGCTGGCCCACCACCACGCGGCGGCGATGCAGGCCGACCCGGCCCACCGCGCCGGGGCGCATCGCTGGGCGGTCGCCGCCGCCCGCCGTGCCGAGCAGCGCCTCGCCCACGAGGAGGCCGCGCGCCTCCGCGCCCTCGCCCTCGACACCGCGCCCGCCGGCGACCGGCAGGGTCGCGTGGAGCTCCTCCTCGACCTCGCCGCCGCCCACCGCCGCGCCGGTGACGTGCTCGGCTGTGTCGACGCCGCCGAGCGTGCGGCCGACCTGGCGGCCGAGCTCGGCGACGCCAACCTGGCCGCCCGGGCCGCGCTGAGCACGCGCGGAGTGGGTGGCCCATTCGCCACCGAGCGGTTGCTCGCGCTCTGCCGGCGCGCGGTGGAGGCGCAGCCGTCCGACCCGGTGCTCCGGGCGCGCCTGGTGTCGCGCCACGCCCAGGTGGGGCTCGACGGATTCCCCGGCACCCCGGAGGAGGAGCGCCGCCTCCGCGAGGAGAGCGCCGAGGCGGTGCGGCTGGCGACCCGGCTGGGCGACGTGGACACGCTCTTCGACGCCCTCAACGCGCGCCAGATGGCGCTGTCCGGACCGGCTGACGTGGAGGAGAGGCTGGCCCTCGCCGAGCGCACCATCGCGCTCGGCCGGAGCAGCGGCGCGGAGGCGGTGCTCGAATGGGGCCACACCTGGCGCCTCGACGCCCTCTTCCAGCTGGGCCGGGTCGACGAGGCCGAAGCCGACCTGCGGCGCAGCGCCGACATCGCCGAGCGGCTGCGCGACCCGCTCGGTCGCTGGCGGGCGATGATGGTCCGCGGCGCCTTCGCCACCCTCCGGGGCGACTTTGGCGACGCCCGGCGGCACATGGAGGAGGCGCTGCTGCTGGGTCGACGCACCAACAACCCTGCGGCCGAGTTCCTCTATCCCTATTCGCGGATGGAGCTGTCGGTGCTGATCGGGGGCGCCGAGGAGGTGGAACCGCGGTTCCGCAGTCCCCATGCCAACCCGGGAGAGTTCGCCATCCACGCCCGACTGCTCGCGGTGCTGGGGCGCACCGACGAGGCGCGCGTGGTGCTGCAGCGCGGTGCGGCGGCCTTCGGAGACGCGGTCGGCCCCGCCCCGCGCCCGGTGCGCCTGCTCGCCGCGGCGGGGGCGGCCGACGTCGTCGCCATGGTGGCGGCACGGGACCTCGCCGAGCCGCTGCTCGACGAGTTAGGGCCATTCCTGTGCCACAACGCCGCCGCCGGGGCGGGACAGCAGAGCGCGCTGGGCGCCGTGGCCCGCTTCACCGGACGCCTGCTGACTTTGCTGGAGCGTTGGGCCGACGCGGAGGAGCACCTGCAGATCGCCGTCGATCTCAACACCGCGATGGGAGCGCGCCCCCATCTCGCCCTGACGCAGCTCGACATGGCCACGCTGCTGCTGCGCCGCTCGCGCACCGGCGACGCGCAGCGCGCGCTGGTACTGCTGTCGACGTGCGCCCCGGCGTTCGCGGAGCTCGGCATGGCGCCCTGGGCCGCGCAGGCCCAGTCGTTGCATCGCCAGCTGGCGGGGCGCGGCGTCGCGGATCATCCGCTGTCGCGGCGCGAGCTGGAGGTGGCGCGGATGGTGGCGGCCGGGATGTCCAATCGCGAGATCGCCGAGCGCCTGGTGCTCGCCGAGCGCACCGCGGAGAGCCACGTCAAGAACATCTGCGACAAGCTCGGCGTCAACCGCCGCAGCCAGATCGCGGCGTGGATGGTGGCGCGAGACAGCGCCGCCCGCTGATCCCCGGCGGTTTTGCGTAATTCCCACGATGTCCGGCTACCCGCCTGCCTCCGAGCATGTGCCCGGCGACCGCGGACCGCGCGGCGCACGCCACAAAGCACAGAAGGGAACACGCACATGCACGGTGTACTCGCCATCTGGCGGATGGATCCGACGCGCCGGGCCGAGCAGGTCGAGGGCCTGCACGCCATGATCATTCCCATGGTGCGCCGCCAGCCCGGGTTCCTGGCCGGCTACTGGACGCGCGACACGGCAAGCAATCGCAGCTACTCACTCGTTCTCTTCGACACCGAGGAGCACGCCCGCGCCTTCAAGGCCATTCCCGAGGGCGACAGTGAGCGCGCCCGGGCCGTGGGCATCGAGCTGGAGCTGATCACCGTGGTCGACGTCGAGGGCCACGACATCGCCGACCTCGCAGCACTGGCCCGATGAACGACGCCACCACGCGCTTCCAGCGTCTCACCGCGGTGCTCGGCGTGCCGACCGCGATCGTCATGGTCGGTGCGGCCCTGCTCAAGGGAAAGTCGCCGAACGGCGGCGCCTCGTCTCGTGAGGTTGTCTCCTTCTTCACCGCCAACCACACCGCACTGCTCGTCGACGGCGTCCTCAGCCTGCTGGCTGTGCCGCTGCTCCTGCTGTTCGTTGCCGGATTGCGCAGTCGCGCAACGGCGAGTGGCGCCTCCCAGGCGGCCGCATCGCTGCTGATGGGAGCCACCGCGGTGCTGGTCACGGTGCTCGCGGTGCAGACGGCGGTATTCCAGGCCACCGTCCAGCACGTGGTGGGCCGCGGCGACGCACCCACCGTGCAGCTCGCCAACGACGTCAACTGGATGCTCTACGCCGCGCTCGGCATCGGCATCACCGCGGTGCTGATCGGGCTCACCGCCTTCGCCGCTGTGACCGGGCTGCTGCCGCGCTGGGCGGCATGGCTGTCGGGTGCCGTCGCCCTGCTGGCCCTGGTGGGGAGCTGCGCCCACGTGTACGACGACACGGGCAGCGCCGGGATCTTCGGGCTGATGGCCTGGATCGGCATCGCAGTGTGGATCCTGGCTGTGTCCGTGGTGCTGATGGGGCGCAACACACAGGCGGCCGCGTCGCGCCGAGTGGCGGCGAGCGTCTAGGCATCCGGAGGGCTCGCACGCCAGCCGTCACTCGGCGGCTGGTGTGCAGTCCTCCTCCTGATGCCTCACGAGAGTGGGCGGGGCAGGATTCGAACCTGCGACCCTGGGCTTATGAGGCCCGTGCTCTAACCGGCTGAGCTACCCGCCCATGGGCAGGGTGAGACTCTAGCTGTGCGCACTGCCGCCCAGGTCCACGCGATCCGTGCCGGCTTCCATCCCGACGACGATGTGTGTGTGGGGCCGGAAGCCGAGGGTGATGGCGCGGCCGCCGTGGCGCTGCAGAAACTCCACGGCCTGGCGAAAACGGCGAACCGGGAGGTAGTAATCCGCTCGCTCACCCGCCTCGTCGGCAAAGCGGAACCGCACGCCGCCGTACGGTCCCCGCGCCGCCGGCACGTCGACGGGGGCCGGCAGGGCCTGGGCGAGCTGTAGGGACCGGCGCTGGGGTTCGGCGTCGATGTCGGCGCGCACCTGTCGCGCCCGGCGACGGAGGCGCCGCAGCGCCCTGGCCATCACCGCCAGGAGAGCAGCGAACATGCCGGCCAGCTCGCCTCTCCCGGTCCCATGCGGCGCACCTGGCGCAGCAGCCACCACTGCGCTCGCCCGCTGAACGTCGAACCGAGGTCGGCGTCCGCCGGCGGGGTGGACACCAATCGCCGGCCACCGCGCGTCTCCGCCTCGACCACCAGGCCGGTGTGGGGATGGCAGCTCACGCGCAGGGGCCCGCCGGCGGCGATCAGCTCGTTGAGCAGCGGGACGTCCGCCACGCGCACCGCCAGGTCGACCCGGCCGCCACCGGCGGCATCGCGGCCACGCAGCATCCGGCTGAAGAACGGCACCACCGCGCCGGTTCCGGTCAACCACGCCGCGCGCAGCCGCACCGGCTGGAGCACGACATCTCGCGTTTGCAGGTCGGACGCGAGGTCGGCGCGCACCTGGCGTTCACGCATCCACATGCCCGCTCCCGCCAGCGACGTGGTGGCGATCATCAGCGCGATCAGCGCGGCGCCGACGATCTCGCTCGCCACCGCCGGGAAGGTGGACGGTGCGCCGGCGGTGACCAGCTGGCCATGGCAGGCGATGGAGAGCAGCCTGCCGGAGGAGTCGTGGGTGATGGTGAGGGCGTCACCGGGAGCCAGCTGGGGATCGCTGCTGAAGTAGTAGTACTGGCCATCGCTGGCGCGAACGCCGTACGGCAGTCGCGGCGGCTCGATGGTGTTCGGCGCATACACCCGGCTGACCATCGCGTGCGTCACCGTCGGTTGCCGGACGAAGTGGCCGCCGCCCCAGACGAGGAGAGCCAGCAGGTAGAGCAGGGCCAGGCACAGCCAGCCGGTCAGCGTCCGCCTGCGGTTTCGCAGGCGGCGCTGGCTGGTGGGGGAGATGACCGCCGGAGGTGGGCAGGAACGCTGCAGGAGCGACGCCAGGGTCACGACGGATGGATGCTCGCCCGCGCAGCCTCAGAGAGCGGTTACCAGACGGTCACGAGGGGATGGTGGGCCTGCCGCGACCCCGCGATGGCCTAGAAGAAACCCAGCGGCTTGCTGCTGTAGCTGACCAGCAGGTTCTTCACCTGCGAGTAGTGGTCGAGCATCATACGATGGTTCTCGCGGCCCACACCGGAGATCTTGTAGCCCCCGAACGCGGCGCCGGCGGGGTAGAGGTGGTAGCAGTTGGTCCAGACGCGGCCCGCCTTGATGGCCCGGCCCATGCGGAACGCACGGTTGCCGTCGCGCGTCCACACGCCCGCCCCCAGGCCGTACAGCGTGTCGTTGGCGATGGCGAGCGCCTCCGCCTCGTCCTTGAAGGTGGTCACCGCCAGCACCGGCCCGAAGATCTCCTCCTGGAACACCCGCATCGCGTTGTGCCCCTTGAGGACGGTGGGCTGGAAGTAGTAGCCGCCGGCGAGGTCGCCGTCGACCTCCGCGCGGTTGCCGCCGATCAGGCATTCGGCGCCCTCGCGCAGACCGATGTCCACGTACGATGCGATCTTGTCCATCTGCTGCGGCGACACCTGGGCGCCGATCATCGTGGCCGTGTCCAGCGGGTTGCCCTGCTTGATGGCGCGGATCCGCTCCAGGCAGCGCTCCATGAAGCGCTCGTAGATCGACTCCTGGATCAGCGCGCGCGACGGGCAGGTGCAGACCTCGCCCTTGTTGAAGGCGTACAGCACCAGTCCCTCGACGGCCTTGTCGAGGAAGTCGTCGTCCTCGGCCATGACGTCGGCGAAGAAGATGTTGGGCGACTTGCCGCCCAGCTCCAGGGTCACCGGGATGATGTTCTGCGCCGCGTACTGCATGATCAGCCGGCCCGTCACCGTCTCGCCGGTGAAGGCCACCTTGGCGATGCGCGGGTTGGAGGCCAGCGCCTTGCCGATCTCCGCGCCGGGACCGTTGACGATGTTGAGAACGCCGGGCGGCAGAATGTCCTGCACCAGCTCGGCGAGCTTGAGGATCGACCACGGCGTCGGCGACGCCGGCTTGAGCACCACGCAGTTGCCCGCGGCCAGCGCCGGCGCCATCTTCCACGCCGCCATCAGCAGCGGGAAGTTGAACGGGATGATCTGTCCCACCACGCCGAGCGGCTCGTGGAAGTGGTACGCGACGGTGTCCTTGTCGATCTCGGTG
>CAZCJX010000141.1:2954-6712 GCA_964499205.1 uncultured Actinomycetes bacterium | reverse complement strand
AGCAGCACCACCAGCCCGACGGTGCCCATCCCCATGCCGCCGTGGCGCTCCTCGACGGAGAGGCCCGGCCAGCCCAGGGTCACCATCTCGCTCCAGTGGGCCGGGTCGTAGTCGTTGCGCTCGCTCAGCGCGCGCACCGTGCTCGACGGGAAGCGGCGCGCCAGCATGTCGCGCGCCGTCTGCTTGATCACCTTCTGCTCGTCCGAGAAGTCGAAGCGCATCAGCGTGTCACCGTGAGCGGGGCAGGCCGAGGACGCGCTCGGCGAGGATGTTCTGCAGGATCTCGGTGGTGCCGCCCTCGATGGAGTTGGCCCGGGCGCGCAGGAAGCGATAGGTCCACGCCGAGTCGGTGAGCGGTGCGTCGAGGCCGCGCACCTCCATGGCCATCTCGGTCATCTGCTGGTTCAGCTCGGCCACCTGCCACTTGGCCAGCGCCCCCTCGGGACCTGGCACGCCGGTCTCGATGACCCGGCTCAAGCCGCGCAACCCGTTGAGCCGCAACGTCTCCGCCTCGACGCGCAGGCGGCCGAACCGCTCCACCACCGCGGGATCGCTGTCGCGCCCGGAGTCGCGGATCAGCTGGGCCAGCTCGCCGAGCGAGATGAGCAGCTGCACACCGAAGGCGGTGGCCAGGCCGCTGCGCTCGTTCATCAGGGTGGTGATGGCCACCTCCCAGCCGCGGCCGGCGCCGGCGATGACGTTCTCGTCGGGCACGAAGGCGTCGGTGAAGAACACCTCGTTGAACTCGGCGTGCCCGGTGATCTGGCGCAGCGGCCGCACCTCGACGCCCTTCTGCTTCATGTCGCAGATGAAGAAGGTGAGGCCGGCGTAGCGATTCGCCTCGGGGTCGGTGCGCGCCAGCAGCATGCACCAGTCCGACTTGTGGGCCAGCGACGTCCACACCTTCTGCCCGGTCACCGACCAGCCGCCCTCGACCCTGACCGCGCGCGTCTTCAGCGCCGGCAGGTCGGAACCGGCGTCGGGCTCGCTGAAGCCCTGGCACCAGATCTCGTCCGCGTTGAGGATCGGCGTCAGGAAGCGGCGCTTCTGCTCGTCGGTGCCGTGGTGGATCACCACCGGTCCGCCCATCAGCAGCCCCAGCCCGTTGACCGGCTGCGGCGCCCGGGCGCGGGCCATCTCCTCGTCGAAGATGGCCTGCTCCATCAGCGTCGCGCCGCGGCCGCCGTACTCCTTGGGCCAGGCGATGCCGATCCAGCCGGCGCGGTGCATGGTGCGCTGCCACTGGCGGCGATGCTCGAAGACCGCGTCGGCGCCCTGCGGGTCGGGGCCGGGATGGTTGTCGTGCAGCCAGGCACGCAGCTCGTCGCGGAATCGCTCCTCCGCGGGGGAGAGGGTCAGGTCCATCGACCGCGCCTACGCGGCGCTGCCGGCTTCGATGGTGCTCTGCACCTGCGCCGCCCGATCGGCGTCGATCTGCGCCGCCATGCTCTCGTCCTCGGCCATCAGCTTCTCGACGTCCACCGTGGTGTAGCCGAGAACGCCCATGTCGGCGAAGGCATTCTGGATCTTCGGCCCGAAGAGGCCGATGTCCTTGAGAGTCGGCGCGATGCGGGTGAAGAGCAGGCTGCGGAACATGATCTGGGTCTCGGAGTCGCGCACGAAGGAGAGGCACTCGTCGAGGTCGAGGCCGAGGTTCTGCCAGACCTCCTCGGCGAGGAAGCGGTCGCGCATCAGGTAGCAGGCCTGCACCGCGAACTCCTCGCGCTCGTCGCGCTCCTTCTGGGTCAGCTGCGGGTAGAAGTCGCGCAGGGCGAGGCGACCGAAGGCGACGTGGCGCGCCTCGTCCTCCATCACGTAGGCGACCACGGCGCGGGCCAGCGGGTCCTCGGTGAGGTCGCGGATCAGGCCGAAGGCGGCCAGGGCCAGGCCCTCGATGAGGATCTGCATGCCCAGGTAGGTGAAGTCCCAGCGCGAGTCGGCGATGGTGTCGTTGAGCAGCGCTTCCAGGTTCTTGTTGATGGGGTAGGCCAGGCCCACCTTGTCGTGGAGGAACTTGGAGTACGTCTCGACGTGGCGCGCCTCGTCCATCACCTGGGTGGCCGCGTAGAACTTGCTGTCCAGGTCGGGCACGGTGTTGACGATCTTGGCGGTGCAGATCAGCGCACCCTGCTCGCCGTGCAGGAACTGGGAGAACTGCCAGGCCACCATGTGCCGGCGCAGCTCGGCGCGGCCGCGGTCGTCCAGCTTCTCCCACGACTCCGAGCCGTAGATGGGGACATAGGCGTCGGGGCCGCCCAGCGGGTTGTCGGGGTTGAGGTCGTGCGACCAGTCGATGCGCTCGTTGGTGTTCCACTGCCGCTGCTTGCCCTTCTCGTAGAGGTTGAGCAGCTTGTCGCGGCCCTCGTCGTACTCCCAGGTGAAGACCGTTTCTCCCCCACTTGGCAGGAACCAGCGGGTCTGCTCCACAGGGAGGGCGTACTTCCTGGTGCTCATTCCGGAATCTCCAACTGAGGGTGGCGACGGGTCACGCGGTGGCGCGGTCGGTCGAGGTGTTCTCGGGCAGCTCCAGCCAGCGCTGGAGCTCGGTCTGCACGGCCTTGTGATGGAGCAGGGCGAGGACCTGGTTGGTCAGCGGGAAGCCGCGGCGGACCAGGTCGCGCAGGGTGGCGGGGTCGTGGCGGGTGAGCACCGGCTCGATGATCCGGGCCAGCTCCTCCTGCACCAGGTGCTCCACCGCGTCGCGGTAGAGGGCCATGTTCTCGATGGAGAAGCCCGCCTCGTCGGTGAAGCCGGCCCGGCGCATCGCCGTGGTCAGCTCCAGCAGGCGCAGGTCGGAGCTCGACAGCGGCCCCTCCGGGGTGATCAGGCCGAGGCGGCGCAGGCCCTCGACGTCGGCGGGATCGGCGTCGCCACCCACCGCGGCAAGCTCCTCGGCGGTGGCCACCGGGTCGGGCTCCTCGAGCAGGCTGCCCAGGGCGGTGAGGGCGCGGATCTCGGTGATCGGCAGCTCGCCGTGCCGCTCCAGCACCCAGCGGATGCTGCGCAGGGGGAGGCGCAGCTCGGCCTGCAGGGAGCGGATCCAGAGCACCCGCTCCACCGTCTCCTCGGCGTAGAGCGCCTGGTTGCCCGCGGTCTTGCGCGGCGCCGGCAGGAGGCCCTGCTGCAGGTAGAAGTGGATGGTCGGCGCGGGCGTGCCGGTGAGGCGGACCAGGTCCCGCATGCGATGGGGGTAGGCGCTCACGAGCGCGGATCGTCCCAGGGCCGGCATGAAGTGTCAAGTGGCACTTGATGATCGCGCTGCTGGGGAGGCTCGGCTAGCGCAAAAGTTGACAGCGCTAGTGTTGCTTCTTTACCATTCGAACCACACACGAAAGGCCACGGTGGTCCTGGCTAGGGGCGCCGCGGCGGACACCCGGGCTAGCCGTTCGGTCGTGGGTGGGGTCACGACAAGGAGGTGACGCTCTCTATGGTCCTCTCTCGGCCCATGGACGATCCCGCATCGGCGGTCATCAGTCTCGATGCCAGGCGTGCCGAGCTTCGCCGGCGGCGCCGCCGCCATGCGATGCGTGAATGGGCCGGTTTGGCCGCCGTCACGGCGTTCGGCGTCTGGCTGGCCGTCATCTCACTGATCACCCTGCTGGCGCACTGAAGGCAGTCCCCAGTGCTCCGCCCGAGACATCCGTAGACGCATACAGGGAGGTTCAAAACCCGTGGTTGCTCTGGTTCTGTTCCTGTTGCTGATCGCCATCCTGTTCGGCGCCGGCGCGGCGCTGCACGCCCTGTGGTGGGTGGCGATC
>CAZCJX010000141.1:0-2854 GCA_964499205.1 uncultured Actinomycetes bacterium | reverse complement strand
GCCTATCCCGACGCGCCGCCCTTCAGCCACTCGACGTCGCCGAAGTAGCCGCCGCGGTGCGGGTGCTTGACGTACTCCGCGTACTGCGCCCGGCTCTCACCGATGGTGGTGTTGGCGCCGTGCCCCGGCATCACCACGGTGTCCTCGGACAGCGGGTGCAGCCGCGAGGTGATCGAGGCGATGATCGTCTCCAGGTCGCCGGCGGCGGAGGTCTTGCCGGGGCCGCCGTCGAACAGCGTGTCGCCGGAGATCAGGGCGCGGCCGATGCGCAGGCAGACGCTGCCCGGCGTGTGCCCGGGGGTGTGCAGGATGGTGCAGCGCAGCGAGCCGACCTTCACCTCCTCGTTGTCGGCGACGCGGCGGTCGATGCGCTCCTCCTCGATGTTGATCTCGCGATCGCCGACCAGCACCGGCGCACCCGTCGCCTCGCGCACCGCGTCGTAGCTGAACCAGTGGTCGGGATGCCAGTGGGTGGCCAGCACCTGGCGCACGTTGCCGTCGGCGGCGATGGCCTCCAGCAGCGGCGAGGTGTCGAGCGGCATGTCGACCAGCAACGACTCGCCGCGCGAGAGGTCGCGCACGATGTAGGCGTTGTTGCCGTACGGCCCCATGGGGCCGATCTTGACCACGCGCGCGTCGCCGTCCTCGAAGACGCTGATCAGCTGCGAAGCTCCCTGCTGGGTCATGCGCGCTTTCCCTCCGCACGCATCTGCGCCTTGTGGGCGCGCTTCTGGGCCTGGTAGGCGGCCAGCTCCTCCGGCGTGGTGACCTGGCCCAGGGTGGGATGCGCCGGCACCACCTTCTCCCATCCCGCCGGGCGCACGCCGTACTGCGTGGTCAGCAGCGCCAGGATGGTTTTGGCCTTCATCGGCCCGATCCCGGGCAGCCTGCTGATGCGCGCCACCAGGTCCTTGGCGTCGGCCGCCTCGCTCCAGATGCGCGAGGCGTCGCCGCCGTATTCGGCGGTGAGCATGGTGCAGAGGCTGCGCACCCGGTCGGCCATCGCCGCCGGGAAGCGGTGCACCGCGGGCGGGGTGGCGAAGGCGTCGCGCATCCGCTGCGGGTCCATCCGCGACAGCTTCCCGGGATCGAGCGTGCCCAGGCGCCGGCGGATCACCAGGGGACCCGAGAACGCCTTCTGCACCGTCACCTGCTGGTCGAGCATGAAGCCGATCAGCAGCGCGTTGGGATCCGCGGCGATGAGGCGGTCGGCCTCGTCGTCGCCGGTCCAGGGCAGGCGCGACGGCGCGCCCGCAGCAGCCGTGGCCGTCTTGGTCGATGCCATCGTCGTAGCGTAGTACCGCGGAATGGCAGGCCGGGTGCGCAGGCTCCGGCGAACAGCCGTTGCGGGCGCCGCAGCCCGTCTACACTTCTGCCATGTCCTGGCTGGCCCGGCTGATGGGTCGGGCGCCCGCCGCGCCCCCGGAGCAGGCGGCGACGACCGTGGTGGTGCCGGCGGAGATCGCCGAGCGGCTCACCGCGGGCGGCGCGCCGCTCGCCGGCGCCGTGGAGTCGGCGCTGCGCGAGTACCTGGCGGCCCAGGACCGGGTCGAGGCGCAGGCCGCCGCCGGCGGGGACAAGCCGTTCTGGCTGACGCGCGACGACGAGCGCAGCGGCGACCTCGAGGAGCGGCTGCGCGATCGCATCGCCCAGCGTCGCGCCGCCGAGGGCGAGGCGGAGCGCTGATCCGGGACCGCGGCATGCGCCGCCACCCCTTCGCCCTGTTCGCCCGGCCGCTGGTGGTCCTCGCGGTGGTCCTCGTCTACGGCACCGCGGGCTCCATGCTCATCGAGCACTGGAGCTTCGTCGACGCGGTGTTCATGACGGTGATCAGCATCACCACCGTCGGCTACGACGAGGTGCATCCCCTCGACACCCACGGCGAGATCTTCACCATCAGCCTGATCGTGTTCGGGGTGGCGGGATTCCTCTATACATTCGGCGTCCTCGTCGAGGTGCTGGGCAGTGGACGCTGGCAGGACTACCGGAGGTACCGGCGCATGCAGGACGCCCTGGAGAAGCTTCGCGACCACGTCATCGTCTGCGGCTACGGTCGTACCGGCAAGCAGGTGGTGATCGAGCTGGAGCAGGGTCGCCATCCCTACGTGGTGGTGGAGATGAATCCCACCCCGCTGGGCGAGGTGCAGCGCGACCGCCGGCTGCACGTCGAGGGCGACGCCGCCAACGACGAGGTGCTGCTGCGCGCCGGCATCGAGCGGGCGCGCGCGCTGGTCAGCGCGGTCGACAGCGACGAGCGCAACGTCTACATCGTGCTCACCGCGCGCTCCATCAAGCCCGAGCTCTTCATCGTGGCCCGCTCCTCGTACCCCGATTCGCTGGCCAAGCTGCGCCGCGCCGGTGCCGACCGGGTGGTCAGTCCGTACACGCTGAGCGGCTACCGCATGGCCTCGCTGGCGTTGCAGCCGGCGGTGGTCGACACCATCGACATCGTCCTCGCCGAGGGCGGGCGGATGGCCATCGAGGAGCTGGTGGTGCCGGAGGGCGCCGGTGACCTCGATGCCGCGGCGCTGCGCCGCTCCGGGGCCACCCTGCTGGCGGTGCGCTCGCCGCGGGGGGCGCTCAGCGTGGCCCCCGAGGACGGCCACCGCCTCAGCCCGCAGGACCTGGTGGTGGCGATGGGGACGCGTGACCAACTGGACTCGCTGGCCGACGTGCTGCGTCCCGTCGCCCCCGCCTGACGCGGCTGCTAGAGTTCGACGCCGGTGTCAATTTCGCGGCCGACGCCGGGCCGGCCCGGACACCGCTGCCCCACGGTGCGGAGGAGAGGTCTCGATGCGCGCAGTCACCTTCCAGGACGTCGGCCAGATCCAGCTCGACGACGTGCCCAAGCCGG
>CAZCJX010000140.1:0-6798 GCA_964499205.1 uncultured Actinomycetes bacterium | reverse complement strand
GCGAGCCCGACGGCGAAGCCACCGGCCACGGCGACGCCCGCGCCCCCGCCGCCCTACGCCATCGCCGCCCTCCGCACCCGCCCGCACACCGGCGGCAGCATCACCCCGGGCGCGGTGATCGCCCGCGCCGCCAACTACACCAAGCGCGCCGTCACCTGGAGTAGCGGCGACGCCACGATGACCGGCGTGCTCGACATCCCCGACGGCAGCGGGCCCTTCCCCGTGGTGATCGTCAACCACGGCTACGTCCCGGCGAACCAGTACTACGTCGGCCAGGACTCGTCGAAGTACGCCGACCCCATGGCCGCAGCCGGCTTCCTCACCCTCTCCCCCAACTACCCCGGCTACTCCGGCTCCGGCCCGGGCCTCCCCGGCGTGCCCGCCATCGTCGCCGAGGCGGCCAGCGACATCGACCTCATCAGCGCGCTGCCCTCCCTCCCCCAGGCCGACACCACCCGCGTCGCCGTCGCCGGACACAGCAACGGCGGTGGCGTGGCCGAGATCCTCATGGCCGCCGACGTCAGGGTGCGGGCCGCCGCGCTCTACGCACCCGTCAGCAGCGACATGGCCGACAACGCGCGCAAATGGTGGGTGCACAGCGCCTCGAGCAACGGCGGCCTTCCCGGCCCCGACATCGATCCCGGCGCCTACGCGCTGATGTCACCGCGCCCGTGGTTCACCCACGACACTCCGCCGGCGCTGGTGATGCAGGGCACCGCCGACGAGCAGATCCCCGCCAACTGGACCGCGGCCACCGTGCAGGCGCTGCAGAACGCCGGCGCCACCGCGCGGTTGGTCAGCTTCCCCGGCGCCATGCACAACTTCGCCGGCGCCGACCTGGTCCGCGCCAACACTCTGGCCATCGCCTGGCTGCGCGACCACCTGCGCTGACCGGTCAGGTGGCGGCGATGACGTGCACGTCGACGTCCTTGGCGAGCCGGATCAGGTCGCGCAGGGCGCTGCGCCGCCAGGGTCGCGACCGCCGGCCGCGGCTCACCACCATCTCGGTGACCAAAGCCTGGCGCGCGTAGGCAGCCAGTGCGGCCGCCACCGACGGCCCGTGCAGGGTGACCAGCTCGCCGCCCAGCTGATGGGCCAGCGCCGCATAGCCGCCGAGCACCTGCTTCTCCTCCCCCGACCGTGAGCGGGTGCGCACGGTGGCCGCGGTGAAGTCGCCGTCGACGCGGTCGGCGAGGGCGGCGGCGACGCGGATGACCCGCTCCATCCCCGGCCGCGGCGGCACGCACGCGAGCACCCGCGGGCGGACCTCCCAAGGCTGGGCGATGCCGCGCTCGCGCATGTAGGCGAGCAGCCGATCGTCGGTGTGCTGGGCGATGACCCGGAAGGCCATCTCGCGCAGCGCATCGAGCACCTGGGGGCGGAACTCGGTCTGCAACGCGCGGGCGACGCGCGCCGGCGGGTCGATGTCGCCGCGGCGCAGGCGGTCGACGAGCACCGCGGGGGTGACGTCGACCAGCTCGATCTCGTCAGCCATGTCCAGAACTGTGTCGTCGACGCGGGGATGGCTGCCGTCGAAGCCGAGCAGCGGTCCCATCGCCGCCACCGTGCTGGCCAGGTCGGTGAGGTGGAGGGTGGCCACCACCGTGATCCCGGCGTCGACCAGCGCGCCCAGCACCTCCTCGATGGAGCGGCCGCCGGCGTCGACGCGGGCCAGGTCGTCGATGCAGACCACCTGCGGGTTGCGCGCCAGCAGGGCGTCGAGGTCGAGCCTGCCGGCCGCCGCCGCACCCGAGCGGCCACCGACCACCTCCAACCCCTCGGCGCTGGCCTCGCAGCCCGGACGTCCGTGGGTCTGCAGGGTGGCGACGACCACGTCGGTGCCGCGCGCGGCCCGGCGGCGCGCCTCGTCGAGCATCGCCGTGGTGGTGCCGCAGCCGCGCGCGTAGCCGAGGTAGATGCGCAGCGTGCCGCGGCGGCGATGCGCCGGGGCGAAGCGGCGCAGCAGGTCGTCGGCGGTGGGGCGTCCCTGCTCGCCGGACGCCGGGTGCGGCGGCGACGGTGCGAAGCGCGCCAGCACGTGCACGTCCACCCCGGGCAGTGCGTCGATGACCCGTTCCGCCAGGGTGGCCCGCCACAGCCCCAGCAGCGCCGGCGGCGGCGACTCGCCGATGACCACGTGGTGCACCAGCAGCCGGCGGGCCATGTCGACGATGGCGCGCACCGCGTCGGGACCCGGGCTCTCGACGAAGTGGGCGCCGACCTGCGCGGCGACGGCGGCGAGGCGCGCCACGTCCGCGTCGGAGGCGCCATGGCGCGGACCGCGCACGATGATCACCGAACAGAGCCCGTCGGTGCGCCGCGCCAGCCGGGCGCCGCGGCGGATCAGCGCCTCCGAGCTGCCGCCACCGGACACGGCCACCAGCACGTCCTCGGGCGCGGGCCGGACGGCGCCGCTGGCGCTGTCCATCCGGTCCGCCACCAGGCGCAGGGCGATCTCGCGCAGCGCGCCGAGGTTGCCGGGCCGGAAGAAGTTGCGCAGCGCGGTGTCGACCTTGTCGGGCGCGTAGATGTTGCCGTGGCGCATCCGCTTGCGCAGCGCCTCGGGCGCGATGTCGATGAACTGGATCTCGTCGGCGCCGTCGAGCACGCGGTCGGGAACCGTCTCGCGCACGGGGATGCCGGTGATGCTCTCGACCAGGTCCTTGACGCTCTCGACGTGCTGCACGTTGACGGTGGTGACGACGTCGATGCCGGCGTCGCGCAGCTCCTCGACGTCCTGCCAGCGCTTGGGGTTGCGCACCCCCGGCGCGTTGGTGTGGGCCAGCTCGTCGACCAGCGCCACGTGGGGACGGCGCGCCAGCAGCGCGTCGAGGTCCATCTCCTCCAGCGTGGTGCCGCGATAGGGCACGCGCAGGCGCGGGGTCACCTCCAGGCTGTCGACGGCTTCGACGGTGCGGGGACGGCCGTAGGTCTCCACGTAGCCGACCACCACGTCCTCGCCCTGGCGGCGCCGCGCCTGTCCCTCGCGCAGCATGGCGAAGGTCTTCCCCGAGCCGGGCGCGGAGCCGAGGTAGACGCGAAGGGTCCCCCGGCGGGCTGGCGCCGGGGAACCCCGTGGCTGTGGCTGTGGCTGCGTCGCCGAGCTAGCCGCTTGCTGCATGGTTCAGCGCCATGTTGAGGGCGAGCACGTTGACGTGCGGCTCGCCGAAGATGCCGAGGACCCGGCCGTCGACGTGCTGCTCGACCAGCTGGCGCACCGCCGTGGGATTCATGCCGCGCGCCGTGGCCACCATGTCGACCTGGGCCAGCGCGGCGGCCTCGCTGATGTCCGGATCGAAGCCGGTGAAGTCGCCGGTCACCAGGTCGACGGGCATCGGCGCGTTGCTGCCGTCCGGGTTCTTCGCTACGCCCAGGCTGTGCAGGTAGTCCGTGTACCCCCTGACCCGCGAGATCAGCGCCGCGTTGCTCGGCGCGAGGTTGCTGCCGGTGGAGCTGGCGGCGTTGCAGGGCGACGGGTTGCCGGCACTGTCGGTGGTGAACGAGGGACGGCCCTGGAACCAGCGCGGGTCGACGGCGAAGACGGTGTTGCCCTGGTCGTCCTTGGTGGTGGCGTAGACGGTGGTGCCGTCCTTGGCCGTGGTGGTCCTGTAGAAGCACTGGCCGATCTGCGACGAGCCGATCACCGTCCCCTTGGCATCGCTGACCAGGCTGCCGTTGGCGTTGCCGTGGAACAGGCCCTGCGCGATGCCGGTCATCGCCAGCGGGTAGAGCAGCCCGGTGATGACGGCCAGCACCAGGGTGAAGCGCAGTGCGATCAGCGCCTCGCGGGGAAGGTTGCGCAGCATGTCGGACAGCCTCAGACCAGGTGCAGGGCGACGATCACGACGTCGACCAGCTTGATGCCGATGAAGGGGATGACGATGCCGCCGAGCCCGTAGATGAGCAGGTTGCGGCGCAGGATGGCGGCGGCGCCGATGGGCCGGTAGCGCACCCCGCGCAGAGCGAGCGGGATCAGGGCGACGATGATCAGCGCGTTGAAGATCACCGCGCTGAGCACGGCACTGCTCGCGTTGTGCAGCCGCATGATGTTGAGCGCACCCAGCTCGGGGAACGCGGCCACGAACATCGCCGGGATGATGGCGAAGTACTTGGCCACGTCGTTGGCGATGCTGAAGGTGGTCAGCGCCCCGCGGGTCATCAGCATCTGCTTGCCCGTCTCCACGATCTCGATCAGCTTGGTGGGGTTGCTGTCGAGGTCGACCAGGTTGCCCGCCTCCTTGGCCGCCTGGGTGCCGCTCTGCATGGCGACGCCGACGTCGGCCTGGGCCAGGGCGGGCGCGTCGTTGGTGCCGTCGCCGGTCATGGCGACCAGCTTGCCGGCGTCCTGCTCGCGCCGGATCAGCGCCAGCTTGGCCTCCGGGGTGGCCTCGGCGAGGAAGTCGTCGACGCCGGCCTCGCGGGCGATGGCGGCGGCGGTGAGCGGGTTGTCGCCGGTGATCATCACCGTGCGCAGGCCCATGCGGCGCAGGTCGTCGAAGCGCTCGCGGATGCCCACCTTGACGATGTCCTTGAGGTGGATCGACCCCAGCACGCTGCGGTTCTCGGCGACCACCAGCGGCGTGCCGCCGGAGCGGGCGATGTCCTCGACGGTGTGCGCCACCGGCTCGGGGAGGGCGCTGAGGCCGCACCAGGCGGCGATGGCGTCGCCGGCGCCCTTGCGGATCTGCCGCCCTCCGTCCACGTCCACCCCGCTCATGCGTGTATATGCCGAGAACGGCACGAACGTGAGGTCCGCCATGGCGACGTCGCCGCGGTGGTCGCCGTAGCGGCGGGCCAGGGCGACGATGGAGCGGCCCTCGGGGGTCTCGTCGCTGAGGCTGGCCAGCTCCGCCGAGGTGACCAGGCGCTGCATGTCCATGCCGGGCGCGGGGACGAACTCGGTGGCCTGGCGGTTGCCGTGGGTGATGGTGCCGGTCTTGTCGAGGAGCAGGGTGTCGACGTCGCCCGCCGCCTCCACGGCGCGGCCCGACATGGCCAGCACGTTGCGCTGCATCAGCCGGTCGATGCCGGCGATGCCGATGGCGCTGAGCAGGCCGCCGATGGTGGTGGGGATCAGGCACACCAGCAGGGCGATGAGCACCGTCACCGTGACCGACGTGCCGGCGTAGGTGGCGAACGGCTGCAGCGTCACCACCGCGAAGACGAAGATGATGGTGAGGCCTGCCAGGAGGATGTTGAGGGCGATCTCGTTGGGTGTCTTCTTGCGCGACGCGCTCTCGACCAGTCCGATGATGCGGTCCAGGAAGGTCTCGCCGGGGTTCTGGGTGATCTCCACGACGATGCGGTCGCTGAGCACCTTGGTGCCGCCGGTGACCGCGCTGCGGTCGCCACCGGCCTCGCGGATGACCGGCGCGGACTCCCCGGTGATCGCCGACTCGTCGACCGAGGCGATGCCCTCGACGATGGTGCCGTCGCTGGGGATGACGTCCCCCGCCTCGCAGACCACGATGTCGCCGCGGCGCAGGTCGGTGGCGGGGCGGCGCTCCTCGCGCCCGTCCACCAGCCGGCGGGCCACCGTCTCGGTGCGCGTCCGCCGCAGGGCGTTGGCCTGCGCCTTGCCGCGACCCTCGGCGGCGGCCTCGGCGAAGTTGGCGAAGAGCACGGTGAACCACAGCCAGAGCGCCACCTGCCCGACGAATCCCCGGTTGCCGTCGCCCTGGCCGAAGAGGTCGGCGAGCGCGTACCAGCTGGTGATCACCGCGCCGATCTCGACGACGAACATCACCGGGTTGCGCACCTGCCAGCGGGGATCGAGCTTGCGCACGGCGTCGACGATCGCGGGGACGAGGAGCTGCCGGTCGAGCAGCCCGGTGACGGGGCGGGTGCGGCTCTTGGTTTCGCGTTCCATGGTCCTGGGGGTCAGTGGGCGAGGTGTCCGGCGGCGAGCTGGAGCTGCTCGAGGACGGGGCCGAGGGTGAGCGCGGGGAAGAAGGTCAGCGCACCGACGATGACGATCACCCCGATGAGCAGGCCCGTGAACAGCGGCGTGTCGGTCGGGAATGTGCCGCTGCTGGCAGGAACCACCTTCTTGCGCACCAGCGATCCCGCCAGCGCCAGCACCGGGATGAGGAAGATGAACCGTCCCAGCCACATCGCCGCGGCCAGGGTGGTGTTGTAGTACAGCGTGTTCCCGCTCAACCCCGCGAAGGCGCTGCCGTTGTTGCCGGTGGTCGACGAGAAGGCGTAGAGGATCTCGCTGAAGCCGTGCGCGCCGGGGTTGAGCGGACCGGCCTTGCCGGCGCCGGCGAGCACGGACACCGCGGTGAAGCCGAGGATGCTGGCCGGCAGGATGAGAATGGCCAGGGCGGCGAGCTTGACGTCGCGCGCCTCGATCTTCTTGCCCAGGTATTCCGGGGTGCGTCCGACCATCAGGCCGGCGATGAACACGGCGAGGATGGCGAAGACGAGCATCCCGTACATGCCCGAGCCGACGCCGCCCGGGGTGATCTCGCCCAGCTGGATGTTGACCATCGCGCCCATGCCGCCGAGCGGGGTGAGGCTGTCGTGCGAGGCGTCCACCGAGCCGGTGCTGGTCGAGGTCGTGGTGTCGGCGAACAGCCCGCTGTAGATCGGCCCGAAGCGGACCGACTTGCCCTCCATGTTGCCGCCGCTCTGCTGGGCGGTGCTCGCCTGGGTGACGCCCGCCGCGGCCAGAGCCGGGTTGCCCGCCTGCTCCTGCTGCATCATCACCGAGCCGACCCCGAGCAGCACCACCGCCATCGCCGCGGCGACGGCGATCCCCTGCTTGACGTTGCCGACCATCTTGCCGAAGGTGAC
>CAZCJX010000139.1:0-6798 GCA_964499205.1 uncultured Actinomycetes bacterium | reverse complement strand
GTCGCGGCCTGGGACCTGGCGCCGCCCGCTCCCGCCGCCGCGCCCTTCCCCATCGCGCCGCGCGAGGGCTTCCACCTCACCGACCCCGGCGCCCTCGACGCCGCCCTCGCCGAGCAGGAATCGCTGCCCCGTCCCCCCGCGGACGGCCCCGAGAACCCCTTCACCAGCGCCATCCCGCCGGTGAACCTGCCCCCGCAGGTGAGCAGCGCCCCGCCCGCTGCCCACGCGCCCCAGCCGGCGGCCCCGGCCCCCAGCCACCACGCGGCCGCCGGGGCCCACGCCGCCGAGGACCACGCCGCCGGCGAGGTCGACGAGGCGGGCGTCTGGCGGGTCCGCCAGTCGCCGCGCGCCCAGCTCCTCGCCGAGCGCATGGCCCAGAAGCGCCGCGAGGAGGCCGCCCGCGCCGCCTTCCAGGCCGCCGCCGTCCCCGACGAGGGCCGCGGCCGCAAGAAGCGCCGCCAGGACGAGACCCTGCCCGACCTGCCCTCGGCCCGCCGCCAGCTCGACGAGCACCTGCGCAAGAAGCGCGGCTCCGAGGCCGCTGCACTGCTGCAGCGCCTCGCCCAGGAGCTGGGCGGCCGCGAGATCGCCGACCTCGCCCTCGACGCCGGCGACCGCTGCCGCGCCCTCGGCCAGAGCCGCTCGGCGACCAACTGCTACCTCGCCGCCTGGCGCGCCGACCCGCTCTACGAGACGCCGCTGTGGCGCCTCTCCGACGTCTGCCTCAACGAGCAGGAGATCGACCTGGCGGTCGGCTACCTGGAGCGCATCGCCGACCTGATGCGCTCGCGCGGCGACGACGAGGGAGCCATCGGGGTGTACCGCAAGATCGCCATGATCGCGCCGGAGCGGCAGGACGTCCGCGACGTCATCCGCCTGGCCAAGACCACCGGCCGCCTCGACGTCTGAGTTGCTGCCAGCGACGGCAGCAACAGGTCACACCGTGGCGGCGGCGAGCAGCTCCTCACCCTGGTCGCGCGGCCCGACGAAGGCGAGCCGCACCTGCTCGATGCCGTCGACCACGCGCTGGGCGACGCGCTGCACCTCCTCGGCGGTGACCGCGGAGACCGCCGCAGCGCGCTGGTCCGGCGTCTCCATTGGCAGTCCGGAGCGCCAGCGCGACGCGTACCAGTGCGACGACGCGCCCGCCGTCTCGGTGCCGCGCAGCATGCGTCCCACCATCGACGCCTTGGCCGCCTGCAGCTCGTCCTCGGGCACCGGCTCCGCCGCCATGCGCCGGAACTCGCGCGTCGACAATTCCACGGCGCGTGGTGCGTCGTCGGGACGGGTCGCGGTGGAGATGCTGAAGAGCCCGGCGTCGTCGAAGGGTTCGTGGCCGGCGCCGATGCGGTAGGCGAGCCCCTCGCGTTCGCGCACGGTGTGGAACAGCCGCGACGACATGCCCACGCCGAGCACGTGGGTCATCACCGACAGCACGGTGCGATCGGGGTCGCGCGCGGGCAGGCCGGGGTAGGCGAGGAGCAGGTCGACCTGCTGCTCCTCGTCGGCGCTCATCGGCCGCACGTTGGCGACGTAGCGATCACCCTGGCCCCACTGCGCGGGCACGCGGGGACGCGGCTCCGCAGTCGGCACGTCGCGGAGCAGCTCCATGGCCCGCTCCTCGCTGATCTGGGCGCCGCCGGCGACCACCAGCGCCATCGACTCCGGCGCGTAGAAGGAGCGGTGGTACTCGACGATGTCGTCGCGCCGCACCTGCGCGACCACCGACGGATATCCCGCCGCCGACCACGACATCGGCTGGTCGCCGCCGAAGGCGACGCCGAGGATGCGGTCGCCGATCCAGCCGGTCGGCCGCAGCAGCCGCGCGGCCAGCTCCTGCAGCACCACGTTGCGCTCGCGCTCCACCTCCTCGGGCTCGAAGAGGGGATGGCTGAGCATGTCGGTGACGATGTCGGCGAGCTGGTCGAGCGAGGCCGCCGGGCCCTCGGCGTAGTAGGCGACCTCCTCGGTGTCGGTGTAGGCGTTGGTCACCGCGCCGAGGCTGTCGACCTCGCGGGAGATCTCCATCGAGCTGGGGCGGCGCTCAGTGCCCTTGAAGAAGAGGTGCTCGAGGAAGTGGGCCAGCCCGGCGGTCTCCCGCGTCTCGTCGCGAGACCCCGCGCGCACGATGAGCATCACGCCCACGTTGCGGCTCGGCATGGGGGCGTTGAGCAGGGTCACGCCGTTGGCCAGGCGGGTGGCGCGCGGAGCGGTCGCTTCGATGTCGATCATCCCGACAGTGTGCCTCCTCGGGCAGCCGCGAGGCCACCCGAGAAGGCACGGAAGGGGCGGGATGTCAGCCGATGCGCCGGCGCCTCCGCAGGGTGAGCAGCAGCGTGCCGCCCAGGGCCAGCAGCCCGGCGGGCGTGGCCCAGCCGGTGGCCGGCGCGGCGCCGGTGTTGGGTGTGCCCGTGATCGCCTGGGTCACCGCGATCGCCGGCGTCGGAGTGCTCGGCGCGGCGGCGATGGGACGGGGCACGATGACGCCCGGGTTGTTGCCATTGTTGGCAGTGATCGGGCCGTTGGTGGCCAGGGTGTCGGAGAACTCGAAGGAGCCGCAGGTGAGCGACCCGCTCGACGCCTGCGGCGTCGACTCGCCCGCCACGTTGTTGACATAGTCGCCGGGAACTGCGTCGGCGGGCACCCTGGCCTGCAGCGTCTCGGTCAGTGTGGGCGCCTTCCAGCCGTTCGGATTGTCCCACTCCAGCAGCTGGATGGCGGGATCCGACGGCGATTGCGACACCGTCGGCGTGGTGCCCAGGTCGCCCGACGCGCTGCCGCTGACGTACTGGAAGCCGCTGGGCAGCTGGTCGACCACCGAGGTCACCTCGCAGCCGTTGGTGGCAATGGCCAGGGTGTAGGTGACCACCTCACCGGGGTTGGCATGCTTGGTGCTGTCGGCCTTGGTGCCGGTGGGCAGCGCCTGTCCGCTGCCGCCGGGATTGGCGGGCGGCGTGCTCACCGTGCCGGTGTCGCACATGTCCTCGCTGTGGGCGTGGCCGATGACCAGGTCGACGTTGGCCAGCGAGCCGATGTCGCCGCTGGTGAAGACGTGCACGGCGTTGACGGTCCAGCCGTGCCCCTGGTTGTCGTAGTGCTGCTCGTTGAGGATGACCGTGACCAGGCCCAGCGGGATCACCGTGTTGGGCGAGGGCGTGAGGTCGAGGCCGCCGGGGCCGACGACGGTGGTGCCGCCGACGGTCAGGTTGGCGATCACCACCTTGCCGGTCGCCGCGCCGTAGTCGCACCCCTGGAACTGCGACTCCGCGGTGACTCCGGATGCGAAGACGAGGTCGGTCGGCTCCGCCGCCGCCCCCGTGTTCAGCGCGGACACCGAGGCGACGGTGACGCACGCGCTGCCGCCGGTGACGCTGTTGCCGCCGATGCCCGCCGGTGCACCGGGACAGTGCGCCGTCACCGGGGCGATGCCGGCGTCGGCGTTGGACTGCAGCACGTTGACCGAGTCGACCAGCGGGTCGACGCAGCTCGGCCGCTGCGCGTTGTCGCAGTTGACCAGCGACGCGGCTGCGCTCTGCGTCGCGTTCGGCGGGACGTAGGCCTGCGCCGGCGAGACCGGGCCGACGGGGATCGGTCCCCGGCCCAGCACCGACGCCGCGGCGCCCACCGCGTAGGCGTCGCCCTCCGCCTGCACCACCGCGCCACCGGTGGCGGCTCGCGCTCCCATGCCCAGCCCTGTGGCCAAGGCTGCCCCCAACCCGATCGCCACTGCCGCTGACACCACCCCCACCATGCGGCGGGTTCTCCGGGTTTCTGCCATTCTCGTTGCTTTCTCCTGGTCGTGCCTGATCGTTTGGTCCCGATCGAAGGGACGTCGTCAGGGCGCGCACGAAGACGCCCTCAACGGGTGGGGACGCTGGAAGGAGCCGGCGAGACGCTCGGCTCGGGGCTGCGTTGACCCCGCCATAAGCTCCAGACGCTCCCGGTACCGATTTCATGACAGTGAACGTCAGACAGGTTGCGCCCCAAACGCATGTTCGCTACGCTACCGGGCGCCATGGCGATCGTCCCGCCCCCCGCCGCCGACCCCGTCGCCGCCGCCCTCGACGAGCTCCGCCGCTCCCCCGTCTGCGCCGGTCGCATCGTCCACGAGGCGATCCTGCCCGCCCAGCCCGCCCGCCACGGCGCCTGGCCCGAGGCGCTCCATCCCGCCCTGCGCGAGGCGCTCGCCGCCCGCGGCGTGCCGGCGCTCTACAGCCACCAGGCGGAGGCGGTGAGCGCCGCCCTGGCGGGGGAGGACGTGGTGGTGGTCACCCCGACCGCCTCGGGCAAGTCGCTCTGCTACACGCTGCCGGTGCTCGACGCCTGGCTGCGCGACCCTGAGGCCCGGGCGCTCTGGCTGTTCCCCACCAAGGCGCTGGCCCAGGACCAGCTGGCCAACCTGCAGGACCTCGCCCGCCACCTCCCCGGCACCCTGCGCGCCGCCTGCTTCGACGGCGACACCCCGCCGGGGGTGCGCCAGGCGGTCAAGCACGCCGGCTCCATCGTGGTGACCAACCCCGACATGCTGCACACCGGGGTGCTGCCGCACCACACCTCGTGGGTGCGCCTCTTCCAGCAGCTGCGCTACATCGTGGTCGACGAGCTGCATGCCTACCGCGGCGTCTTCGGCTCCCACCTGGCCAACGTGCTGCGCCGCCTCCGCCGCCTCTGCCGCTTCTACGGCTCCGACCCGGTGGTGATCGCCTGCTCGGCGACCATCGGCAACCCCGGTGAGCTGGCCTCGCGGCTGCTGGAGCGCCCGGTGCGCTGCATCGACGGCAACGGCGCCCCGCGCGCCGAACGGCGGCTGTGGTTCTGGAACCCGCCGCTGGTCGACCGCGCCCTCGGGGTGCGGCGCTCGGCGACGCTGGAGGCGCGCCGCCTGGTCGGCGAGCTGCTCCGCCGCGACCTGCAGACCATCGCCTTCACCCGCAGCCGCAGCTCGGTGGAGGTGCTGCTCACCTACCTGCAGCGGCTCCACCCGCCGCCCGGGCCAGGCCAGCCGGGGCCGGTGCGCGGCTACCGCAGCGGCTACCTGCCCCTGCAGCGCCGCGCCATCGAGGCGGGCCTGCGCGACGGCTCGGTGCGCGCCGTGGTCTCCACCAACGCGCTGGAGCTGGGCATCGACATCGGCAACCTCGACGCCGCGGTGCTGGTCGGCTACCCCGGCACGGTGGCCTCGACCTGGCAGCAGCTGGGCCGCGCCGGCCGCCGCGACACCGCCTCGCTTGGCGTCTTCATCGCCACCGACTCACCGCTCGACCAGTTCCTCGTCCGCCATCCCCGCTACCTGCTCGACCAGCCCGCCGAGCAGGGCCTGGTCGACCCCGACAACCTGCTGGTGCTCGGCGGCCACCTCCAGGCGGCGACCTTCGAGCTGGCCTTCGAGGAGGGCGAGCGCTTCGGCGGCGCCGACGTCACCGGCCTGCTCGACTGCTTCGCCGAGGACGGCCTGGTGCATCGCTCGGGCCGCCGCTACCACTGGAGCGCCGACGCCTTCCCCGCCGAGGCCATCTCGCTGCGCAGCGCCGCCGCCACCAACGTGGTGATCATCGACACCTCCACCTCGCCCGACGGCCCCGGGCAGGGTCCCCAGGGGCCGTGGGCGGGGTCCTCCGGCGGGCGGCCGGGCTCACATGGGCGGGTCATCGGGGAGGTTGACCAGTTCGCCGCCCCGGTGCTGGTCCACGACGACGCCATCTACCTGCACGAGGGCCGGCAGTACCACGTCGAGCGGCTCGACTGGGAGGAGAAGCGGGCCTACATCCACCCCGTCGACGTCGACCACTACACGGTGGCGCAGAGCAGCCACAGCGTCACCGTGCTGGAGCGGTACCAGGGCCCCGAGGGGGAGGGGTGCCGGCGCAGCCTCGGCGAGGTGCGGGTGACCCGGCTGACCACGCTGTACAAGAAGGTGCGCTTCCTCACCCACGAGAACGTGGGGTTCGGGCCGATCGCCCTGCCCGAGCAGGACCTGCACACCACCGCGGTGTGGCTGGCCTGGGAGCCGACGGCGGTGGCGGGGATGCCCCGGGCGGAGCTGGAGACGGGGCTGCTGGGAGCTGTGACGGCGCTGCACCAGGCGGCCTGCCTGCTCTGCATGTGCGACCCGCGCGACCTCGGGACGCATGCGGAGGTGCGCGGGGCGGGCGGGCCGGAGAGCCGCGGGGCGCCGGAGTCGCCGGTGGTGCAACCGGCGCCGCGGGAGCCGGACGAGTACGTGGCGGGGTGGCGGCCGCGGGCCGCGGTCGAGGATCTCGGGCCGCCGGCGGGGTATCCGACCGCGTACCTCTACGACTCGGTGCCGGGTGGGGTGGGGTTCGCCGAGCGCTGCCACGAGCGGTGGCCGGAGCTGGTCAGCGCGGCGATGGCGATCGTCGAGGGATGCGAATGCGTAGCGGGGTGCCCGTCGTGCACCGGGCCGGCGCCGCAGGGCATCGACGGTCGGGCGGCGACGCGGCGGCTGCTGGTGCTCGCCGCCGCGGGGCGGTAGGGCAGGGGAGTGGCGGTCGACGCCGACGCGGCGCGCCTGGCCACGGTGGCCGGGCTGCGCGAGAAGCTGGCGCGGCTGGGTGGGCTGGCGGGGTCGCGGCCGGCGGCCGCCGCGGGCGGTGGGGTGCGGGAGCATGGCGGGTCGCCGCTGCCGCGCCAGCTTGGCGCTGCCGCGGAGGCCTGGGAGCGCGGCGCCGCGTCGGTCCCGCGCCAGCCAGGGTTCTTCGGCCAGCCCACGCTGGCCGGGACCGCCTGGGTGCGGCGGGTCGACGTCGACCTGCGGCCGCTGCTCGACGCCGCCGGCGC
>CAZCJX010000138.1:0-6819 GCA_964499205.1 uncultured Actinomycetes bacterium | reverse complement strand
TCCGGCGGATCTCGTTGATCTCGAGCTGGTACTCGTCCACCGCTCAGTCGCTGGGGTCGCCGTGCCGCTGGTTGGCCGTCGACGAGGGGGTGGCCATCTCGTTGCGGCGCGCGGCCTCGCCCTGGTCCGCGCCCTCCTCGATCGCCTCCTCCTCGGCGGCGTCGCTGTGGTGGACGCGGGTGTAGAGCTCGACCAGGCCGCCGTCGGGGTCGCAGAGGTAGCCGGTGCGCTCGCCCCAGGGGCGGTCCTTGGGTGACTGGAAGGCGCGGGCGCCGGCGGCGAGCGCGGCGACGAAGGCGGCGTCGCAGTCGTCGACCTCGAAGGCCAGCTCGATCGCACCCGGCGGGGTGCCCAGGGAGGCGGCGGGGACGGCGAGGTTGACGGCCATGGCGGCGCGGTCGTAGAGGCCGAGGGTGAGGCCGCCGCAGTCGAACTGGGCCCAGTGGTCGGTGCGCTTGGTGAGGCGCTGGCCGAGCACGCCGGCGTAGAACCGCACGGACGCGTCGAGGTTGTCGACGAAGCGGACGACGTAGCCGAGACGAGGTGCGCTCATCGCCGAATCATGCCTGAAGCAGCCGGAGGCCGGAAGGGTCAGGCGGCCCGGCGGTCGAGGCGGTGGCGGGAGAGGAAGTCGAGCACGACGCCGTGGGTCTGCGCCGGCCGCTCGAACTGGGGGACGTGGCCGCTGGCGACGACGACGTGGTCGGCGTCGGGCAGCACCTCGCGCACGTGGCGCTCGAAGGCGAGCGGCACCAGGCGGTCGTGCGAACCCCACACGAACAGCGCGGGCCGCTGCAATCTTGCCAACTTCGTCCAAAACCCGTGCTCCCCCTCGGGCTCCTCCAGGTAGATGCTGCGCGCCGCCGCGTAGAAGGCGGCGCGGCCGCGGGGATCGTGGTAGGCGCGCAGGAACTCGTCGATGCCGGCGGCCATCCAGCCGCTCGCCGCCCCCGGCAGGAGGCGGTGCACCACGGCCTCGGTGACCGGGCGCGGCGCCACCTGCAGCAGACCCAGCTCCGGCCGGATCCAGCGCAGCCACGGCGCCCACGGCCGCGGCCGCCGCCAGGCCATCGAGGGCATCAGCAGCGCCAGCGCACCGGTCCGCTCGGCGTGGCGCAACCCCATCTCCAGGGCGGCGCGCCCGCCCATGCTGTGGCCGACGATGTGCGCCTGCTCGATGCCCAGCGCATCGAGTACCGCGCAGGCGGAGCGCGCGAAGTAGGGCGCGTGGTACGGCGCGCCGATCGGCTTCGCCGAGTCGCCGAAGCCGGGGAAGTCCATGGCGATGCAGCGGTAGTGCGGCGCCAGCGCGTTGACGGTGGGGAGGAACGACGCCTTGGTGCCGCCCAAGCCGTGCAGCATCAGCACCGGCTCGCCGGTGCCCGCCTGCTGGGTGGCGATCTCACCCATCGGCGTGGGCACCATGACCATGCGCAGCCGCCCCGGCTCGCGCGAGCCGCTGGTGGCGGCGAGGAAGCCGACGGCGAGGTGCAGGTTGCCATCGACGTGCAGCTTGCGCGAGGCGTACGCGGCCATGCCGCCGCGCACGTCGCTGAGGATGCGCGCCCAGGTGGAGCCGTCGGCACGCAGCGTGGCCTCGGCGCGACCGCGCGACGGCTCGACCCGCGGGCCGCGCGGGCCGATGAGCACGTCGCGCGCGGTGGTGCCCGCGACGACGCGCAGCCGCTGCTCGCGACGCGGCAGGGTGAAGCAGGTCTCGTCGAAGCGGCCGAGCAGCTCCTCGAGGATGCGCGGTGTGCGGGGGGCGGCGACGCTCATCGGCGCGGTCTCCTGCGTGGGCGCGGTGAATCGGCGGCGGGCGGCGGCGGTGCGGCCGCGGCGGCGGGCAGCTGGCGGCGCAGCACCTTGCCGGTGGCGTTGCGCGGCAGCTCGCCGACGAACACCACGTCGCGGGGCACCTTGTATCGGGCGAGGTTGGCACGAACGTGGGCACGCACGGCGTCGGCGTCGAGCGTCGCGCCGGCGCGCACCACCACGTAGGCGGCGAGGCGCTGCCCGAACTCCGCGTCGGCAACACCGGCGACCGCCGCCTCGGCGATGGCGGGGTGATGGGCCAGCAGGTCCTCGACCTCGCCGGGAAAGACGTTCTCGCCGCCGCTGACGATCATGTCGTCGTCGCGGCCCTCGACGAGGAGGCGGCCTTCGGCGTCGAAGCGGCCGACGTCGCCGGTACTGACCAACCCGTCGACACGGTGCTTGTCGCCGCCACCGGTGTAGCCCTGGAACACCATCGAGTTGCCCACGAAGATGCGGCCGCTCTCCCCTGGCGGGAGGACGCGGGCATCACCGTCGAGGATGCGCACCACCGTGCCGCGCGGCGGCCGGCCCGCGGTGCCCGGCGCGGCGCGCAGGTCCTCAGGGGTGGCGATGGTCGCCCAGGCCACCTCGGTGGAGCCGTAGAGGTTGTAGAGGACGTCGCCGTACTCGTCCATGAAGCGCGTCGCCAGCGGGCCGGGCAGTGCCGAGCCGCTCACCGCCACCACGCGCAGCGGCGGGCGTCCGGCGGCGCGGCGGCGCGCAGCGGGGAGGTCGAGGATGCGCTGCAGCATCACCGGCACGGCGACCAGCACGTCGGCGCGGTGCCGGGTGGCGGCCGCCAGGGTGGCCTCGGGGTCGAAGCGGCGCTGCAGCACCAGGGTCGAGGAGAGCAGCGAGCCGAAGAGGAGGTGGGCCAGGCCCCAGGAGTGGAACAGCGGCGCGGCGATCAGCACCGTGTCCCGCGAGCGCAGCGGGATGCGGGAGAGCAGCGCGGCGGCGGGCTCGACGCTGGCGGGGTTGGCGCGGGCAGCGCCCTTGGGGGAACCGGTGGTGCCCGAGGTGAGCACCACGATCCGCCCCTCGCGGCCGGGGGCCAGCGGCGCGGCGCCCTCGTGGCGTCGGGCGAGGCGCTCCAGGGTGGCGGTGCGCGATCGCGGCGGCAGCGGCGCGTCGGTCCAGGCGAGCACCCGCCGCGGCCCGCCGGCCGCCACGCCCGCGCCACGCAGCAGGTCGGTGAACTCGTCGTCGTGGATCACCGCGCTGGCCCGCTCGCTGCGCAGGGTGGCCGCCAGCTGGGGGCCGGCGAACGAGGTGTTGAGCAGCAGGGCGTCGGCCCCCAGCTTGGCGAGGGCGGCCAGCCCCTCGACGAAGCCGCGGTGGTTGCGGCAGAGCAGGGCCACCCGGTCGCCGCCGCCGACGCCGAGCGCCTCCAGCCCGGCGGCCATCGCGCTGGTGCGCGCGTCGACCTCGGCGAAGCTCAGCGACCCCGCCTCGTCGACGATGGCGGCCTGGTCGGGGTAGCGCAGCGCGGCCACCGCGTAGGCGGTGCCCACGCTCAGGCCGTAGCGGCGCAGCGCCCGGATGCCGGCGAGCAGGCGGCTGGGCCGGATGGGACGCGCCAGGCCGGCCTGCACCAGGGTGAGGGCGTTCTCCGCCTGGCCGGCGGCGGCAGCGAGCGGTCCCGGCAGGGGCAGTGCGCCGGGCAGCGCGGGCAGTCCCCGCGGCAGCCCGGGCAGCCGGGGTCGGACGGTGGTCACGGCGACTCCCATGATGCCGCACCGGGCCCGCCAGGTCTGCGCATTTGACGCGCTCAGTGGCTCCCGGTCACCGCGCCGACGAAGCGGCTGCCGCCCACCATGATCGCCAGAACGGCACCGAGACCGGCGCCGGTCAGCGCCAGGCTGATGCCGCTGAACAACCCGGCCAGCGGCCGCCAGGCGGCCAGCGCCCCGCCGACCAGGATCACCGCGAAGCCGGCCGCCAGCACCGGCACGGCGGCGCCGAGGTTGATGTGGATCGACGGGTTGTGGCCGAAGTCGATGGACAGGCGGGTGTTCTGCCCGAAGAGCACCCCGGCGATGGCGGCGTCGCCGAGCAGGCCGAGCCCGGCGAAAAGCCCGGCAAACCCGCGCAGCGGCGGCAGCAGGACGGTGAGCAGCGCCACCGCCGCCGCGCCGGCCATCAGCACCACGCCGCCGCGGAAGGCGATGTCGGGCAGGTGCACCCCGTTGGGGCCGAACAGCGGGTGGTCGAAGGCGTGGCGCAGGATGCCCGCCGCGGTGTCGCTGTCGAGCTGCTGCACCGGCGCCACGATGCCGGTGCTGGCCGGTCCCTTGCCGATGTCGACGAAGAAGCCGAGCAGCACCAGCAGCACGCCGATCAGCATGATCCCCGCGCCGATGAGTCGCCGGCGCAGCGGCAGGGTGGCCAGCTTGACGGCGCCGCCGATCATCGCCGCGTCGCGGTCATGCCGCTAGTAGAAGACGTGGTGGATGGCGATGGTGGGGGCGAGCAGGATGGCGATGATGTTGATGACCTTGATCATCGGGTTGATCGCCGGTCCGGCGGTGTCCTTGTAGGGATCGCCGACGGTGTCGCCGGTCACCGCCGCCGCATGCGCCAGGGTGCCCTTGCCGCCGTAGTGGCCCTCTTCGATGTACTTTTTGGCGTTGTCCCAGGCGCCGCCGCCGCTGGTCATCTGCAACGCCTGGAAGAGGCCGACGACGATGGTGCCGAGCAGCATTGCGCCCAGTGCCTGCGGGCCGATCACCAGGCCGACCAGGATCGGCGCCAGCACCGGGATCAGGCCAGGGATGATCATCTCCCGCTGCGCCGCCGCGGTCACCAGGGCGACGCAGCGCCCGTAGAGCGGCTTGGCCGTGCCGTCCATGATCCCGGGGATCTCGCGGAACTGCCGGCGCACCTCCTCGACGACGCCGCCCGCGGCGCGACCGACGGCGAGCATCGAGAGCGCACCGAAGATGAAGGGCATGATGCCGCCGAAGAACAGCCCGACGATGACCTGTGGCTTGGTCAGGTCGAAGGAGAAGTTGACCCCGCCGTTGTGCTGGCGGAGCACGTCCGTGTACGAGGCGAAGAGGACCAACGCGGCCAGACCGGCGGAGCCGATGGCGTAGCCCTTGGTCACCGCCTTGGTGGTGTTGCCCACGGCGTCCAGCGGGTCGGTCACGTTGCGCACCGACTCGGGCAGCTCGGCCATCTCGGCGATGCCGCCGGCGTTGTCGGTGATCGGCCCGTAGGAGTCGATGGCGACGATGATGCCGGTCATGCTCAGCATCGCCATGGCGGCGATGCCGATGCCGTACAGCCCGGCCAGCCAGGCGGAGAGCAGGATGCCGACACCGATGGTCAGCACCGGGATGGCGGTGGCCTGCATGCCGATGGCCAGGCCGGCGATGATGTTGGTGGCGTGCCCGGTCGGTGAGGCGGCGGCGATGGTCCGCACCGGCCAGAACTGCGACCCGGTGAAGAACTCGGTGACCGCCACCAGCAGGATGGTGGTGGCGATGCCGATGGTGGCGCACCAGAAGAGGTTGTAGGCGCCGAAGCCGACCCCGGAGAGCTCGTTGTTCTTGTCGAGCAACCAGGTGAACAGGTAGAAGAGCGGCAGCGCGATCACCACCGAGACGCCGAGGCCACGGTAGAGCGCGCCCATGATCCAGCCGCTGCGCGGCATGCGCACGAACTGCGAGCCGATGATCGAGGCGAGGATGCTGATGCCGCCGAGGATCAGCGGGTAGATGACGAAGGCGAGGCGAACGCTGCCGTCGGCGTTCTTGAAGGTCAGCGAGCCGAGCAGCATGGCGGCGACCGCGGTGACCGCGTAGGTCTCGAAGAGGTCGGCGGCCATGCCGGCGCAGTCGCCGACGTTGTCGCCCACGTTGTCGGCGATGACCGCGGGGTTGCGCGGGTCGTCCTCGGGGATGCCCGCCTCCACCTTGCCGACGAGGTCGGCGCCGACGTCGGCGGCCTTGGTGTAGATGCCGCCGCCGAGCCGGGCGAACACCGAGATCAGCGAGGCGCCGAAGGCGAAGCCGGTGAGGGCGTCGAAGTCGCGGAAGATGCCATAGGCCACCACCACGCCGATCAACCCGAGGCCGACCACGAAGAGGCCGGTGACCGCGCCACCGCGGAAGGCGGTGCGCAGCGCGGGGTTGAGGCCGCCGCGCGCGGCCTCGGCGGTGCGCACGTTGGCGCGCACGCTGATGTTCATGCCGATGTAGCCCGCCGCCGCGGAGAGCACTGCGCCGAGCACGAAGAGCACGCCGGTGCGCCAGCTCAGCGCCACGGTGAGCAGGATGGCGATGAGCACGCCGATGCCGGCGATGATGCTGTACTGCCGGTTGAGGTACGCCTGCGCGCCCTCCTGGATGGCGCGCGCGATCTCGCGCATGCGCTCGTTGCCCTCCGGCTGCTTCAGCACCCAGCTGATCAGGTAGACGGCATAGAAGAGCGCGAGCACACCGGCCAGTCCGATGGGCACGAGTACGTTGATCGTCATGGAATCCTCACGGCAGCCATCCCGCGCGCCGAGACACGAAGGCGTGCACGAATGGCCGGGCTACGGGTCGCGCGGCATTGTAGCCGGACGGCCGTTCGACCTGCCTGACCCGTCCCGCGCCGGGCTGCTCTCACCCGCTAGGCTGCCCGGGCCATGAGCGAACGGGCTGCGGGAACGGTGATCGTCGCCGTCGGCGACGAGCTGCTGGGGGGCTTCACCCTCGACACCAACTCGCACTGGCTGGCGCAGCAGGTGCGCGAGGCGGGGTTCGCCTGCGAGCGCATGGAGGTGGTGGGCGATCGCGACGAGGCGATCGTCGACGCCGTGCAGCGGGCGGTGGCCGATCCCCGGGCGTCGCGGGTGTTCGTGTGCGGCGGGGTGGGGCCGACCACCGACGACCGCACCCTGCGGGCGGTGGCGCGCGCGCTGGGGCGGCGGCTGGAGGTCAACGCCGAGGCGCGGGCGCACATCCAGGGGATCATCGAGCGCATGCACGCGGCGGGGTGGGTGCCGACCAC
>CAZCJX010000137.1:0-6819 GCA_964499205.1 uncultured Actinomycetes bacterium | reverse complement strand
CGGATGCACGACTACCGCTTCAAGCAGATGGAGTACACCCTCCCCGAGGAGTACCAGGACGAGACCGAGCTGCTCCGCCAGCGCCGCATCCACGACTCCCTGATCACCACGGGCCTGCAGCTCATCTCCGACTCCTATACCGACGTGATGCGCTACCGCTGCCTGGAGCGCGGCATCCCCTTCGAGGCGCGCCGGCTCGACGGGCGCAACTGGGAGGAGATCGTCCGCGACGTCGCCGGCGGCGACCACGACCTGGTGGTGATGGGCGCGCTGGGCATGGGCGCGGTCAAGGAGTCGCGCCTCGGCAGCGTCTGCGAGCGGGTGCTGCGCCGGCTGCGCACCGACACCCTGGTGATCCGCCGCACCGGCGTTTCTGCCATGGATGGCGACATCCTGGTGGCCGTCGACGGCTCGCCGCAGTGCTTCGGCGGCTTGCGCAGCGCCATCGCCCTGGGCAAGGCGCTGGGCAAGAAGGTGCAGGCGGTGGCGGTGTACGACCCCTACCTGCACTACGCGGTGTTCAACTCCATCGTCGACGTGCTCAGCGAGAAGGCCAGCAAGGTCTTCCGCTTCAAGGAGCAGGAGGCGCTGCACGAGGAGATCATCGACACCGGGCTGGCCAAGATCTACGAGTCGCACCTCAAGGTGGCCCAGGCGGTGGCGGCGGAGGAGGGGATGGACCTGCCGATCACCCTGCTCGACGGCAAGGCCTTCGAGCAGGTGGCCCGCTTCGTGCGCGAGACGCAGCCGTGGCTGCTGGTGTGCGGGCGCATCGGGGTGCACTCCGACGCCGGCATGGACATCGGCAGCAACACCGAGCAACTGCTGCGGCTGGTCGACTGCAACGTGCTGGTGTCGAGCCGCACCCACGTGCCGCCCATCGAGGTGCGCGCCGACGCGTCGGTGGTGTGGACGCCCGAGGCGGAGGCGCGGCTCGAGCGCGTGCCCGTCGCGGCGCGGGGCATCGCGCGCACCGCGGTGCTGCGCTGGTGCACCGAGCGCGGGCATTCCGTGGTGTCGTCGGGTGACGTCGACGCCGCGATGGACGAGCTGATGCCCTACCAGCGCGTCATGCGCCGGCTCGACGAGGTGGCCGCGGTGCTCGACGGCGCCGAGGCGGCGATGCGCTCGGAGCCGCCGGTCGCCGAGGCGCGGGCGGTGTGCCGCACCTGCGGCTACGCGGCGCGGGCTGACAGTCCTGTCGAGTGCCCGGTCTGCGGCAGCGGTGCCGACGCCTTCGAGCGCCTCGACGCCGCGCTGCTGCTGGCCGCCGCGGCGGAGGAGGGGGACGCGTCGGAGGTGGCGTTCGACGGGCACAAGCTGGGCTGGACCATGGACGCGCGGACGCTGCTGCACGAATTGCCCGCCGGGTACCTGCGGCGGCGGGTGAAGGCGATCGTCGAGAAGGCGGCGCGGACGCGGCGGCTGCCGGCGATCACCCGCGAGTTCGTCGCGCCCTACGTCGAGCCGGAGCTGGAGGCGCTCGACGGGCGCGCCGGTCCGCATCGCGCGCCCATCGTGTCCGCCGCTGAGCCTGCTCCGGAGCCGCGGCGGCTGGCCTGGAGCGCCGAGGCGGAGAGCCGCCTGGAGCGCATTCCCGACGGCTTCCTGCGCAACCTGGCGCGCGAGCAGGTGGAGCGGCTGGCGGGCCAAGTGGGCGCCGGCGAGGTCGACGTGCTGCACGTCGAGGCGGGCATCGCCGAGGCGCGGGCGCGCATGCAGAGCGCGATCGGCGCGGAGTCGGATGCCGCGGCGCCGACGGGATGTCCCGTGCACCATTCCTCTCATCAGCCCGCGCGTCCGGCCGACGCCGAGCAATCGACGCCCGCCGACGATGTCCGGCTCGCGCTGGAGGGCATCGCGGAGCGCGCCCGCCAGTCCGGCCGCGCCGACCCGCAGCGAGCCATCGAGATGACGCGCGCCGCCGCCGAGCACCGGGCACACCTCAACGGCTTGAACGAGGTCACCGCCGGCTTCGTCGAATCCCTCGGCAAGAAGCTCGGCTACGGCCACCCCGCCTCTCCGCTCACCCACGAGCTCTCCTTCACCTGGACCGAGGCCGCCGAGCGCCGCCTCGACTCCGTCCCCGACTTCTGCCGCGAGATGGTGCGCTGGCGGGTCGAGTGGTTCGCCAAGAAGCGCAACCTCGGCACCGTCATCACCCCGGAGATGGTCGAGGGCAAGCTCTCCGCCTGGGGCGAGGTCTCCCAGGAGATCAGCGCCAAGGGCAGCGCGCTTCCCTGGACGGACAGCGCGCGGGAACGGTTGCAGCGCATCCCCGAGTCGGTGCGCGGTGAGGTGATGCAGGCGATCGAGGGCAACGCGCGGGCGCGCGGCGCCAGCGCCGTCGACGACTCGCATCTCGACGCCATGCGCGAACAGTGGGTGCGCAGCGGCGACTTCCACCAGGGCAGGTTCGGGTTCAAGGCCTGAGGGCGCGGGGTGGTGCCACCGCCGGGACTCACCGTCCCACTGCCGAACTGGCCGGTCACCGGCAACTACCTTCCCGTCGGCATCCTCTTCAGCATCCACATCATCATCGCCGAGTACAGCCTGGGCGCCATCACCCTGGCGTGGTTCATGGAGATGCTCGGCGTGCGCAGCGGCGAGGAGCGGCACTTCCGCTACGCGCGGGCGCTGGGCAACAGCTACTACCTCGTCTTCAGCCTGGGCGCCACCTTCGCGGTGTTCGTGGTGATGGCGATCATCGGGCTGTGGGGCACCGACTGGGGCGTGCTGATGAACCGCTTCTTCGTCACCGTCGGCTTCGCCTTCAGCCTCTTCCTGGTGCTGGCGCCGCTGCTGGTCTGGTGGCGCAACAGCTTCGGCAAGATGCGTTCCGGTCGCCACGCGCTGCTGGGCTTCGCGGTGCTGTTCTGGCAGACGCTCTTCATGGTGCTGATCGTCGAGCTCGACGCCTTCAACCTCACCCCCGCGCGCACCGGCCTCTTCGGCTCGACGCTCAACCCGGCGTACATCCCGCTGCTGGTACACCGGCTGATCGGCAACGTCTCGTGGACGGCGCTCCTCCTCGCCGGCTTCGCGGTGCTGCGCATGGTGCGGGCGAACGACGAGGGCGAGCGCTGGTTCCAGTCCTGGGCGGCGCGGCTCAACCTGCGCATCGGCGTGATCACCGGGCTCGGCATGCCGCTGGGCGGCTTCGCCCTTGTGGAGATCTTCAAGCACACCCAGCCTGGCATCTTCGCCAACCTCACCATGGGCGAGGCGGCCTACCTCTTCGTCATCCAGGCCGCGCTGCTGGGCATCCTCTTCGTCGGCAGCAACGTCGCCCTGGCCTGGGAGAGCCCGACGGCGCGCGGTGCCGACCTGCTCGGCCGCGCCGCGGTGGGCCTCTCGGCGATCGGCTTCCTGGTGGGCCTGCTGCCCTCGCAGGCGCTGCCCGGCGACAGCTTCTGGATCCGCTACGCCGGCATCGGGGTGGGGCTGGTCGTCACGTTGGTGCACGTTCTGGCCAGAACCACGCCGCACCGGCAGCGCCTGGCGCTGCGCACTGCGCCCGCGCCCGGCGCCGCGGCGGTGCTGCCCTTCGCCGCGTCGACGCTGGCGCGGCGCGCCCTGGTGGTGGTCGGCGTGGTGTCCATGGGGCTGGCCGTCTACATGGGCTACATGAAGGAGGAGGCGCGCAACCCGTACAGCGTCTACGGCGAGCTGACCCAGCAGCAGGCGCACGGGCAGTGGAATCCGCAGGGGATCTACCCGTGATCAGCACTGCGGCGAGACTGCTGGCGCCGCCGGCGCGCGACTCCGACTTCCAGGCCGCCTGGTACTACTCGGTCGTCATCTTCGCCGGCATCCTGGTGGTGATCTGGGGCCTGCGGGCCACGCTGCGGCCGCTGGGCCGGATGTGGCGCCGCGGCGACCAGGGCCTGGCGCTGGCCATCGGCGCCGCCGCGACGGTCGCCTTCCTGATGTTCGCCTCGATGCTGGTCACCGTGGCCATCGCCATGCTGCCGCAGGCCTTCAGCGGAGGTTCGGGCTGATGGCGCAGATGAGCCGCCGCCGCTTCCTCATCCGCATGACCAACCTGGGTGCGGGACTGATCACCCTGATGCTGTCGATCCCCGCCATCGGCTTCGTGATCGCACCGCTCTTCGAGAAGCGCACGCTCACCTGGCTGCGCGTCGGCGAGATCGACGCCGTCCCGGTGGGGCTGCCCACGCCCTTCACGGTGTCGATGCCCATCGGCAGCGGGCCGCCGACGCCACCGGTGAACCGCATCGTCTACGTGGTCAAGCTGGCCACCGGTCAGCTCTTCGCCTTCTCCAACACCTGCACCCACATGCAGTGCAACGTGCACTGGGATCCCGGCCTGGGGCTGTTCCTCTGCCCCTGCCACGGCGGCCTCTACGACCTGACCGGACAGAACGTCGGCGGCCCGCCGCCGTCGCCGCTGCCGCAGTGGATGCACCGCACCTTCAGGGACCCGGCCACCGGCCGGACCATCCTCCAGGTGCGCAACCAGTACAACGAGAGCATCTGACGTGCTGCGCCTCTTCAACCGTCCCCTCGCGCGCCGCATGCGCGCCACCTACCGCTGGATCGACGAGCGCACCGGGAGCACCGAGCTGATCCACAAGGGGCTCTACGAGGCGGTGCCGGAGAGGGGCGGCTGGGCGTACACGCTGGGCAGCGCCACCCTGGTGCTGATCCTGCTGCAGATTTTCACCGGCATCTTCCTGCTGCTGGTCTACACGCCGTCATTCGCCGACGCCTACCCGGCGCTGAAGTACCTGCAGGACAGCGACCGCTTCGGCTCCTGGGTGCGCGGCATGCATCTCTGGGGTGCCTACGTGCTGATCCTGGTGATCGGCCTGCACATGCTGCGCACCTTCCTCAGCGCCTCGTACAAGCGGCCGCGCGAGCTGAACTGGATGACCGGTGCGCTGCTCTTCTTCCTGGTGCTGGGCCTGGCCATCACCGGCGCCATGCTGCCGATGGACCAGGCGGGGTACTGGACGCTGGTGGTGGTCACCAACATCCCCCACTACATCCCCTTCATCGGTGACGGCATCCGCCACCTCTGGCGCGGCAGCGACTTCATCGGGCAGGTCTCGCTGACGCGCACCTTCGCCATCCACATCTGGGTGCTGCCATTCCTGCTCGTCACCTTCATCGGCGGCCACCTCTACCTGCTGCGCCGCCACGGTGAGTTCGGCTCCTGGGTCAACTACGGAACGGTCAGCGACAACCCCGAAAAGGAGTTGGGTGAGCGCCTGCTCCACGCCGAGCCGCCCTATCCCACCCGCCGGGCCGAGCGGCAGTGGGCGGTGCCGCGCCGGACCGTCGACTTCTTCCCCGCGCAGCTCTACAAGGACACCGCGGTGAGCCTGCTGCTCATCGTCATCATCTTCGTCTTCGGCTTCGTGGTGGGCGCGCCGCTCAGCGCCCAGGGCAACCCGGCGACGCTGACCTACGTGCCCACGCCGGAGTGGTTCTACCTGCCGCTCGACCAGCTGCTGGTGCTCTCGCCGCAGACCTACCTGATCTTCACCGGCGTGTTCATCCTGGTCGGCGCCGGGGCGCTGGCGTTCATCTTCCTGCCGTTCCTCGACCGCTCCCGCGAGCGCGCCCCGCTGCGCCGGCCCGAGGTGCTGCTGCCGGGACTGTTCCTCGCCGCCATGCTGGTGCTGCTCACCCTCATCGGCGCCAACCGGCTGTACAGCCTGTGAACGCCGCTCCGCCGCTGCTGCACGTGCTGGCGTCGACGGTGACGCCGCAGCCGATTCCCACCAACCTCTTCAGCAACTCGGCCGCCGTCGCCATCATCGCGCTGCTGCACATCCAGGTCGCCACCTTCATCACCGGCGGCTCCTTCCTGCTGGTGATCAGCGACTCGATCGCTCTGGTGCGGCACGACGAGCGCCACGAGCGCCTGGAGCACACCGTGCTCACCGGCATGGTCTGGCTGTTCGGCTTCGGCTCGGCGCTGGCCATCCTGTGGGTGCTCTGGATCCTGCTCGGCATGTGGGGCACGTTCTTCATCGCGCTCACCCGGATCACCTTCTGGGTGTTCATCTTCGAGGCCGCGCTCTTCGTCACCGAGATCGTGCTGCTCTACACGCTGTACGCCAACTGGGGACGGCTGCGCGCCTACCGGCGCATCCGCCTCGGGCTGCTGGTGCTGCTGGCGGTGGCGCTGTGGTGGCAGCAGTTCATGATCGACGTGGTCGCCTCCTACATGCTCACCCCCAACGGCGGCGACACCAACCAGCTGGCCCAGATCCTCAATCCCACCAACCTGCCGCTCACCGTGCACCGCACCATCGGCAACGTCGCCTGGGCGGGCGCGATACTCGCCGGCCTCGCCGGATTCCGCTACCTGCGGGCGCGGCGTCGCGAGGGTGCCGCCGAGCCCGTCCCCGACGCCCCGCCGGCGCGCTCGGTGGGCGCCATGGCGGCGACCTGGTACCGGACCGAGCGCGCCGAGGCGGCGCACGCCGCGGCGACCAGCGAGACCGCCTTCTGGGACTGGGCCGGGATCTGGGGAGCGGTGTGGGCCGTCGGCGCCACCCTGATCCAGCCGTGGATCGGCTACTCCTACGCCAAGGAGATCCAGCTGCATGCGTATCCCGCGTGGTACCGCATGATGTTCGGCGACCTCAGCAACGTGTTCCTGGTGCAGATCACCCTGCTGGGCCTCATCTTCATCTTCGGCACCAGCTACTTCTGGAGACGCATGCGCGCCTCCGACGCGCGCGGCCAGCGCACCCAGGTGCTGATGTTCACCGTGCTGGTGCTGGCCACTCTCCTTGCTGCCACACCCGCCCGCTTCGGCAACACGCTGCCCGAGATCATCGC
>CAZCJX010000136.1:0-6852 GCA_964499205.1 uncultured Actinomycetes bacterium | reverse complement strand
ACGCCCTGCTCACCGCGCTGCGCCTCGGCGTGTGGCTCGGGTGGAACGACATCCTCGCCCACGTCCGCGCGCTGCCTCTCGCCGAGGAGAACATGGCGGTGCTCGGCACGCTGGGGGCGCGGCTGTTCCGCTTCTCCGACCAGGCGGCCGCCGCCCTGACGGCAGGGCACAGGGAGAACGCGGAGCACAGCCGGCAGCGCGACGTCGAGCGGCGGGAGCTGGTCGAGCAGCTGCTGGCGGGGAGCTTCCCGGCGGAGGACGACATGGTCCGGCGCGCCGCGGGATTCGGCTACGACCTCACCGCGCCGCACGGGTTGTTGCTGCTGGCGTGTGCGGACCGCGGCGCGTTGCGTTTGGCCACGGTGGCGTTGCGGCGGATGCTGCCCGGGGCTCTCACGGTGGCGCAGCGGGGGGATGCGCCGGCGCACACCGTGGTGCTGACGCCGTCTGCCGATGAAGTTGCGTGGAGCCGCGCGGTGGCGTGTGCGCGGGAGGTGAGCGCTGCGCGCGGCGTGTGGGTGGTAGCGGCGCAGCCGGTGGCGCGGCCGCTGCGGATCGCCGCGGCGTACGGGGAGGCGGCCGAGTGCGTGGCGCTGGCGACGGCGGTGCACCCGCGGCCGCGGGTGGTGGGGTGCGACGATCTGCTGGCCCACCGCGCCCTGCAGGGACGGGCGGAGGACCGGCGGCGTTTGGTGGCGCGGACGCTGGGCGCAGTGCTGGAGCTGCCCGCGCGGCATCGCGAGCCGCTGCTCGACACGCTGGACGGACTGATCGAGCACCGGGGAGACGTCGAGGCCACGCGGCGCTCGCTCTCGGTTCATGACAAGACCATCCGATACCGGATCCGCCGCATCCGCGAGCTCACCGGGCTGTGCCCGCTGCGCGACCGGGGGCGGCTGGAGCTGGCGCTGATGCTGCACCGGCTGTCGGGGCTCGGCGAGGGGTAGACGCGGACGTCGGCCTGGCGGCTTATCCGTCCGTGATAAGCGGATCGGGCCTGGGGTTGTCACGTTGTGCCGTAGCCGGACTGGGCCCTTTGCTCCTACGATCCCTCCGATCCGCACAAAACCCACAACCATGCCGTGGCGGCGGTGGTGGCGGTCGCTGTCGTTGTGTGGCATGGGCGTCCCGAGAGGGGGACCCGCGCCGCCAACCGGCGGTGCTCGACACGGTCGCCGGGCGGTGGGTCGCACGGGTGGCGCGGGGCTCGAGGACGGGCTCAGCCCCCGCACTCGCGCTCGCCAGGGCGCTGTTACAATCCGGCCGCGCCGGGGCGATAGATTCCCCGCGAACGTCTGTCTCTTCTTATAGTGCCGGTGCTCGGCTCGAAGACGGAGAGCGGGGGAGAACAAGTGATGGGAGGTGCGGACCGGCAGCCGCGCGATCGCGCGGGTGCTCGGGTGCTCGTCGTGGTGGCGTCGTGCTGCCCTGGCGGCCCGTGCCTGCTGGGAGGTAGTCCTGGATGACGGTCAAGGCACGGCTCGCCGTATCGCTCGCCGCAGTCGCTGTGGCTGCTTATGGGTTCGGGCCGCTGCCACATGGGAACGTCCCGGTGGCGGCGTCGGGACCCGTGACGTATCAGTTCAATCCGAGTCCCATCGCACCGGCGGGCACGCTGGCGAAGGGATCGACCGTCAGCGTCACGCTGACGGCGACGGACAGCTCGGGCCCGGTGTCGGGGGCCACGGTGTACCTCGCGTTCGTCGCCGGACATGATTCGACGACGGCGTCGGCGGTGGTTGCCGGGCAGTGTGGAGCGACCTCCACGTCCCTGAACTCGACGGCCAAGGCGTGCACCACTGATGTCAGCGGGACGATCGTCATCACCTACCTGCTGTCGGCCACCGGCAATCCGCCGACCGGCGGGCACGACAAGCTCACGGCGGGCGCGACGCCGACGAGCGTCGACGCGTCCACGTTCTATTACTACGGAACCGTGAAGAGCTACGCGTTCCAGTATCTCCCCCTGGCTGACGCGGGGAATCTCGCGTCGGGGCACCCGGTCACGTTCACTGTCACGGCGAAAGACGGGAACGGCGGCACCGTCGCTGCCCTGCCCAATGGCCTTGCGCCGAACATCTGGGTCGAGTTCAAGAGCACCACGTCGCCTGCCACCGCAACCCTCCATCAAACCTCCTGCACCAGCACGCCGGGATACAGCACCACAGCGACGTCGGTGCCAAGCTCGGGCGGCTCGATCACCCTCTGTTTCCAGGGGCCAACTTTCGTGTTGCCGATCACCGAGGTCGACACCGTCACCGTGTCGGACTCCGACGACACCAGTCCGGATGTCGTTGCCCAGGACGGGTACAACGCCGCCGCGGCCAGTGCCCTCAACGTCACTCCGTCTCCAATCGCCTCTGCGGGCACGCTCACGTCCGGCGGCCCCGCGGCGACCGTGAAGTACACGGTGGACGGCAGCAGCAGCAATGCGCTGCAATGGGCATGCGTCACGCTGTCGATCCAGTCGCAGCCGGGCGGCGGTGCCCCCATCGGGACGGCCAAGGTCGGCTCCATCACCCTGGCGAACGCTGGAAAGAACTTCGTGACCGACGCCAATGGCCAGGTCACGATGGACTACACGGCTGGCACCAGTCCCAACGGGTCGGACGAGGTCAGCGCCAAGACGTACACGACCAACAGCAGTGCAACCGGTCCCTGCAACACCGCGCTCACGCCGTCGACGAACGACTACTACAACTACAGCCAGGTGACCCACTACACGCTCACCGACGTCACCGGCACCCCGCAGCCCCTGAGCACGCCCATCGCCCCGGATACATCGCTGAGCGCAGGTTCTTCGAAGAACATCACCATCACCGCTCTCGACGCCACCAATACCGCTGTCCCCAACGCGGTCGTCAAGCTCGCCTTCAACCCGGCCAACGGCGACAGCACACACAACAACAAGAGCACTCTGAAGGTGGTCGACCCGGTTACGTCGACCACGACGAACGTGACGAGTGCCGGAGCGCAATTCACCACCGACAGCAACGGCCAGATCACGGGGATCACCTACAAGCTGGGCAGCAGTCCGATTCCCCTCGGCGGCAAGGACGTCATCACCGTATCGCAGAACGACGGCACCGACCTGGTCACCGACTACTACAAATTCGATGCGTTGGCGAGCTACACACCGAGCCCGGCGCCGATCGCGCCCCTGGGCACGCTGGCACAGGGATCGAGCGTCAACGTGTCGATCCTGCAGAGCGACACCAGCACCCCTGACACGAGCACGCCCATGTGGCTCGTCTTCAACGCCGCCACCGGCGGTGGCACTGCGAACGTCACCCAGTGCACCGACGGATCGGGCAGCACGGTGTCGACGCTGGGGAGTACGGCGGCCGAGTGCTTCCCCGACGGCAGCGGCGTGGTGCACGTGAACTACCAGACACCGTCGACGCTGCCCGCGGGCGGCGGCGACGTCCTCAAGATCGGTGACGACTCCTCGATCCAGACGAACTCCGCCAGCGCGGCGGTCACCAGCGGTGACTCCTATACCTACGCGGGCACCTATGTGTTCTCGCCGAGCGGTTCCATCGCTCCTGCCGGCACGCTGGCGCCGGGATCGAACACGCCGATCACGGTCACGGTTGACGACACCCAGGGCAATCCCGCGCCCAGCGCGGCGGTCGACCTGTCGATGACCTCGGCTCCGGGGGGCGGGACCGCGACGGCCAACGGCCTGGTGCTCACCTCCACGCCGCAGCAGTTCACCGCCGACAACGCGGGACATGTCTCGATTCAGTACACGGTCGCCGATCCTCCCGCGGGCGGCGGGACGGACACCATCACGGCGCAGAATGCGCCGACGTCCCCGTCGGTGTCGTCGAGCGTCACCTACAGCTACGTGTCCTCGTACACCTTCACGCCGGCGCCGCCGATCGCACCGGCGGCTAGCCTCGGTCCCAACACGCTGAGGCAGATCACCGTGACGGCGAACGATTCCAACGGATCGCCGGCCCCGGGCGCTCTCGCCTTCGTCAGCTTCAGCCAGACGGCGGGCGGCGGGACCGCGACCGTCAACGGCGTGGCCCTGAACGGCACGCCCCAACAGGTGGCGGCCAACGGGAGCGGCCAGTTCACCGTCAGCTACACCACGCCAGGAACCCTGCCGTCCTCGGGTGTCGACAGCATCGTCGTCGGCAATGCGCTGAGCAGTCCCACGGTCGCGGCCGCGGACAGCTACTCGTACGCGCCGATCCCGACGCAGGGCTACTGGATGGTCGCCTCCGACGGCGGCATCTTCTCGTTCGGGCTGGCCCACTTCCACGGCAGCACCGGAGCGATGCGGCTCAACAAGCCGATCGTTGCCATGGCGCCGACGCCGAGCGGCAACGGCTACTGGCTGGTCGCGTCAGACGGCGGCATCTTCACCTTCGGTGACGCCGGCTTCCACGGCAGCACGGGGGCGATGACGCTCAACAAGCCGATCGTCGGCATGGCGTCGACGCCGAGCGGCAACGGCTACTGGCTGGTCGCGTCGGACGGCGGCATCTTCGCCTTCGGTGACGCCGGCTTCCACGGCAGCACGGGAGCGATGACGCTCAACAAGCCGATCGTCGGCATGGCATCGACACCGAGCGGCAACGGCTACTGGCTGGTGGCGTCGGACGGCGGCATCTTCGCCTTCGGTGACGCCGGCTTCCACGGCAGCACCGGCGCCATTCACCTCAACCAGCCGATCGTCGGCATGGCCGCCACCCACGACGGCAACGGGTACTGGATGGTCGCCTCGGACGGCGGCATCTTCAGCTTCGGTGACGCCGGCTTCCACGGCAGCACCGGCAACATCCACCTGAACCAGCCGATCGTCGGCATGGCCGCTACCCATGACGACGGCGGCTACTGGATGGTGGCCTCCGACGGTGGCATCTTCGCCTTCGACGACGCGCACTTCTATGGCAGCGAGGGCGGGACGCATCTGAACCAGCCGATCGTCGGGATGGCGGGTATCGGCTGACCCTTCGATCCAGGAGAGGCCCCTCCGCAAGCGGAGAGGCCTCTCTTTTTTGTTGTCATGGCGGCAGGGCGATGGCGTCACCGCCCGAGGACAGCTCAAGCCGCCAGCCGCGTTCGTGCACGAAGCGATGGTGGTGGCGGCAGAGCAGCACCAGGTTGTCGAGACGCGTCTCGCCGCCGTCGGCCCAGTGGACGAGGTGGTGGGCGTCGGTCCATTCGGGTGGGCGGTCGCAGCCGGGGAAACGGCAGCCGTGGTCGCGGGTGACCAGGGCTCGCCGGAGTGCGGGCGGGATGGTGCGGGTGGTGCGGCCGACGTCGAGCGGTTCGCCGGATGCGGCCACGGTGATGTGGGTGACTGATGCGTCGCAGGCGAGGCGGCGGACGAGGTCGGCGATGACCGGACCGGCGAAGTTCAGTTCACCGGCAGGGGCGCCGGGGGCGTGGCGGAGAGTCGGAGCGGATGCGGTGACGGTGAGATGGGGGCGCTGGCCGGCGACGGCGGGAAGGTCGCCGCGCTGGAGCTGGCGGGTGGCGAGCTCGATGATGGCGTCGGCGCGGCGCTGGGCCGGGGTGCGGTCGTCGTCAGGGATCGGCTTGTCGAGTGCGTTGATGGCGGTGCGCAGCAAGGCGCCGCCTTCGGCGTCGAGCTGACCGTCGAGGACGAAGATGCCGTCGAGCGTCTGGCTGAGGTGCAGCCAGCGGCGGTGGTGGTCGTGGTTGGCGGCGTCGCGTTCGCGGTCGGGGTCGACGCAGTGCCGCACGTGGCGGGTGAGGACGCGCAGCCGTGCAGGGTCGAGGCGTTTGGCGGCGTCGACGAGAACGGGTTCCGCAGGATGGACGCGTTCTGCACCGAGGTCCGCGGCGGTGCGCGCGATCAGCGACGCGTGCTGAAAGCCGATGTCGCCGTCGCGCAGCGCGCGCTCGGTGCTCGGCAACTGCGGGAGCATGCGGGCGACTTCGACCCGCATGGCAGCAGCTGAGCCGGAGAGGTTGCAGTGGTGGCGCAGCCAGGACTGCATCGAGACGGCGCCCTCGCTGGCGTAGCCGCGCTGCTCGTCGAAGCGGAACAGGCGGCGGCTGCATTCCGCTTCCAGGCGTTCGATCTGGCGGCGCAGGGCGATGATGTCGTCGCCGAGTGCGCCGTCGGTCAGGCCGTCGAGATGCTCAGCCTGCAGCGCGTCGACGGCGTCGGTGAGACGCGCGAGAGACGGTGCGACGGCGGATGCATGGAGGGCGACCACGACAAAATTGTAGCAAACATGTGTTCGTTACGCAAGCCAAACCAGCGGCCAAAGCTCAGGCGCCACAAGGGATTTCCGCCACAGCGCGGCGGCGAAAGCCCTACTGCACAGCCCCCGCCTGCAGCTGCCGCTCCTGCAGGTGCAGGTCGTTCTCCACCATCATGGCCACCAGGTCCGCAAAGCTCACCGTGGGCGTCCATCCCAGCTTGGTGCGCGCCTTGGTGGCGTCGCCGATGAGCAGGTCGACCTCCGCGGGGCGCATGAAGCGCGGGTCGCTGACCACGTGCTCCTCCCAGTTCAATCCCACGTGGCGGAAGGCGAGGTCGAGGAACTCGCGCACGCTGTGCGTCTCACCGGTGGCGATGACGTAGTCGTCCGCTTCGGGCTGCTGCATCATCATGTACATGGCGCGCACGTAGTCGCCGGCGAAGCCCCAGTCGCGCTGCGCGTCGAGGTTGCCGAGGGCGAGCTGCTTCTGCAGGCCGAGCTTGATCTTGGCGACGGCGTTGGTGATCTTGCGGGTGACGAACTCGTAGCCGCGGCGCGGCGACTCGTGGTTGAAGAGGATGCCGCTGCAGGCGAAGATGTCGTAGGACTCGCGGTAGTTGACGGTGATGTAGTGCCCGTACACCTTGGCGACGCCGTAGGG
>CAZCJX010000135.1:1498-6911 GCA_964499205.1 uncultured Actinomycetes bacterium | reverse complement strand
GGGCCGGGCACCCCCGCCGCGCGGAAGGCTGCCGCCATCGCCGTCGGCGGCCCGGACGGCCGGCGGTCGGCACCGGCAGCGCCCGCCGCCGCCCGCGACGGCTTCGCGGTCCGCCGGTCGTCGGTGACCTGCTTGAACGTGGTCTCCCCCAGCCGGTGGCACCACACGTCGGGCGCCTGGACCAGGGCGGTGGGCACGGTGCCGTCCGGCGCCACCCAGGTGGCCAGCTCGATGCGCGTCGACGGCGACTGAGTTCCGGCCACCTGTGTCAGCAGCGGCAGGAGAGCGACGTCGCCGGCGAACACCACCGCGGTGTCGCAATGACCGGTGGTCAATGCCTCCACCACCGCGCCGGCCAGTGCCACGCTGATCGAGCTCTGCCAGAACCCGCCGCCCTCCTCACGCCGGGGCCCGACGTTGACCGTCGCCCCCTCGGCGATCCAGCGCTGCACCCGCTCGTGCTGGCCGCGGTGCAGCTCCGGGTCGTAGCTGCGCACGAAGATGTGGACTCCGGCCGGCACGCGGTCGCTGCGCCGCGCCGACGCAGGCGGCCGCTTCACCAGCACGCGCGCCAGCGCCGACGGGGTGACGTTGCCGAACCACGCCGGCGGGGGCGCCCCCGGGGCGCCGAAGACCTGGCGCGCCGAGGTGTACACCCACCAGTAGTCGATGAAGACTGCGACCCGGCGCGCCGTCCCGCCACCGGGCGCCGCCGCGGGCGTGGTCCCCTCCCCGAACTGCACCGAATCGTCTCCCTATTCCGACGGTCCGGCCGATTTTCGTCAGCGGCCCCTTTACCTGGGCGCATGGTGCCACAAACATCAGAGCGCGCGGATGTGCGGTTACATACACGTCGCTTCGATACCCCCCGCGTGGTGCAACAACACAGAATGTGCCGGAGTCGCGCACAATGTACGGGCGCTCCACGGCGGACGGTTGGGAAGGGCTGATATGCAGGTGATCCAACACCTCTGGAGGGGACGGCGGGTTCGAGTGGCAGGCGTTCTCGAGCAGGTCGCCGTGGACTGCCGGGACGACCTCGCCGCGATCTACCGCGACTACTGGGACCTCGTCTACAAGCGCTGTTACGCCACCCTCCAGGACCACGAGGCCGCCCTCGACGCCACCCAGGACGTCTTCGTGCAGGCGCTGCACAGCTTCGAGGACATCCAGCACGACGTCGTCCGCGGTCTCGTCGACCTCGCCCGCACCATCTCCTACGAGCGCAAGCGCCGCCCCACCCGCGAGGTCTCCCTCGCCGAGCCACCCCGCTCCCACGGCCGCGTCGACGACCCCGCCGAGATCGCCGAGCGCCACCGCGTCCTCGACGACGTCTGGTCCGCGCTCAGCCCGGTCGAGCGCCGCTACGTCGCCGACAAGTTCGCCGGCTTCTCCTTCGAGGAGATCGCCCGCCGCAACCGCCGCGCGCTGGGCACGGTCAGCTCCAACCTCGCCCGAGCCCGCGAGCACGCCCGCAAGGTCGGCGAGCCGCTGTTGCCCGGGGCGATCGGCCTCGCCGTGTGGCGGCGGCTGACCGGCGCCTCACGCCGCGTCCGCAACCTCGCCCACAACTCCTCGGTCGCCGCGGCCGCGCAGCCGGTCGGCAGCATGACCGTGTCGCTGACCCTGGCCAGCCTCATCGCCGGCGCGGTGCCGGTGGCCACCATGGTGCAGGGGCACATGCTGCCGGCGTCGCAGGCCCCACTGGCGGCGACGCTCGACCAGCTGACGCTGAACGCCACGCAGGCGGGAGCCGCGGTGGCCCAGCCGGCGTTCGTCGCGGCTCCGGCGCCGCAGCAGCCGGCGAGCCATGCCGGCGACAGCGGTCTCCTACCCCCGCTGCTGCACTCCTCCTCGGCCAGCACCGAGACGCCCGAGGACACCCAGATCATCACCGCGACGCCGTCGCCCAACTACTCCCGGGACCGCACCATCGTCGCCCTCGGCCACGGCGCCGCCTGCGATTGCGTGGTGCTGCTGATGACCACCGATGGAGGCGCCACCTGGCAGGCCACGGCAGGGCCTCCCGCCGGCAACCAGATCGCGCTGCCGCCCGCGTTCCCGCAGGATCCGGCCATCTACGTCGGCTACACGCAACACAGCGGAACGGTCGGCGACTACCGCAGCGCACGCTTCGGCGACGGGTGGCAGCTCCTCACCGGTGCCCCGGCGGGCACGCTGGCCTTCCCGGCCGGGTTCGACCGCGGCGACAACCGCCTCGTCGTCTCCAACTCCGGCGGGGTCTGGAGCTACGACGTCGTGTCCGGCCTGGTCCAGCCGATGATCGTCGAGCCCAACGGTGTGCAGCCTGCGTTGGCCATGCCGACCGGCACCTCCAACCTGGGCATCCTCGTGCTGAGCACCTCGCAGGCGGTGGCCGCGGGCGGGACGACCGATCCCACTGCGCTCACCGGCGGCGAGACGGTGTGGGCATGCCCGCCGGGGCGGCCTTGCAGCCGGACGGCGAACGTGGCCCTCATACCGGGTGCCCAGTTGGTGGCATCGCCAGCCTTCCAGAGTGACGGCACGCTGCTCGCCTACCAGGGCGCGTCCCTGCTGGCGTCGTCGGACGCGGGTGGCAGCTTCCACTCGGTGAGCCTGCCGTCCACCGCGGTGAATGCATGGTCAGCGCTGCTCTCATCCTCTCCGGCCGGACCCGCAATCTGGGCCACCGTCAGCACGGGCTCGGGATGGGAGCTGATCAGCAAGCCTTCGCTCGACGCCCCGTGGCGGGAGACGGACGGAGGAGACCAGGCGATCACCCATCAAGGTGGGCGCCTCCTTGTCGTGGGTGCACAAAGGCTCTTGTTCCTCCTGGCGCAGGGCGGCATGCGGTGCAGCGTTAACGGTGGTGTGACCTGGGAAGCGAGGTGCCCGGCGGCCTGAGACCGCCCGGGGACCGATGCGGGAGCCCAGTTGTCATCAGCGCTCCGACGAGCGCCTGAAACCTGTGACGCGGCGGTCGGCCGGGCGGCCACGGCGTCGGACGACTTGGGGGTACTCGCTGTATGCGTCCGGCATCGATTCTTTCCCTGCGCTCGCGCGCGACTCGATCAACCGCCGGGAGGCGCCATCGTGTCGGGGCGATCGCATGCATGGCCGGAGTGACGGCGGCGCTGGTGACCGGCGCCCCGGCGCGGGCGGCAACCAACATCCAGGGCACCATCGCGGTGAACGGCACGGCCACCGGGTCGCTCTACGGATGCGGTCCCTGCACGACGGTGGTGCCCATCACAACGACCGGCTCGGTGAGCGGCGTCGACGGCACCACGCCGTTCACGGTGGAGTGGGCAACGTCCAACGCCTCGATCACGCTCACGGTGGCCGAAGACTGCGTGACGATCCTCCCCGGCATGCCGCCCAACATCGACACTTTCTGGGGCGCCATCTCGATCGGCAGCGCCACGCTCGTCTACAACGGGCTGCAGATGAACGCGACGGTGTCCGGCCAGTTCTCCACCAGCCCGCTCGAGTCGCCCGCCGATGACCCTGTGCCGGTGGTGGGCCTCAGCCTGACCGCCACCGCGGGAAACATCTCCGTACCGATCAACGTGCTCTCCGCCCACGGCTTGCTCGGCGTGGTCCCGGCCAGCGACTTCCTCTGCCCCAACCCCACCGAGCCGACCATGTTCGCGCTCAGCGGCACCCTTCTGGCGATCGCCTGAGAGCAGCCTCATAGGCCCTCATGGCGCTGGCGCGCGGCGGCGGCGGAGCCGCAGGGAGTCGCGCGCCAGCCGCCATTCGGCGGGCGAGACGCCGCCGCTGATCGCCATGGCGGCGGCGTAGACGGCGGCGGCGACGGCCACCACGAAGAAGGCGTTGTGGTTGCGCAGGACGTAGGCGATGGCGGCGACGGCGAGGCCGCTCACCGCGATGGGTAAGGCGGGGCGCAGCCAGGGGAGGCGGCCGAGGTAGCGGGCCAGGGCGATGTAGCCGCAGACGAAGAGAAAGACCTCGGTGATCAATGTCGCCCAGGAGGCGGCGAGGTAGCCGTCGGCGTGGGGGAAGCGGGGGATCATCACCAGGTTCAGCGTCACGTTGACGATGATCGAGAGGCCGGCGAGCAGCGCGAAGGTGAGCTGCTTGTCCATCGCGCCCAGGGCGAAGATGAAGGAGTTGTTGACGAAGATCAGCAGCAGCGACGCGCCCAGGATGCGCAGTGAGGGGATCGACTGGTCGAAGGGCACGCGGGTGAGGTGGATGATCTGCGGGGCGAGGATCACGCAGCCGACCGCCAGCGGCATGCCCAGCGCGGCGAGCAGCCGGTAGGCGCGCGTGTACGCGTCGCGCATGGGGTCGCGGCCGCGCAGGTGGATCACCGCGAGTGCGGGAAACACCGCGTTCATCGCCGCCTGCGGGATGAACGAGAGCCCGTCGAGGAACTTGTAGGCGGCGTTGTAGTACGCGACCTGGGCGTCGCCGCGCAGCGCCTTCAGGATCACCACGTCGATGCGGAAGTAGATCGTCGACAGCACGAAGGCCAGCGCGAAGGGCAGACCGCTGCGCAGCAGCTTGACCAGCAGCTCGCGGTTCCAGTGCAGCCGCAGCGGTGCCCAGCGCCGCTGGGTGATCACCGCCGCGTACACCGCGGTGAAGCCGTACGACAGCGTGTACGCCCACACGAACGCCGCGACACCCTGGTGCAGCACCGCGGCGAGAACCGTCGCCACCAGCAGCACCACGGTCTCGCCGCCGATGGCGACGACCTCGTAGCGCATCTGGCCGGTGGCGTAGAACGACGAGCGCAGCAGGTTGGCCAGCGACGTCACCAGCATCAGCGCGAAGACGGGCCCCACCAGGTAGAGCAGGTCGGGCGCGAGCAGTGCCACCGAGCCCGCCAGGATCAGCCCGCTGACGACGGCGAGCGGCAGCTTGGCGGCGAGGGTGGCGCCGAGGAAGTCGCCGAGGTTGTCGAGATGGCGCGACGCCTCGCGCACGAAGACCACCTGCAGGCCGAGGTCGCCGAAGATGCTGGCGATGTTGCTGAAGACGACGATGGCGGCGAACTTGCCGTAGCCGTTGGCGCCGAGGGCGCGCTGGGTCACCACCACGGTGGCGAAGACCAGCACCTTGCTCAGCGACCGCGCGGCGAACAGCAGCGCGGTGTTGCGCACGGTGCGCGAGGCCAGGCTCATCCGCGCGACCTCAGGGCGCGCTCCGGCGCGTCACCGCCCTCCGCGGGCACGCGCCGAGCGGGGGGAGGAGCGCAGCGCGGTTCAACCGCGCGGAGCGGCAGGGGGGCGCGATGCCCCCCTCGGAGAGATTGGATGGCGGCCGGTGCGGCGCGGGATGTCCGCGGGCATCGGCAGCTCGGCGGGCTCGATGTCGGCCGCGCCGAAGGGCACGCGCAGCAGCGCGCCCAGCCGCAGCCGCTCGATGCGCGCGGCGGTGGCGATCAGCGCGGCGGCGCCCA
>CAZCJX010000135.1:0-1398 GCA_964499205.1 uncultured Actinomycetes bacterium | reverse complement strand
CCCAGCCGCAGCCGCTCGATGCGCGCGGCGGTGGCGATCAGCGCGGCGGCGCCCAGGGTGAGCACGGCGAGGTCAGGGCTCATGTAGGTGGTGTCGAGCAGGCCGGCGGTGACCACGGCGAGCAGCGCCGTCCCCGCGCCGATGACGAACGGCCGCACCGACGGGTCGGCCGAGCGCAGCGCCAGCAGCCAGCGCCCGGCGCGCGCGGCGAACCACACCATACCGGCCACCCCGATCAGCCCCAGCTGCAGCCAGAAGGCGAGCAGCAGGTTGCTGGGGTCGTCGCGGTGGGCCACGTCGGCGGCCTCGCCGCTGGTGTCGCGGCTGGCCAGGGCACCGACACCGGCGCCGGTCACCGGGTGCAGCCGGATCAGCGAGGCCGCGTCCTGCCACAGCTGCGCCCGCGAGTCGACGCCGGCGACCGGCCCGCCTCCGGTGCGGATCTCGTCGGCGACCGACCCGCGCGCCGGGGCGGCGAGCAGCGCCGCCATGCTCAGCGCAGCCACCGCCGGCACCACCACGCCGACCAGCCGGCGCCGCCGGCCGTGGGTGGCCGCCAGGGCCAGGGCGAAGACCACCGCGCCGACCGCCAGCCAGGCGGCCTGGCTCAGGGTCAGCGCCGCCGCGGGCAGGGCGATCACCAGGAACAGCCCAGGGACGATGCGGTCGATCCGCCGCAGCGGCCCGGGCACCAGCAGCAGCGCACCGGCCAGCGCGATCAGCGGGGTGAGCAGCAGCCCGGCCGACGCGGCGCGCGGATACCAGGCGATCGGCGGCGTGCCCAGGATGTCGGGTTGCCCCACCGCGGCGGCGTGGGCGAAGGACCCCAGCACCATCAGCGCCACCGCGGCGCCGCCGACCAGCAGCGCGCGCACGAACCGCCCCATCTCGCGCGGGCCGCGCAGCACCGAGCAGGCGACCCCGAAGAAGAGCGCCGGCTCCAGGAACGACATGCGGATCTCGTCGAGAGCGGCGTGCCGGTCGGGGCTGACGAACACCGCCACGGGAAACGACGCCACCACCAGCAGCATCGGCCCGGTGAACGCCCCCGGCCACCGCGGGCGCACGCCGGAGGCGTAGACCTCGACGGTGTAGACCACCAGGGTCGCCAGGATGGCGATCTCGAGCGCCGACGTCGACAGCGGCCCGACGTGGACGCGGAGCAGGAAGGCCGGCAGAGCGGCCGCCGTGGCGTACACCAGCGCCCGGCTGACTCGCATGCGGCGAGTATAGGCGGCCGCACGCCCGTTCCAGGGCGGGAAGACAGAACGAACGTGCCGCCCCACGCGCGCCCCATACGCGCGATGCTTGCTCACCGAGACGCACCATGGCCCCACCCCGCGCCCGCGACTTCGTGCTCGACCAGCTCGCCGCCTTCGACGACGAGGCACTGGCGAC
>CAZCJX010000134.1:0-6978 GCA_964499205.1 uncultured Actinomycetes bacterium | reverse complement strand
CGGCGGGCACCACGTCGGCGGACATCTCGCCGCCCGGCGCGTCGGCGCGGCCGGAGGCGGGCGCCTCGGCGTCGGCGGTGGCGGCGGGCGGCGGGGGCGGCGGCTGCTGCACCAGCTGGATCTCGACGTGGAGCAGCATCTTGACGATCTCGCGCTGGATCTCGTCGGTCAATTCCTGGAAGGCGCCGAAGGCCTGCTGCTTGTACTCGATGAGCGGGTCGACCTGGGCGTACGACTGCAGCCCGATGCCCTCGCGCAGATGGTCCATCTGGGTGAGGTAGGCGACCCACTTGCGGTCGATCACCTGCAGCATCACCGAGCGCTCCACCTGGCGCATGATCTCGGCGCCGTACTTCTGCTCGCGCTCCTCGTAGGTCGCCACCATCTCGTCGATCAGCGTCTGCTGGATCTCGGCGATCTCGGTGCCCAGGGTGTCGAGGTCGACCTCCTCCAGCGGCGGCAGCGGCGCGAACTGGCGCATCCGCTCCCACAGGCCTTCGAGGTCCCACTCGCTGCGCCGGCCCTCGCAGAAGGTGGGCACCTCCTCGGTGACGGTGCGCTCGATCATCGCCAGCAGGTTGGCCCGGGTGTCGGTGCCCTCGAGGATCTTGCGGCGCTCGCCGTAGATCACCTCGCGCTGCTTGTTCATCACGTCGTCGTACTCGACGACGTGGCGCCGGGAGTCGAAGTTGTGGCCCTCGACGCGGGCCTGGGCGCTCTCGATCTGGCGCGTCACCATCTTCGACTCGATGGGCGTGTCCTCGTCGATGCGCAGGCGCTCCATGATGCCCTGCATGCGCTCGCCGCCGAAGATGCGCATCACGTCGTCCTCGAAGGAGAGGAAGAAGCGCGTCTCGCCGGGGTCGCCCTGGCGGCCGGAACGGCCGCGCAGCTGGTTGTCGATGCGCCGCGACTCGTGGCGCTCGGTGCCGATGATGTAGAGCCCGCCCAGCTCGGCGACGCCCTCGCCGAGCAGGATGTCGGTGCCGCGGCCGGCCATGTTGGTGGCGATGGTCACCGCGCTCGGCTGCCCGGCGTTGGCGACGATCTGCGCCTCGCGCTCGTGCTGCTTGGCGTTGAGCACGTCGTGCTCGATGCCGCGCTTCTCCAGCAGGCGGGAGAGCCGCTCGCTCTTCTCGATCGAGGTGGTGCCCACCAGGATGGGTTGCCCCTTCTCGTGCCGCTCGGCGATCTCCTCCACCACCGCCTTGAACTTGCCGTTCTCGGTCTTGTAGATGAGGTCGGAGGCGTCGACGCGCTGGTTGGGCCGGTTCGGGGGGATCGGCACCACCTCCAGCTTGTAGATCTTGTGGAACTCCTCGGCCTCGGTCAGCGCAGTTCCGGTCATTCCCGCCAATTTCTTGTAGAGGCGGAAGAAGTTCTGGAAGGTGATGGTGGCGAGGGTGACGTTCTCCTGCTGCACCCGCACCCCCTCCTTGGCCTCGACGGCCTGGTGCAGGCCGTCCGACCAGCGCCGGCCCGGCATGGTGCGCCCGGTGAACTCGTCGACGATGACCACCTCGCCGTCGCGCACGATGTAGTCGCGGTCGCGCAGGTAGTGGACGTGCGCCTTGAGCGCCTGGTTGATGTGGTGCGCCTCGCTGACGTGCTCGATGTCGTACACGTTGCGAATGCCCGTCCACTGCTCCATCTTGGCGATGCCCTCCTCGGTGAGGGCTGCCGACTTGGTCTTCTCGTCGAGCGTGTAGTCCTCCTCGGCGACCAGCCGGGGGATCAGGCGCGCGTAGGTGTAGTACTTCTCGGTGGGCTCGTCGGCCTGGCCGCTGATGATCAGCGGGGTGCGGGCCTCGTCGATGAGGATGGAGTCGACCTCGTCGACGATGGAGTACCAGAGCCGGCGCTGCACGCAGGCCTCGATCGACACCGCCATGTTGTCGCGTAGGTAGTCGAAGCCGAGCTCGTTGTTGGTGGCGTAGGTGATGTCGCAGGCGTACGCCTCGCGCCGCGAGCAGGGACGCAGGTGCTGCAGGCGCGGGTCGGGATGGGTCTCGTCGAGGTAGTCGGGGTCGTAGACGAAGGACTGGTCCTGCCCGCTGATCACCCCGGTCGACATGCCCAGCAGGTGGTACATCGGCGCGTTCCAGCCGGCGTCGCGGCGGACCAGGTAGTCGTTGACGGTGACCAGGTGGGCGCCGCGGCCGAGCAGCGCGTTGAGGTACAGCGCCAGGGTGGCGACCAGCGTCTTGCCCTCGCCGGTCTTCATCTCGGCGATCTTTCCCTCGTGCAGCACCATGCCGCCGATCAGCTGCACGTCGTAGTGGCGCAGGCCCAGGGTGCGGCGCGAGGCCTCGCGCACCACCGCGAACGCCTCGGGAACCAGGTCGTCGAGGGCTTCGAGCAGCTCCTTCTCGCGCTCCTCGGCCTCGCGGTGGGCGGCGTAGTCCTCGTCGTCCTCGTCCTCCTCGGTGCTGGCGGCGAGGTGGGTGGTCACCGGCTGGCCCAGGGTGAGATCGGGACCCTCGACACCCAGGCGGTCGCGGAACTCCTGGGTCTTGGCGCGCAGCTCCTCGTCGGAGAGGGCGCGGATCTCGTCCTCCATGGCGTTGATCTCGGCGACGCGCCGCTCGTGGCGGCGGATCTCCCGCTTGTTGGGGTCGCCGAAGCCGGGGACCTTGGTGAGGATGCTCATGGACTCGGCAATGATCCCAGGAACCGGTTCAACGGGTGTCGCCGACGACCAGCTCGACCTCGCCGTCGTCGCGGCGGGTGAGCAGGCAGAGCTCGCCGCCCTCGGCGTCGAGGTAGAGCAGGAAGCGCTCCCCGCTCTCGTCCAGGGTGGCCACGGCGTCCTCGACGGAGAGCGGGCGCAGGGTCACCCGGCGGCGCACGGCGACCGGGTCGAACACCGCCGGCGGCGGGGCGGGCGGAGCGGCGACCACGGTGGCGCCGTTGGCGACGTGGCGCGGCGCGGGGGCCAGCGGGTCGGAGCCGGCGGCGGCGTGCCCCTTGTGCTCCTTGACCCTGTCCTTGTGGGCGACGACCTGGCGGTCCACCTTGTCGGCCACCCTGTCGATGGCCTCGCGCAGCGAGGTGCCGTCGGAGCGCGCCGTGACCCGGGTGTGGTGGAGGTGGACGAAGACCTCGACCGAGGCGCGCGGCACCCGCCGCTCGTCGTCCTCCAGCACCGCCCGCGCCTCGTGGATCCTGCCGTCGTGCCGCTCCAGCCGGGCCAGCTTCTCGACCGCGTAGGTGCGCAGAGCAGGATCGACACGGGTGCGTGCAGTGACGGTCAGGCGCATGGCAGCAGATCCCTCAACTGTGGCAACGGCCCGTCGACCGCGCCGCGCGCACAGAGGTCAGGGGACCGGACGTGCGGCGGATTATACGGTCGCCCGAGCTCCGGGACAGCACGCGGTCTACGGTAGTCCTCTGCCCCCTTTTCGTCACTCCCGGGGCGAATTGCTCAGGCGTGGCGGATGGCGCCGACGATGCTCTGCCCGGCCGCGCTGCGGGCGGGGAGCAGCACCGCGACGACCGCGCCGACCACCACCGCCGCCAGCGTCCCCACCACCGCCCACAGCGGGAAGGTGAACACCGGGTCGAATCCCGGCGCGCTGCTGGCGCGCAGCAGCGGCAGGGCGAGCACGCAGCCGGCGGCGACGCCGAAGACGGCGCCGGCCAGCGCCATCAACGCCGCCTGGGCAAGCACCAGCGACTGCACCCGGCGCTGGCTCAGGCCGACGGCGCGCAGCAGCCCCAGCTCGCGCGCCCCCTGGCGCACGTTGACCACCAGGGTGTTGACCACGGCGAGCATGGCCACCACCACGGCCAGCCAGGCGAACACCGAGAGCAGCGCCACCGAGTGGTCGACCGCCGCCTGGGCGGCGTCCGCCACCGTGCTCACGCTCACCGCCTGCATGCCGAAGGAGGCGGCGGCGTTCTGCAGCGACGGCAGCGGCACCCCGCCGCTGGTGACGTCGAGGTCGTCGAAGCCGCCGGCCACCGAGCCCAGGGTGCGCTGCGCCGTGGCCCGGCTGATCACCACCGCCTCGCGGCCGTCGCCGCCGGGGAAGGTGTGCTCGGCGACCGCGGCGACGCTGAAGTCGACCAGCCCCTTGTCGGTGCCCACCTGGAGGGTGACGCCGCTGCGCCAGCCGAGCAGGTCGGCGAGCTGCCGCGGCACCACCATGGCCGGCCGGTCGGGCGTGGCCAGGGCGGTGAACACCGCCGCGCGGTTGCCGTCGACGTCGAGCGTGCCGCCGGCGGCATAGGCGGCGGGGACGACCACCGCGATGCCCACCGTCTCCCCGCCGACGTTGCCGGCGAGCAGCCGCAGGGGCACGGCGTTGCGCACGCTGGAGGCGTCGGCGAAGGCCTGGCCGACCTCGTCGGGCTGGGTGGTGGCGCTGCGCACCAGCACGTCGCCGGTGAAGAGGTGGTCGACCCAGCGCTGCCCCGCGGCCAGCGCCCCGGCGGTCAGCGTGCTCACCGCCACCGCCACGGCGACGCCGACGCCGAGCCCGGCCACGGTCAGCGAGGTGCGGTTGCGGTGGCGGGCCAGGTTGGCCGCGGCCAGGCCGGCGCTGCCGGCGGCGAAGCGCGGCGTGGCGCCGAGGCGGCGCAGCAGCGGCGAGACCACGAAGGGCAGGCAGAGCACCGCCCCCAGCAGCAGGGCGACGGTGCCCACCGAGACCGGGCCGACCACGCCGGTGGCCATGGTCGCCGCCGCGGTGAGCAGGAGCACCAGGCCGAGGACGAGCACCCCGCGCGGGGTTCGCTCGGGGCGGCCGGCGCCGCCGGCGCGCAGGGCGTCGAGTGGCTTCATTCGCGCTGCCAGCCAGGCGGGGACGGAGGCGCCGAGCAGGGCGGCGGCGAAGCCGCCGGCGATGGCCACCAGCACCCGCGGCGCGTTGAGGCTGACCGGGGGCACGCCGAGGTCGGCTGGGGCGAGCTGGCGCACCAGCACCCCGGCCAGGCCGATGCCGACCACCAGTCCGAGGACGGCGCCGCCGGCGGCGAGCAGGGCGGCCTCGGCGAGGATCATCCGGAAGACGTCGAGCCGCCCGGCGCCGGCGGCGCGGAGCAGGCCGATCTCGCGGCGCCGCTCGACCACGCCCAGCCACAGGGTGTCGGCGACCACGAAGGCGCCGATGAGCACGCTGAGCACCACCACCAGGGCGAGCAGCGACTGCACCTGGGAGAGCGGCTGGGCCGCGGTGGCCCGGGGGTTGACGGTGATCGCCTGGTCGCCGAGGTCGGCCTTGACGGCGCGGGCCACCGCGTCCGGCGCGGCACCCGGCGCCAGCTGCAGCGCAACCAGCGGGATGCGCAGGCCGGCGGAGAACGGCCCCTGGGCCGCCCTCTCGCTGACGAAGGCCGCCGAGCGGGTGAAGGCGGCGCCCGCCGAGGTGCCCGAGGAGATGCCGACGATGTGGAAGACGTCGGAGCCGGTGCCGGTGAGCAGGCGGACCTGGTCGCCGGTGACGAGAGGTCGCGGCGCGCCGGTGGCGGGCAGGGCGTTGGCCAGGCCCTGGTCGAGGGTGACCTCGTCGGTGCTGCCCGGGCGGGGCAGGCGGCCTTCCAGCAGCACCACGGGGCGCAGCCCGGCCATGCCGTCGCGCACCGCGACCACGGTGGCGGTGAGCCCGGCGATGGAGCGCAGGTCGGCGCGGGCGGCGACCCGCTTCTCCTCCAGCGGCACCGCCTGGCGGACGCCGTCGAGGCGCTGCAGCCGGGCCACCACGCCGGGGTCGAAGCCGCCGGCCTGCACCGAGCGGACGTCGAGCTGGGAAGCGCCGGCGCGCTGCAGCTGGGCGCCGGCCGCCTGGTCGTCGAGGGCCGGCAGGGCCAGCAGCACGCCGGTCAGCGAGGCGACGCCGAGGGCGACGGCGACCAGGGCCAAGGCGGCGCGCAGCGGCCGGGCGCGCAGGGTGCGCACCACCACCGGCCAGAGGCCGCCCATCTACAGGCCGAGCTGGGTGAGCCGCTCCACCAGGGGACGCACGTCGCGGGGAGAGGTCATCGGGTCGGCGTCGGGGATCGGCTCGGTGGCCAGGTCGTCGACCACCTCGCCGTCGCGCATCACCAGGACGCGGTCGGCGTAGGCGGCGGTGCGAGCGTCGTGGGTGACCAGCACCGTGGTCTGGCGGGTGCTCGGCTCGCGGCTGAGCCGGGCGAGCAGGGCCATCACCTCGTGCGAGGTGCTCCAGTCGAGGTTGCCGGTGGGCTCGTCGGCGAAGAGCACGGCGGGGTCGGCGACCAGGGCGCGGGCGATGGCGACGCGCTGCGCCTCGCCGCCGGAGATGTCCTCCGGGCCGTGCCCCTGGAGATCCTTCAAGCCCAACCCGTCCATGAGGACGAAAACGCGCTCACGGATCAGCTCGCGGTCGAGCGCGGGACGCCGCAGCCGCAGCGGCAGGGCGATGTTCTCGCCCGCGGTCAGGGTGGGGATGAGGTTGAAGAACTGGAAGACGAAGCCCATCCGGTCGCGCCGGAAGCGGGTGAGCTCCTCGTCGCCGAGGTCGTAGATCGACTGCTCGTCGACGGTGACCGTGCCCTCGTCGGGCGGCTCCAGGCCGCCGAGGACGTGCAGCAGGGTGCTCTTGCCGCAGCCGCTCGGGCCCATGATGGCGACGAACTCGCCGCGCCGGATCTCCAGGCTGATGCCCTTGAGCACGCGGTTGGGCGCGCGGCTGATGTGGAACTCCTTGAGGAGGCCGTCAGCCCGAAGGCGAACCTGGCCGTCCGGGGGCGGCGCCGTGGCGACGTCAGTCAACCAGGAAGGCCTCCAGGACGCTCTCGATGCTGTCGGCGACCAGGCCGCCGCCACTCCACACCAACGGCGGCGGAGGCCCGCCGAGGAAGGGGCTGGGGACCGGTGTCGGCGTCGGCTCCGGGGTGGCGGTGGGCGTCGGCGTGGGCAGCACGGTGGCGGCGGGAGTCGGTGGTGCCGGGGTCGCCGTGGCGGCGGCGGGCGCCTGCTGCTGGGGCGCCGCGGTGGCGGCAGCGGCGCTGGCC
>CAZCJX010000133.1:0-7082 GCA_964499205.1 uncultured Actinomycetes bacterium | reverse complement strand
ACCTGGTGCATCACGTAGTTGCTGTAGCCCTCGCAGACGCTCATCACCGCCTGCACCCGCCCCACCGTGCGCAGCTGCGTCCGCAGCTGGCCGGGCAGCGCGCGCACCAGCTCCAGCGACGACGCACGCCGCGAGCCGCCGCCCTCAGCGTCGCCGTCCGGGTGCCCTTCGAGCCGGGCGATCAGCTCCTCCATGAGCAGCTCGCGCATCATCGCGCCCATGTGCTCGCGCAACCAGGGATGCGCCTCGAACTGCCACGCGTGGGTGAGCTCGTGGAGCACCAGCCAGCGGCGCAGGGTCGGCCCCGGGATGTCCTGCTTCGACTCGAAGAGCACGACGTTGGGCTCGACCAGGTAGAGCGCGCTGGCGTCGCGGTCGGCCTCGCCGACGGCGGCCGGGGCCATCATCAGCACCGGGTCGTACTGCCCCAGCACGCGCTGCGACAGGAAGCCGAGCAGCTCGCCGACGTAGCGGGAGAGCAGCACCCGCGACAGCGCCGTCGCCCGCGACTCGGGGATCTGCGCACGCAGCCGCTCGACCGGCTCCATCATCCGCCGCACCATCACCAGGTTGCGGTCGACGAAGCCGCGGCGGTCGATGACCGTGAAGTGCGGGTAGCCATGCACCGGCGTCTCGACCACGTCGGCCATCAGCGGGGCGAGCTCGGCGGCCATGGCATCGTAGGCGCGGCCCAGCTCGACGGCGTCGCGCCCGGCGTCGGTGGGCCCGACCTCGCCGGAGCGCTGCTTGGCGACCCGCCGCACCGTGTCCCAGTCGAGCAGGCGGCGCTCGGCGACGGGCAGCGGCCGGGCCAGCGCCCGCAGCGACATGACCGCCACGCCGGCGGCGGCGCCGAGGATCGCCTGGCGGTTCAGGATCCGGCTGCGCGGGTTGGGGCTCACCCCGCCGATCTTAGGCCGCCCGCCCCCAGACCGCCGCCGCGCTCGCGCCCACGCGGCCCTTAGCACTCCCTGCCCGCGAGGGCTAGCACTCGCCCGACCGGAGTGCTAAGATGCCCTCCGAAACCCTCGTTTTCTTTGTCGACCCTGCCCGAGACCCCAATCGCGCGCAGGAGGAGGAGTGCATGGCCAAGCAGCTGCTGTTCGATGCCGAAGCCCGGGCGCACCTGAAGCGCGGCGTCGACCGGGTCGCCGACGCAGTCAAGATCACCATCGGCCCCAAGGGTCGCAACGTCGTTCTCGACAAGAAGTTCGGCTCCCCGACGATCACCAACGACGGCGTCACCATCGCCAAGGAGATCGAGCTCGAGGAGCCCTTCGAGAACATGGGGGCCCAGCTGGTCAAGGAGGTCGCCTCCAAGACCAACGACATCGCCGGTGACGGCACCACCACCGCCACCGTGCTCGCCCAGGCGCTGATCACCGCCGGCCTGCAGAACGTGGCCGCCGGGGCCAACCCGATCCAGCTCAAGCAGGGCATCGAGAAGGCCGTCGAGGTCGTCGTCGGCGCCATCAAGGAGCAGTCGGTCAGCATCAGCGAGCGCGAGAAGATCGCCCAGGTGGCGAGCATCTCCGCCGCCGACCCGAGCATCGGCGAGATCGTCGCCGACGCGATGGAGAAGGTGGGCAAGGACGGCGTCATCACCGTCGAGGAGTCGAAGGGCCTGGAGACCGAGCTGGAGCTGGTCGAGGGCATGCAGTTCGACAAGGGCTACATCAGCCCCTACATGGTCACCAATGCCCAGCGCATGGAGGCCGTCCTCGAGGACCCCTACATCCTCATCACCGACAAGAAGATTTCGGCGATCCAGGATCTGCTCCCCATCCTCGAGAAGGTGGTGCAGAGCGGCCGGCCGCTGCTGGTGATCGCCGAGGACGTCGAGGGCGAGGCGCTGGCCACCCTCATCGTCAACAAGCTGCGCGGCACCTTCAACGCCGTCGCCGTCAAGGCGCCCGGCTTCGGTGACCGCCGCAAGGCCATGCTGCAGGACATCGCCATCCTCACCGGTGGCCAGGTGATCAGCGAGGAGGTCGGCCTCAAGCTCGACTCCGCGCAGCTCAGCTCGCTGGGTCGCGCCCGCCGCGTCACCGTCACCAAGGACGACACCACCGTCGTCGAGGGTGCGGGCAGCAACGACGCCATCAAGGGCCGCATCGAGCAGATCAAGGCCGAGATCGAGAAGTCGACCAGCGACTGGGACAAGGAGAAGCTCCAGGAGCGTCTCGCCAAGCTGGCCGGCGGCGTCGCCGTCATCAAGGTCGGCGCGGCCACCGAGACCGAGCTCAAGGAGAAGAAGCACCGCATGGAGGACGCCGTGTCGGCGACCCGTGCGGCCGTCGAGGAGGGCATCGTGCCCGGCGGCGGCACCGTGCTGATCAACGCCATCCCCGCGCTCGACTCGCTGAAGCTCGAGGGCGACCAGGCCACCGGTGCGGCCATCGTGCGCCGGGCGCTCGAGGAGCCGCTGCGGCAGATCGCCATCAACGCCGGCTCCGAGGGCTCGGTTGTGGTCGAGAAGGTCAAGAACCTGCCCAAGGGCCAGGGCTTCAACGCCGCCACCGGCGAGTTCGTCGACATGGTCAAGAGCGGCATCATCGACCCCACCAAGGTCACCCGCTCCGCGGTGCAGAACGCGTCGTCGATCGCCGCGCTGCTGCTCACCACCGAGGCACTTGTCACCGACATCCCGGAGAAGAAGAACGGCGCGGCCACCCCGCCGATGCCGGAGTACTAGTCGGAAACCGGGAAAACTCCCACACAGCTGCAGGAGCGGCTCGGACCTCAGCGGTCCGGGCCGCTTCTTTCTTTCTGCCGGTCCCTCACCGCCGGTCAGCCGGACGTCGGGCAGCCCACCGCGAGGTAGGAGTGCGTGCCCAACGCCGGGGCGGGACGGCCGCGCACGGTCACCTGCGCCTCGCGCGCCGGTGCGGCGCAGCCCGCGGGCAGGCGCACGAAGACGCTGCGCGCGCCGGCCTGCACGTACCCCTGCACGCATCCGCTCGAGCACTCGAACGGCTCCCAGCTCCCGCTGATCGTCGCCGTCCCGTCGGGCGCCGTGGAGACGACGGGATTGCCGCCCAGCCCGCGCAGCCCGACCACCAGCGCGGCAGCGATGGCCAGCACCGCGATCACCACCACGGGCAGCGCCCAAGCGGGCCGGCCGGCGCGCCCCGGCTGCGAGGGCGCGGGTGCCGGGGGAGTGTCCACGGTGGCCTTGCTGCTCATGCGTTTCCCTGTGCCGAAATGCCTGCCCGAGGGTACCGAGTTCCAGTACGGTAGCCGCGTCGATCGCAGCCACGGAGAACCACGCCAGCCCTCCGATGCCCGCGCCCATCGTGTTCGTCACCGACTTCGGCACCGACGACACCTACGCCGCCGCGCTCGCCGCCGCCTGCTGGCGCATCGACCCCGGCCTCACCGCGCTCGCCGGCATGCACGCCGTGCCGCCCGGCGACGTCCTCGCGGGCGCCTACCACCTCAAGGCGCTGGCCTACGCACTGCCGCGTGGCAGCGTGGCCTGCGCGGTGGTCGACCCCGGCGTGGGCACGGCCCGCCGGGCCATCGCCGTCGAGGCCGGCGGCGTGCGCTGCGTGGCCCCCGACAACGGGCTGGTCTCCTACCTCTGGGCCGAGTCGGAGCTGCTCGGCCGGCGCTGCGTCGAGCTGCCCACGCCACCCACCGCGTCGGCGACCTTCCATGGCCGCGATGTCTTCGCGCCGGCGGCGGCGCGCCTGGCCACCGGGGCGTCGCTGGAGTCGCTGGGCACTCCCGCGCAGACGCCGCCTGCCACCCTGGACCGCGCTTTCGCCACCTCCGCCGACGGCGGGGCGACCCTGGCCGGCACCGTCTGCGTGGTCGACCACTTCGGCAACGCCATCACCACGGTGCGCCAGGCCGACCTGCGCGGCCGGCGCATTGCCGCGGTGGACTGGGAGGGCGGGTGCACCGACAGGGTGGTGCGCACGTACGAGGAGATCGCGGACGGCGAGAGCCTCGCCGCCCTGCTCGGCAGCGCCGGGCACCTGGAGATCGCCGCCCGTGGACGTCCGGCGCGAGCGCTCGGCGGGCCGCAGGCCGGCGCGGCCGTGCTGGTCCGGTTGCAGCCATGAATGACAGCAACGACGACCTGCGGCGGCGCTACGGCGACCTCGCCGCCGAGGATGTCGCCGCCCTCGACTCCGCCGCCGAACGGAGCGGTGTCAGCGTTCTGCAGCTGATGGAGGTGGCCGGCTGGCAGGTGGCGCGCTGCGCCTGGCGACTGCTCTACCGCAGCCCCGGGAACGTGGCTGTTGTGGCCGGCCGTGGCAACAACGGTGGGGACGGGGCGGTCGCCGCGCGCCATCTCGCCGCCTGGGGCTGTGACATCGAGCTGATCCTCGCCGGTCCCCGGGAGGAGGCCCGCGAGCCGCTCAGGTCGCAGATCGCCGCGGCGGCCTACAACGGCGTCCGCGTCGTCGCCTGCAGCGACGCCGACGCCATCGCCGCCACCGTCGCCGCGGCGGCGCGGCGCGGTGTCCTCCTGCTCGACGCGCTGCTCGGCACGGGCCTGCGCGGGGCGCCGCGCGAGCTGGACGCCGCCGCCATCCTCGCCATGTCGGGCACCGCGGTGCTGGCCGTCGACATCCCCAGCGGGCTCGACGCCACCACCGGCGAGCCCTACCAGCCCTGCGTCACCGCGAGCGCCACCTGCACGCTGACCGCGGTGAAGCGCGGCCTGTGGACGGCGTCCGGCCGGCGCTGCGCCGGCACCATCCACGTCGCCGACATCGGCATGCCGCAGTCGGCATGGCGGGCGGCGGGACTCACCCGGCCGGCAGCGGTGCGCGGCGGCGGCCTGATCCGCCTCCCCGAGATCTGAGTTCCGCTACTCCTTGACCGCAACACCACACATATGTATGCTGCGCCCAAGCTCGCGTGCATCGCACGCACACCGTCATGATCAACGTCGCAGCACCCGTCTTGCCAGATGCGAGCGCGCTCGCCGGACTCGTCCGCGAGCATCTCGATGACCTCGTCACCTACGCCACCCACCTGGTTGGCGATGTGGACGACGCGGTTGAATTCGTCGCCGGTGGCATTTACCACGCCTCGCGCTACCCGCCGGCGCGGATCCAGACCGACGGTCGTGTCGCGCTCTATCGCGCGGTCACGCGCGCGTGCCGCCAGGAGCAGCGCTTCCCACCGCGGCCGCACGGCCCGGCGCGCTTCTTCCGCCGCAGCCGTCCCGCCTTCCACGCCGACGTCGACCCCGGCAACGCGGCGCGCATCAACACGGTGAAGCGCGCGCTGATGACGGTCGCCTTCGAGCGCCGCGCCGCGCTTTTGCTGCGCGACCTCGCCGGCCTCGACTACCGGCAGATCGGCATGGCCCTGGAGTGCTCGCCCGACGCCGCGGCGCGGCTGCTCGCCGGCGCCCGCCGCGAGTTCGGCACGGTGTACCGCGAGATCGCCATATGAAGTGCTCCCTCCTCGTCCTCAGCAGCTACCTGGACGGGGAGCTGGAGGCTCGGCGCGAGGGCGAGCTGGAGGCGCATCTCGTCGGCTGCCAGCGCTGCCGTGCCGGGCTCGGCTACCTCCGCGAGGAGGTGGAGCGGGTCAGCGCGCTGGGGCGGGTGCACGTCGCCGACCACTCGATCCACGCGCTGCTCACCCAGTTGGGGTTGATCGAGGCCGACGAGGAGCTGCCCTCGCTGCCCGCCGCGGTGGCGCTCGCCGAGCCGCCGCCCGGCCCGATGCCGGCGTGGATGGGTGGGGACGACGCGCCCAGCGTGCCGTGGGATATGGGCAGCGGAGCGCACGCCTTCGAGGACAGCGTCGACATGACGGGCACGCCCTCGCGCGGATCGCTCCCGACGATGGAGAGCGAAGGTGGCGCCGAGGGGGAAGAGCCGGCCGACGAATTCCCCACCGAGCTCGCCGCCGAGTTCGCCGCTGCCGCCGCCGCCGAGTTCCCGCCCGCCGAGGTGTCCGACGCGGCGGAGTTCCCCGCTGCCGCGGCCGCAGAGGCTCCGGAGCCGCCCGCAGCCGCGGAGCTCGCTGCCGAGTTCGCCGCTGCCGCCAGCGCCGAGTTCCCGCCCGCCGCGGTCTCCGATCCCCGGGGTGGGGAGGTGCCGCTCGCCGACGAACCCGCCGAACCCCAGGCACGGCGTGCGGCCGCCGAGCTCGCTGCCGAGTTCCCGCCCGCGGCCGCCGACACCCCCGAGCCCCCCGCCGCCGCACCCGAACCCTCCGACCCCCCCACGTTCCGCTGGGTCGCCGACCCCCACACACCAGCGGCCGCCTCCCCCCAGCCCTCCAGCGCCACCCCCGATCCCCGTCCCCCCTTCACCTGGGCGCCTCCCCCCCAAGGGGCGCCCGCCCACGCCGGCCCCCCAGCCGCGCCCGAAGAGGACGGCGTCCCCGCCGTCCCCTTCGCCTACGACCCCAGCGGCGCGGCCCCCGAACCGGCGCCCGCGCCACAACCGCCGGCCAGCACCCTCCACGGTCCACCCGGCACCACACCAGAAACCCCCGACGCAGCGCCGCCCGCTCCACTGAGCGCCGGCGCTTTCCCCCCCGGTGGACCTGAACGCGTCGAACCCTCCGACTCACTCACTGACGACCCTGCCCCCGGAGGAGAGCCCGAGATGACCGCCAGCCCGCCCTGGGCCCCCCACGAGGCCCCCGCCGGACCGCCGCTCTATCCCATGACCGACGACGACGTGCTCGGCGAGCCGGTTCCCGTCGAGCGGTTCGGCCCTCCCCCGCAGGCAGCCCGACCCAGCTTCTTCGAGCGGCTGCGCGACCGCATCGCGGTCCGCCGCGCCCTCGCCCGTTCGTCCTCCGCCTACGAGGACCAGGTGCAGATCGTCAGCGGCCTGGGCGCCCCGCTGCGCCCCGGCCGCGCGCGGGCCGAGGTGGAGCGCCGCCGCCAGGAGACGCTGCGCATGGACCCCGGCGGCATCCCCGGCCACGCGGTCGCCCCATTCCCCGCCCACGCGGCGCACGACGCGCACGACGAGCCCGAGCTCGACGACGATCTCCCCGCCGACGTCGACCTCGCGCTCGACCCCGATGCCGACCCCACCCTCGGCCTCGGCCCGCTGCCCCCGCTGAGAGCGCCGCTGCACGACCCCACCCCC
>CAZCJX010000132.1:0-7184 GCA_964499205.1 uncultured Actinomycetes bacterium | reverse complement strand
GGGTTCGAGTCCCTTCCTCGGCACCACGTCGTGACACTGGCCATGGCACGTGCGAGCATGAAGCAGGCGGCCGCGCCCGCTGAAGCCTGCCGGTCTTGGAGGTGGCTCGTGCGTGCAGCTGGCATCCGCGGCCTCAACGGCCCGGTCGAGATGCTCGAGCTACCCGAGCCGCGGTCGCTCCTCGCCGACGAGGTATTGATCGACGTGCGCGCCGCCGGTGTCGGCAACTGGGAGGAGTTCGTGCGTACCGGCGGATGGGACGTCGGTCGCGTCCCGCCGATGGCACTCGGGGTGGAGGCGGCGGGCACGGTGGCAGCGGTGGGCAGGGCTGTCGAGCAGTGGGCCACGGGCGATGACGTGCTGACCCATCCTCTGCCGCTGCGCGAACAGGGGGCCTGGGCGCCTCATCTCATCGCCCCGGCCGCGCTAGTCGCCGGAAAGCCGGGCGGCGTGTCCTGGGAGGTTGCCGCGGCATTCCCGGTCCCCGCGTTGACCGCCGAACAGGTGCTCACCGAAGCCCTGCACATCACCGGCGGCGAATGGCTGCTCGTCAACGGGGCCGCCGGCGTGACCGGCGGGCTGTTGGTGTCCCTTGCCGCACAGCGCGGGGCTGCAGTGATCGCGACGGCGAGTCCACCCAACCACGCGCGCGTCAGCGGACTCGGGGCCCGTCACGTGATCGACTACCACGACGAACGCTGGCCCGAGCAGGTGGTCGAGATCACCGGCGGCACCGGCGTGGCAGCGGCTGCGAACGCCGCACCCGGGGGCGCTGCTGCCGCGCTTCGCGCCGTCGCCGCCGGCGGCCGACTGGCGACGATCACCTCGGACGCTCCCAACCAGGAGCGCGGCATCGCTGTATCGACTGTCTACGTGCGTCCCGACGGGGCGCAGCTGCGCAGCCTCGTTGAACTCCTCGCCGACGGTCACCTGCGGTTGACGGTGGCGGCCACGTACGCGCTGCCCAATGCCGCCGACGCACTGACCACGGCGACAGCCGGACATCCGGACGGCGCCGTCGTTCTCACTGTCTGAACGGAGTCGCCTGCTCAGGGAGTCGAGGGCAAGGGTGCGTCAGATCGTCGTCTCCCTCGGAGAGCCACGGCTGCCCCGAGGACACGCGCGCGGACTCGCGGCGACAGTGTCGTGCCGATGTCGATCAGGGCACCGGGCCGACAGAGCCCCGTCGCCGGTCCAGTCCCTCGACGCTGGACGGCGCCGCTGTATCTGATATCTGACACGGCATGAAGAACCTGACCGCGACTGAGGCGCGCCACTTCGCCGATGTGCTCGATGCCGTTGAGCACGATCACGAGACGATCGTGGTTACCCGTGGAGGCAGGGCCATCGCATCGATCGGCACGGCCGGCGCCGCCGGTGGCCGCGCGCTGAAGGATGTGCTGCTGAGGCACCGTGCTGACGCCGCGTGGCGCGGAGAGCTGGAGGCGCTTCGCGAAGGCCTCGTTGTGGAGCAACGCAACGAGCGCGGCTGATTCTCGACACCACGATGCTCATCGGCGCTGAACGGCGAGGAGCCAAGCTCGATGAGGGCGTCGATGCCGTTGCGCTGAGGTCGCGCGGCGGGGCCGGCGTCGCGCGCGGCGTTGGACCCGCGGTGCGCGGGCGCCGTCCCCGGCCGACGTCACCCGCCGCTGGTGAAGTCGACGTCCTCCGTCGCCACGGTGCCGGCCTTCCGCCCCGGCGCGGCGTGGTACGTCCAGTAGAGGTTGGTGTGCGCGATGACCTTGTCGGGCGGGGGCGCGCCCCACGCCGTCTGGTCCTCGGTGGTGTGCGCGTCCTTGACCAGGATGGCGTCGTACCCGCGCGTGAACGCGCCGTGCAGGGTCGAGCGGATGCAGGCGTCGGTCTGCGCGCCGGCGACAACCAGCCGTCCCACCCCGAGGTCGGACAGCACGCGCTCCAGCGTGGTGTCCTCGAAGGCGTCGCCCCAGTTCTTCTCCACCAGCGGCTCGGCCTCGTCCCGCCCCGCCTCCGGGACGATGCGCCACGCGTCGCTGCCACGCACCAGCTGCTCGTCCGAGTGCTGCACCCACACCACGGGGACGCCGGCCCGACGCGCCTTCTCGACCAGCACGGCGACGTTGCCGACCACCGTGTCCGCCTGGTACGCGCCGCCGACGACGCCCTGCTGCACGTCGACGACGAGCAGCGCCGTGTTGGGGCGGTCCTGCAGTGTGCTCATCGGGTTTTCCCTTGCTCAGCCGGCGGCGTGGTGCCCCGCGACCGGGATCAGCACCGGGCGCCACGAAGGCTCCTGCGACATGTCCGCCATCGGCTCCAGCATATCCCCGATCAGCGCATGCAGCTCCAGCAATTCCCGGCGCGCCGCGGCGACCTCCTCGAGGGTCGCCTGCCCGAGCGCCTGCACCAGCGCATCGACCGCGGCGCCAACACGCGGCCGCGCCGGCGCGGCAACCGGAGCAGGCGCCGCCTCGCCGTCATGCGCCGACCGGAACACCCGCTTCGACTCCGCGATCGCCGCATCGCCACTCAAGGAGTCGCGATGGATCTGCTCCCACAGCTCCTCCTGCGCCTCGGGGTCGTCGCGCAGGCGCAGCAGGGCGCGGCAGTGCTTCTCGGAGAGATCGCCGGCGCGCACATCCTCCTGGATCCGTTCCGGCAGCTCGCCGATGCGCAGCAGGTTGTGCACGTGCTGCCGCGACACCCCGATGACCCGCCCCACCTCCTCCCACGACTGTAAACCCAGGTTGACACGCAACTGCTTGAGCGCCAGCGCGCGGTCCACCGGGTTGAGGTCCTCGCGCTGCACGTTCTCGATCAGCGACTCGACGTAGGCCTGGTCGTCGTCGGTCACCGCGATCACCGCGGGTACCATGCGCAGCCCGGCCTGCTGTGCGGCGAGCCAGCGGCGTTCGCCGGCGATGATCTCGTACTCGCCGGCGCCGCGGGCGCGCAGGCGGATGGGTTGCAGCACGCCGTGGGCGCGGATGCTCTCGGCCAGCTCGGCGAGGCGGTCGGGATCGATGCTGCGTCGCGGCCCGCCGTCGCGCGCGCGGATGCGATCGATGGGGATGCGCCGGAAGTGCTCGGCCGCGCCGCCGGCGCCGCCGAACAGCGCGGCGTCCGCGCCCGACCGGGGATTCACCGGCGAGGCGAAGGCATCCGTGAGCCGATGGGAGATGCGACGACGCGATGACATAGCAGGTGGCACCGAGAAAGTCCCAGGGCCACCCGATTCAGAGCTTGGGGGACTCGGAGGGGCCCGCGGAAGGGAGGGATCTGCCCGGCGCATTGTCTGCGGTCACCCAAGGCGGTGTCAACATGTTGAGGCGAACCGGCGTACGACTACAACATATTGCGTCCGCAGGCCGGCGGGGAAGCAGACACAACCGCCTCCGCCCAACCTTGGCCACGGCGGCCCGCAGCGAAGACCGGGCCCTACGCCTTCCCGTAGATGAAGCCGAGCAACCCCGGGGCGTTGTCCGGGACCACGCGCTGGTCGACGCGGTCCCAGCCGCTGTAGTTCATCTCGGAGATGAGGAACGATCCCGCCGGCACCCCGTTGGACGGCCCCACCGCCTCGACGTAGGCGACGTGCCCGTCGGGGCTGCTCCCGTAGCGCCCCCACACCGCGACCGCGCCGCGCTGCGGGACATGCCCCTCGGCGTAGCCGTACGACGCCGCGGCGCCCCACCACTGCCAGGCGTCGCCGAACCAGGGGATGCAGCGCCGGGTGGCCACGTAGTAGGTGCAGTAGCCGAAGGCGAAGTGGTTGCCGCAGGGCCCCGACGCATTGACGGAGGTCTGCTGCTGGCCGGAGAGCTCGAGGTCGATCTCGGAGATCTGCGCGGCGATGGTCCGGGCCGGGCCGTCGAGGTTGCGGAAGGCGGCGTCGCGCTGGGCGACCAGGGCGAGCATCCGCCCGTCCTCGGTGCCGAGCTCCTGTTCCAGCGACTTGGCCTCGGCGAAGTCCTTCTGCAGCGAGGCGCGCTCCTGGGCGAGGGCGGCCTGGCGGTCGCGCAGCCGGGTGCCGAGCTGGCGGACCTGGTCGGTCACGTGCGCCGCGCCCTTGACCCGGTCCATCACGCTGTTGAAGTCGCTGGCGCTGAGGATGGCGGCGACGAAGCCGTCGGCGCTGCTGCTCTCGTAGGTGGCGCGGACCAGGCTGGCCAGCTGGGTGCGGGCGTCGGCGACGACGTGCTCGTCGTCGGAGATCTGCCGCGAGAGAGCCAGGAGGCGGGCGTCGGCACCGTCGAGGCGGTGGCGGACGGCGGCCAGCTGGTCCTGCACCGTGCTGAGGGCCTGCTCGGCGGCGAGGAGCTGCGAGGAGGCGCCGGCCCGGGAGGAGACGAGCGCCTGGAGCTGGGCCACGAGCTGGGCGCGGCGGGCGCGGAGCGCGTCGTCGGCCGTCGACGCCTGCACCCGTGGGGTCAGGGGGACTGCGCTCACCACCACCGCAGCGAGCGAGCCGAGAATCAGCGAGAGCTTACGACCACCCCGCAATACGTCACCTCCGCGACAGGCATGACGATGCGCACCGAAGCACAACTGGCGTTCGCGGAAGCCCTGCGCGCTCCAAGGCGCCCCGCGGGGCCTCCACCAGACAACGTCGCCAGAGGGTAGCGGGGTGAGCCCCACCATGTCAAACCGGTAAGAAATCCAACGTTGATGTCATGCATGGCAGGAACACAAGGGCCCTCGGAACATCCGCTCTCAGCCGGTGAATTCCATGTGTGGCAAGCGAAATGGCGATCCGCAATCAACGGCGCGCAGCGCGCCCCACCGAGCTCACCGCGGAGAAATGGTGATAGAGACAATGCATGAAGTTGTGATCGCATCGCGCCAAATCCGGACCGGCGCGCGCGTGGCGCATGCTTGTCGCCGCCGATGCGCGTCACATTGCTCGCCCCTCTGGTCGCACCGCTGCGCCCCGCGCAGGCGGGCGGCGCGCAGGTGGTGCTCGCCGAGCTGGCCCGCCGCCTCGTCGAGAGGGGAGAGGAGGTGGGGGTGGTCGCCGCCCCCGGCTCGCGCCTGCCCGGCGTGTCCCTCCGCAGCGCCGGCGGAGGACCCTACCCGCAGGCGCTGATGCGCTGGTCCGAACCGGCGGGCGACGGCTGGCCCGGCCTCCAGGCGGCCGCCTACCTGCGGGTCGCCACCGAGCTCCGCGACGACCCACCCGCCGTGGTCCACGCCCACGCGCACGACTGGCCGGCCTTCTACGCCCTGGCCGCGGCCGGCCTGCCCACCCTGCACACCCTCCACCTGGGCCCGGTCGACCCCGCGGTGGCCCAGGCCGCCCAGGCGGCCGCGCGCACGCCCAACCGGCCGCGCTTCGTGGCCGTCAGCCGCGCCTGCGCCCGGCAGTGGCGCGGCATCGTGCCCGTCGACTCGGTGGTCGGCAACGGCACCGACCCGGCGTCGATCCCCTTCGGCGCCCGTCCCGAAAGCGACCTGGCCCTGGTCGCGGGCCGCATCGCCCCCGAGAAGGGCACCCACCTGGCCGTGGCCGCGGCCCGCCGCGCCGGGCTGCGCACCTGCCTGGCCGGCGACGTCTACGATCGGGCCTACTTCGACGAGAAGGTGGCGCCGCTGCTCGGCCCCGATGCGGAGTGGATCGGTGCGGTGTCCCATCGCCGCCTGGCGCGGCTCTACGGTCGGGCCGCGGTGGTGGTGATGGCGTCGCTCTGGGAGGAACCCTTCGGCATGGTCGCCCTGGAGGCCAACCTGGCCGGCACCCCGGTGGCGGGATTCGCCCGCGGCGCGCTCCCCGAGGTGGTCGGGCGGGCCGGCGGGGTGCTCACCGCCGACACCACCGTCCCCGCGCTGACCTCCGCCATCCGCCAGGCGATGGCGCTCGATCGCCGCCGCGCCCGCGACGCGGCCGCCCGCCGGCATCCCCTCGACGCCATGGTCGACCGCTACCAGCAGCTCTACCGCGAGATCGCCACCGGCAGCGCTCCCCGCGCGCGTCGCCGCGGCGGGCTCGGCCGATGAGCGCCGACGTCGCCGTGGTCACCGGTGCCGGAACGGGCATCGGCCGCGCCGCCGCCCGCCGCCTCGCCCGCGACGGCATGCACGTCGTCATCGCCGGCCGCACCGAATCCACCCTGCGCGAGACCGCCGCCGGCCACCCCGGCATCGAACCCCGGCGCACCGACATCAGCAACGAGGACGACGTGCAGCGCCTCGCCGGCGTCGCAAGCAGAGCCGGCCGCCTGCGCGCCTGGATCAACGCCGCCGCAGTGGTCGAGCCGACACCCTTCGCCGAGCTGACGCCCGCGACCTGGGACGCCGTGCTCGACGTCAACCTGCGCGGCACATTCCTCTGCTGCCACGCCGGTTTCACCGCGATGGCGGCGCAAACACCGCCCGGCGGCACCATCCTCAACATCGCCTCGCTGAGCGGCGTGCCCAACGTCGAGAAGTTCCCCGGCCTCTCCGCCTACAACGTCTCCAAGGCCGGCGTCGTCGCCCTCGGCGAGGCGGTTGCGCTGGAGGGCCGCCCCCACGGCGTGCGCTGCATCAGCCTCAGCCCCGGCGCCGTCGACACCGAGATGCTCCGCCGCGCCGCGCCGCACCTCAACCCCGGGGTCACCCCCGACGACGTCGCCGCGATCATCGCCTTCCTGGTCAGCGACGCCGCCGCACCGCTGACCGGCGTCAACATCCCCATCTTCAGCAACGCCTGATGGCACACTGGTCGCCATGAGCGACGCCGCGCCGCTGCGCGACCCGCGTCCCACCCGGGCGCACGACCTCCTGGCGACCGGCGTCGAGGCGACGCTGCGCCTGCTCGGCGAGGACCCCGACCGCGAGGGCCTGCTGCGCACCCCCGAGCGCGTCGCCGAGTCGCTGCGTTTCCTCACCAGCGGCTACCACCAGACGCTCGAGGACGTGGTCGGCGGCGCCGTCTTCGCCGAGCCGTACGAGGAGATGGTCCTGGTCAAGGACATCGAGCTGTACAGCCTCTGCGAGCACCACATGCTGCCCTTCTTCGGCAAGGCGCACGTCGCCTACCTGCCCAAGGGACGCATCCTCGGGCTCAGCAAGCTGGCCCGGCTGGTCGACATCTTCGCCCGCCGCCTGCAGGTGCAGGAGCGGCTGACCACGCAGATCGCCGAGGCGGTCGACGAGGTGCTGCAGCCGCACGGCGTCGCCGTGGTCATCGAGGCGGCGCACCTCTGCATGATGATGCGCGGCAT
>CAZCJX010000131.1:0-7207 GCA_964499205.1 uncultured Actinomycetes bacterium | reverse complement strand
ATGGAGCTCGACGTCATCGAGGAGACCGGCTTCGCCGCCTACTTCCTCATCGTCTGGGACTTCATGCGCGCGGCCCGCTGCGACGGCGTCAAGGTGGGTCCGGGGCGCGGCAGCGCGGCCGGCTCGCTGGTGGCGTATGTGCTGGAGATCACCAACCTCGACCCGCTGCGCTACAACCTGCTCTTCGAGCGCTTCCTCAACCGCGAGCGCGTGTCGATGCCCGACATCGACTGCGACTTCGACGACCGCCGCCGCGACCGCGTGCTCGCCTACGTGCAGCAGAAGTACGGCAGCGAGCGGGTGGCCCAGATCATCACCTTCGGCACCATGGCCGCACGCGCCGCCATCCGCGACGTCGGCCGCGTCCTCGACGTGCCGCTCGCCGAGGTCGACCGCCTGGCCAAGCTGGTGCCGCAGTCGATCGGCATCACCCTGGAGCAGGCGCTGCAGCAGAGCCGCGAGCTGCGCGAGGTCTACGACAACGAGCCCTGGGCCAAGCAGGTGATCGACAACGCCAAGCGGCTGGAGGGCATCTGCCGCAACGCCTCGACCCACGCCGCCGGGGTGGTGATCGCCCCCGAGCCGCTGGCCAACATCGTGCCGCTGCAACGCTCCACCTCGGACCGCGAGTCGATCGTCACCCAGTTCGACATGAACGGGGTGCAGAAGATCGGCCTGCTCAAGATGGACTTCCTCGGCCTCAGCAACCTGACCATCATCGACGAGGCCCTGCAGTTCGTCCGCGAGACCCGCGGCATCGACATCGACATCGACGACCTGCCGCTCGACGACGAGAGCACCTACGCCCTCTTCGGCCGCGCCGACACCCACGGCACCTTCCAGTTCGAGGGCGCCGGCGCCAAGAAGGTGCTCATCGACATGCAGCCGCAGAGCCTCGACGACCTCTGCGCCGCCAACGGGCTCAACCGCCCCGGCCCCATCGAGGGCGGGGTCATCGACATCTACATGCGGCGCAAGCGCGGCGAGGAGCCCATCGAGTACCTGCCGGGATTGGCAGAAAAGCTCCACCCCATCCTGGCCGAGACCTACGGGACCATCCTCTACCAGGAGCAGGTGATGCGCATCGCCCAGGCGGTGGCCGGCTTCACCCTGGCCGAGGCGGACATCCTCCGCGCCGCCATGGGCAAGAAGGACCAGGCGAAGATGGACCAGCAGCGCGCCAAGTTCCTCGCCGGGGCGGTGGAGCGGGGGACCACGCCCGAGGTGGCCACCGAGCTCTTCGACCTCATCGCCCGGTTCGCCAGGTACGGCTTCAACAAGTCGCACAGCATCTGCTACTCGCTGGTCGGGTACCAGACGGCGTACCTCAAGGCCAACTACCCGCTGGAGTACATGGCGGCGCTGCTCAACTCGCGCGGCGGCGACTTCGACAAGCTCAAGCAGACCATCATCGACGCCCGCGCCCGCGGCCTCGACGTGCGCCCGCCGGACATCAACCGCAGCAAGGGCGGCTTCTCCGTCGGTGACATCGAGAAGCGCGAGATCCTCTACGGCCTGCACCACATCAAGAACGTCGGCGAGAAGGTCATCGACGCGGTGCTGGAGGCGCGCGCCGAGGGTGGACCCTTCACCTCGCTGCTCGACCTCTGCGAGCGGGTCAGCTCCAAGGACATGAACCGCCGCGTCCTGGAGGCGCTGATCCGCAGCGGCGCCTGCGACTGCTTCGAGAAGGACCGCGGCGTGCTGCTCGCCGTCGTCGACCAGGTGCTGGATCGGGTTGCCCAGGTGCGCCGTGAGCGCGAGTCGGGGCAGGTGTCCCTGTTCGGCACCGCCGCCGCGCTGCCCGGGCTGACGGCAACCCTGACCGTGGAGCTGCGCGAACCCAAGGTGCAGCCCACCCAGGACCACGAGCGCCTGGAGTGGGAGAAGGAGTTCCTCGGCATGTACCTCAGCGACCACCCGCTGCGGCGCGTCGAGGACGAGCTGCGCAGCAAGACTGACACCGCCCTGGCCGAGCTCGGCCCCCACCTCGACGGCTGCACCGTGCAGGTCGGCGGCGCCCTGCGCGAGGTGCGCGCCTTCGTGCCCAAGCGCAGTACCACCGGCCAGCGCATGGCCTTCCTGCAGCTCGAGGACATGACCGGCTCCTGCGAGGTGGTGGTCTTCGCCCGCACCTTCGAGGAGTGCGTCGAGGTCCTCCGGCCCGACAAGGTGGTGGTCATCCGCGGCCGCGTCGAGGCGGCGCCGCGCGCCGGTGGGCGGCCGCCGGACGGCAACGCCGAGGACCCCGGCGCCGAGGGGGAGCAGCCCAAGATCCTCGCCGAGGCCGTCTACGCGCTCGACGACATCCGCCTCAGCACCTGGCGCGGCGACCGCACCGTGCATCTCACCCTGGCCCAGCGCCAGCTCGACATGATCGAGCCGCTGCGCGACGCGCTGCGCCGCAACGGCGGCGACACGCCGGTGGTGCTGCACGTCGAGGAGCCGGACAAGATGGTCGACTTCTCGCTCGCCGAGGAGTTCTGCGTCGACCCGGGACCGGCGCTGGAGCGCACCGTCGAGGCGCTGCTCGGCCCGCACGCCTACCGCCTCGAGGTGCGCCGCGAGAAGGCGCCCGAGCGCGAGGGCCGCCGCACCGCCGCCCGCCGCTCGTGAGCGACGCCCTCCCCGAGGGCGCCTGGCTCAACCCCGAGAGCGCCGCCACGCCCCACGACGTCGACACCGTGGTGCTCGACGTCGACGGCGTGCTGGTCGACGTGCGCGCCTCCTTCCGCGAGGCGGTGCGCGAGACCGTCGTGGTGGTGCAGCGCGAGCTCGGCGTCGCCGCGCCGTGGCGGCCGTCGCACGACGACATCAACGCGCTGAAGCGTGCCGGCGGCTTCAACGACGACATCGACATCAGCATCGCGCTGGCGGCGGTGGGCGCGGCCGGGCGGGGCGGCGACCTCCCTGCTGTCGCCGCGCAGGTCGAGGCTGCCGGTGGCGGCCTTGCGGCGCTGCGCGCCGTGGCGCCGGAGCTGCCGCGCATCGCCGGTGCGCGGGTGCTCGAGGTCTTCGACGCGCTGTACTGGGGAACCGCCTCCGCCGCCGAGGGCGGCGAAGTTCATGCCAGTGATGGCCTCATCTCGCGCGAGCGCATGCTCGTCCCACCCGACTACCCGTGCGCGCTGCGGGACGCCGGCGCATCGCACGTCGCCTGCATCAGCGGCCGCACCCCGCGCGAGTTCCAGGCGGCGCTCGGCAAGCTCGGCTGGCCCGCCGGCGCGCTGAGCGTCGTGGTCACCGGCGACATGGTGCGCAAGCCCGACCCCGCCTGCCTCGATCCCATCGTGCACGCCTGCTCCCCCAAGGCCATGGTCTACGTCGGCGACGTCCGCGACGACTGGGAGCTGGTCCGCCGCCACCGCGCCGAGCGCCCCGGGGGCCCGCCGATCCGCGGCATCCTGGTCGGCGGCGACGAGGACATGGCCGCCTACCGCCACCTCGGCGTCGACGCCACCGCACGCAGCGCGCTCGACGTCCCCGCCATCCTGCGCCGCTGGCGCGCCCCGCGCTGACGGGCTACAGCCCGCTCAACCAGATGCTGAACACCGCCCGCGCCACGAAGTAGAAGACGACGTACACGGTCAGCGCGGCGACCGCGGCGAGGTCGACGCTGCGCGAGCGCGGCACCACCTGGGCGAAGGGGCGGATCAGCGGGTTGGACATCTGCCGGATCATCTGCACCATGGGATGCCAGGGATCGGCGTCGAAGATCGAGATGAGGATGCGCAGCAGCACCACCACGCAGAACACGATGGTGATGGTCAGCACGATCTGCACCACGATGTAGGCGATCTCGCGGCCGGGGCTGAAGCCGGCGCCGAGGTCGCTGACCAGGCGGCCCAGCCAGCTGAGCACGATGATCGCCAGCACCGGCGAGAAGTCGATCCCGCCGAAGGTGGGCAGGATGCTGCGGAAGGGGCGGAGCACGGGGTCGACCACGGCGCGGAGCACCCGCACCAGGGGGTGCCAGGGATCGATGCCGGGGAACCAGGAGAGGGCCACGCGGACCAGGATGAGCAGCGTCTCCACGTAGATCAGCGTGGAGATCAGCCGGGTGACGTCTTGCATCGCGGGCCAGTATAGGTGCGGCCCGGCCGGGCTCAGGGCGCGATCAGCCCGGGCTCACCCCGCCGCCTCGGGCATGGGCAGCGGCGCGGCCTGCGCGTCGGCGTCGCCGGCGCGGCGCAGCGGCGGGCGGAACCGCCGCCAGAGCACGACCAGCAGGGGCACCCCGAGCAGCAGCATGCCGATCGCCGTCCACTGCGCCTGCTTGAGGCCGAGGAAGATCGCCGGCTCGCTGCCGCGCAGGAAGAAGATGCCCAGCTGGGACAGCGCGTAGAGCGCCACGTAGGCGATGGCGATGACCCCGTCGGGCACCCGCCGGCGCAGCAGCTGCCAGAGCACCACGCCGATGGCGATCGTCCCCAGCGCCTCGTACACGGCGGCGGGCTGGTAGGGGACGCCGGGCAGGAAGCCGGGCTGCAGCACCGCCTTGGGGCCGTACGAGGTGGCCCAGGGCAGGTTGCTGGCGTAGCCCAGGATGTCGCCGTTGATGACGTTGCCGATGCGACCGATCGGCTGGCCCACCACGGCGAAGAGCACGCCCGCGTCGAAGAGCAGCCAGAACGAGTAGTGGCGCCGCCAGGCGAGCACGGCGATGGTGGTGACCGAGGCGATGATGGCGCCGAAGAAGGCCATGCCGCCCTCCCACACCGCGAGGATGTGCTGGGGATGGGTGAGGTAGTAGAGGAGGTCGCTCTGCAGCACGTAGTAGAGGCGGCCGCCGATCAACCCGAAGACGATGACCCAGGTGATCATGCGGTCGATCTCGGGGCGGCTGATGCCGCGGCGGGTGAGGAAGGGCGTGACCGCGTAGCGCCAGCCGACGTAGAAGGCGACCGCGTACATCACCCCGTACCAGTGGATGGTGAAGGGGCCGAGGTGCAGGGCGGGATCCACGTCGATGTGGATCACGGCGAGGTGGGTGAGCGCCGGCACGACCCGCATCATGCCATCCCCTCCCGCCGCGGCAGCGCCGGGTAACCACCGCCGGTACTCCCCGCGAGGCCGGCGCACCCGGGACGCGGCCGACCAGGGAGGAGCACATGCACGTGCGGATCGCCGCCGCTGCGGCCACGGTGGCTGTGGGATGTCTCGGCCTGGCGTCGCCGGTGCAGGCGCAGGCCGGCCCCGCCGTCAGCATCGCGGGCACGGTCGCCTCGCCCTGCGACAGCACCTACCAGTACTGCTTCCGGCCGGCGACCATCACCGTGGCCGCCGGTGACACGGTGACCTGGACCAGCAGCTCCAGCGCGCCGCACACCGTCACCGCCGACAACGGCTCGTTCGACAGCGGCGACGTCGTCGCCGGGGGCACGTACAAGCACACCTTCACCACCCCGGGCGTCACGGTGGCCTACCACTGCTCGATTCACCCGTACATGACGGGGTCGGTGACCGTCACCGGCAGCGCGCAGTCCTCGTCGTCCAGCGTGAGCTATGCCTCGAGCACGGCACGCAGCGCCACGACGCACACCACCAGCGCGACCCCGCCGCCCACCACCACGGCAGCGCCGCCGCCGCCCGCCACCACGGCAGCCCCGCCGGCGGCCGCAGCCGTGGCCCCGCCGCCCTCGGCGAGCAGCACGTCGAGCAGCACCAGCAGCGACCCGGCCGCCGCGGGCGCGGCCGCAGCGACCACGTCCGAGCCCTCGACGGGCGGCGGCTCCACCGCGGCCATCCTTGCCGCGCTGGCCGGCCTCGGGCTCATCGTCGGCGCCGGCGTGTGGTGGCAGCGGCGGCGGGCCGGCGCGGGGAGGCTGACGCCCTAGCGCAGGGCTCCGGGGTGGAGCAGGAGCTGGGGAACCGGGATGCCGAGCTGCTCGCAGCGCCGCATCAGCTCGGGGCGCACCCCGGTGGCGGCGAAGCGCCCGGTCACCCTGCCGTCGGCGTCGAGGCCGCGCTGCTCGAAGCTGAGGATCTCCTGCAGGGTGACGGTGTCGCCCTCCATGCCCAGCACCTCGGTGATCGAGGTCACCCGGCGGCTGCCGTCGCGCAGGCGGCTGATCTGGACGACCAGGTCGAGGGCGCCGGCGACCTGCTGGCGGATCGCCCGCAGGGGCAGCTCCACGCCCGCCATCAGCACCAGCGTCTCCAGTCGGGCGAGGCAGTCGCGCGGCGAGTTGGCGTGGATGGTGGTGAGCGAGCCGTCGTGGCCGGTGTTCATCGCCTGCAGCATGTCCAGCGCCTCGCCGCCGCGGCATTCGCCGATGACGATGCGGTCGGGACGCATGCGCAGCGAGTGGTGCACCAGGTCGCGGATGGCCACCCGCCCGTGGTTGCCGTCGTGCCGTGCCTCCATCGAGCAGACGTGGCGCTGGTGCAGCTGTAGCTCGGCGGCGTCCTCGATGGTGACGATGCGCTCGCCGGCGGGGATGAAGCCGGACAGCACGTTGAGCAGGGTGGTCTTGCCGGTGCCCGTGCCGCCGCTGACGATGATGTTGCACCTGGCCAGAACTGCCGCGCGCAGCAGCTCGGCGCCGGTGGCGTCGAGGGTGCCCAGGCGGACCAGGTCGTCGACCTGCAGCGGGTCGCGGCTGAACTTGCGGATGGTGAGCAGCGGCCCGTTGAGCGCCACCGGCGGGATGCTGGCGGCGACGCGCGAGCCGTCGAGCAGGCGCGCATCGCAGATGGGATTCTCGGCGTCGATGCGCCGGCCCACCGCGCTGACGATGATCTCGATCGCCTCCAGCAGCGCGTTCTCGTCGCGGAAGCCCACGCCCACCTCCTCCAGGCGGCCGCCGCGTTCGACGTAGACCAGGTCGGGGCCGATCACCATGATCTCGCTCACCGTGTCGTCCTCGAGGAGGGCGTGCAGCGGGCCGAGGGCGTCGACGTACCGGGTGCCGTGGATCTGCTGGTCGAGGGGGAGGATCACCAGGGCATGCTCGCGGAGCGCCGGCGGCCCGTGGTCACGGGAGACCCACCAGGGCGGTAAAGAGCGATGAATCGGCGTTGCACCTGACGCATTCGCCGCGTTCCCGCCGGGCCTGGCCGCAACGGCGGCGTCACGCCCCGTGACCGGATCGGCCTCACTGAGCGCCTTCGCCGGCGCCGCGACCGGATCGCCCGGGAGTGGTGCCGGCCGTGGGATTCGAACCCACACGGGGTTGCCCCCAACGGTTTTTGAGACCGCCGCGTC
>CAZCJX010000130.1:0-7297 GCA_964499205.1 uncultured Actinomycetes bacterium | reverse complement strand
AGCAGGTGGTTGAGGCGGCGCTTCTTCTCCTCCAGCGGCACGTCGTCGGGACGGCGCGCCGCCGCGGTGCCGGGGCGCACCGAGTAGGCGGCGAGGTGCACGGTGTCGAAGCGCACCTCGCGCATCAGCTTCTCGGTGCCGAGGAACTCCGCCTCGGTCTCGCCGCTGAAGCCGACGATGATGTCGGTGGTCAGCGCCATGTCGGGCACGGTGGCGCGCGCCGTGGCGATGATCGACAGGTAGTGGTCGACGCTGTAGACGCGGCGCATGCGGCGCAGCAGCTCGTCGTCGCCCGCCTGCACGGGAAGGTGGAGCTGCTCGCAGGCGGTGCCCAGGTCGCGCATCGCGGCGAAGAGCGCCGGCGAGGCGTTGCGCGGATGCGAGGTGAGGAAGCGCATGCGCAGCAGTCCCGACACGGCGTCCACCGCCTGCATCAGCTCGGGCAGCCCGGCGCCCGACGAGGGGCAGCGGTAGGAGTTGACGTTCTGCCCCAGCAGGGTCACCTCGCGCACGCCGCGCTCCACCAGCCCGCGCACGTCCGCGACCACCTGCTCCACGGTGCGCGACTCCTCCCGCCCACGCACGAAGGGCACGATGCAGTAGGTGCACATCTCGTTGCAGCCACCGATGACCGGAACGTAGGCGGAGAGCCGGTCCGACGCGGGCAGGGTGACCGGGCCGTCGAGGTCGGGCGCGTAGAGCGCCTGCAGCTTGGCCATGAAGCCGTCGGACTCGCGCACGTCGAAGACGTAGTCGAGCTCGGGGAGGCGGTCGAGCAGCGAGGAGCCGTGCTCCACCCCCATGCAGCCGGTGAGCGCGATGGCGCGGCCGCGGCGCTGCTGCTTCCAGGGCAGCAGCTCCTTGAACTTGCCGTACACCTTCTGCTCGGCGTTCTGGCGCACTGCGCAGGTGATCAGCACGGCGAGGTCGGCGTCCTCCAGGGGCACCTCGGGGACGAAGCCGATGTCGGCGAACTGCTCGGCGAGATCCTCGCGGTCGGCGTCGTTCATCTGGCAGCCGATATGCCAGAGGTGGACCCGCGGCGGGCGGCCCAGCAGCGGCACGATCGGCTGGCGGCGCGGGGCCCGCTCGGCGAGCTGGAGCGGCCGCAGGTGGGCGGCGTCGGGGCTGAGCAGGGCCAGGGGCTTCACGACCCGCACAGACTAGCGGCTTCCGGAGCGAATGCTCGGCCGGGCCCGCTGCGGCGGATGTGCCCGCTGCTTATAGTGATAGCAGTGTTGTCAATTTTGCTGTGGAGGCATTGCCATGCCGGGCAAGAGCCACGGACCCTCGATCAAGAATCCCAAGCAGTACGAGGGCATGCGCGAGAAGGGCATGCCCAAGGAGCGCGCCGCGGCGATCAGCAACGCCAACGCCAAGAGCGGCAACGCGGCGTCGCGCAAGGGCGGCAAGAAGAGCCACTGAGGGGTGGGCACCTTCCTGGTCCTGCTCCTCAAGGGCCTCCTCGGCGGCGCCCTGGTGGTCGCCTTCGCCACCCTGGGTGAGCGGCTGCGGCCGCAGAGCTTCGCCGGGGTCTTCGCCGCCGCTCCCTCGATCGCCCTGGCCTCGCTGGCCATCGTGGCCATCACCAAGGGGAGCGGCGACATGGCGGAGGCCGCCCGCGGCATGGTGATCGGGGCGGCGGCGATGGCCGTCGCCGCCCTGGTCGCCATCGACGCGGTGCGGCGCTTCCGGGCGCTGCGCGGCAGCGCGGTGGCGGTCGGCGCCTGGCTGGCCAGCGCCGGCGTGCTCTACGGCGTGCTCTTCCGCTAGGCCGTGCGCCGCTACGCCATCCGCTTCGCCTTCGGCGCGGCCACCTCGGTGATCGCCGGCCTGGTCACCCTGCTGCACGGGGCCGTCTCCGGCGGCGTGTTCCTCGCCTTTCCGGCAATCCTGGCCGCAACTCTGACCCTGCTGGAGCAGGACAAGGGGCCGGTCGCCGCGGTGGCCGACTCCCGGGGCGCGCTGGTCGGGGCGCTCGGCCTGGCCGCCTTCGCCTCCGTCGTGGTCGCCCTCGGCGGGCGGCTCAATCCCGCCGCCGTGCTGGCGGTGGCGATGGCCGCGTGGATCGGCGTTTCGCTGGCGCTGTACACCCTGGGCACCGGCGGCGCCCGGCTGCTCCACGTCGAGCGCTACCCGCCCGAGGTCCCGGTGAGCACCGCCGAGCCGCTGGTCACGGCGCTGCGCCGGGGCGGGCAGAGCCTGATCGTGGTCGACGCGGGAGCGGGCGGTGCACTGGCCGCGGTGCTCACCGAGCTGCCGCACAGCGCCGACGTGGTGCGAGGCGCCGTGGTGGCGGCCGACGTCGGGAGTGCCTGTCGCCTGCTCGACCTCGACGCGCCCGCTGCCGACCGGCCGGCGAGCGATGCGCTGGCGATGCGCCTGGCGGCGGCGGCGCGAGAGCGATGGCGGGCGGACGTCGCCCTGGCCCTGCTCGGCAGCGAGGGCCAGCAGCTGCCGCTGCGCCAGGCGTTCCACGTCGCCGTGGACACGGCGCGCGGTGCGGACGCGAAGGCGTTCGAGGCCGACCGCGGCGGTGAGGGCAACTGGGGTGAGGCGGTGCTCATCGCGCTGCGCTTCACCGGCGAGGCCGCCGCCTCACTGGCCGGGCGGGGTCAGCGCGACTCGACGAGCAGCCGGATGCCGGTGCGCTCCTCGCCGTCGATGGAGATGTCGATGAACGAGGGGACGCAGACGAGGTCGATGCCGCCGGGGGCGACGTAGCCCCGCGAGATGGCGATGGCCTTGATGGCCTGGTTGATCGCGCCCGCCCCGATGGCCTGGACCTCGACCTTCTGCTGGGTGCGGATGACGCCCGCGATGGCGCCGGCCACGGCAACAGGCTTCGAGGTCGCGGAGACTTTGAGGACTTCCACGGGGCGGGCACCCCCTTTGGGAGACGATGCGGGAACGAAATGGACCAACTGTGTGGAACCCGAAGTGTAGCGCCCCCCTTGAGCTCCGTCCACGCACGGTGCTGACACGTTGTCACGGGGATTGGCGCAGCCCTGGCCGATTCCCTACTTGGCGTACTCCACGCTGCGGGTCTCGCGCAGGACGGTGACCCGCACCTGCCCGGGGTAGGTCAGCTCCGACTGGATGCGGTGGGCGATCTTGCGGGCCATCACCGTGGCCCCGTCGTCGTCGACCTTGCCCGGCCGGACCATGACGCGCAGCTCACGTCCGGCCTGGATGGCGAAGGCGCGGTCGACGCCGGGGAACTCGGTGGCGATCGCCTCCAGCCGCTCCAGCCGCTTGATGTACGAGGCCAGGGTCTCGCGGCGGGCGCCCGGCCGCGCGGCGCTGATGGCGTCGGCGGTGATGGCGATGAAGGCGCCGATGCTGCGCGGCTCCTCGTCGTAGTGATGGGCCCGCACGCCGTGCACGATCGCCGAGGGGCGGCCCAGCCGGGCCAGGATCTCCCCGCCGATGAAGGCGTGCGACCCCTCGATCTCGTGCTCGGCGGCCTTGCCGATGTCGTGGAAGAGGGCGATCTCCTTGGCTTCCTGCTCGTCGTAGCCGATCTCGGCGGCGATCACGCCGGCGAGCAGCGCCGACTCCTGGGAGTGCATCAGCACGTTCTGGCCGTACGAGGTGCGGAAGCGCAGGGTGCCGAGCAGCTTGACCAGCTCGGGGTGGACGCCCTGCAGGCCGACCTCGAAGCAGGCCGCCTCGCCCTCCTCGCGAATGCGCACCTGCATGTCGGCGCGGCTCTTGGCCACCTGCTCCTCGATGCGGGCGGGGTGGATGCGGCCGTCGCTGAACAGCTTTTCCAGGGCCATCCGGGCCACCTCGCGGCGCACCGGGTCGAAGCCGCTGAGCACCACCGCCTCGGGCGTGTCGTCGATGATCAGGTCGACGCCGGTGGCGGCTTCGAGGGCGCGGATGTTGCGGCCCTCGCGGCCGATGATGCGGCCCTTCATCTCGTCGCTGGGCAGGGGCACCACGGTGACTGACGTCTCCCCCGCCTGGTCGGCGGCCTGGCGCTGGATGGCCGCGATGAGCACCTCCCGGGAGCGCTGCTCGGCCTCCTCGCGGACGCGCTCGTCGGCGGCGCGGATGCGCTCGGCGATCTCGGTGGTCAGCTCGCCCTCGACGCGCTGGAGGATCTCGTTGCGGGCGTCCTGCTGGGAGAGGCTGGCGACGCGCTCCATCTCGCGGGCGATGCCGGCGCGCTCCTCGTCGATGCCGCCGCGCAGCGCCTCCAGCTCCTGCTCGCGCTGGTCGAGGCGCTCCTCGCGCTGGTCGAGCTCGGCGAGCCGGCGTTCCAGCTGCTGCTCGCGCTGGGCGGCGCGCTGCTCCAGGCGGCTCATCTCGGAGCGGCGCTCGCGGATCTCCTGCTCGACCTCGGCGCGGAGGCGGAGCGCCTCCTCCTTGGCCTCGAGGTCGATGGTCTTGCGCAGCTGCTCGACCTCGGCGGAGCGCTCGCGCAGGCGCTCCTCCTCGGCGGCGTGGCTCTGGCGGGCGCGCTCCAGCTGGGCGCGCATGTAGAGGACGGCGGCCACCGCGCAGGCCACGGCGACCACCAGCCCGATCAGGGCGGGAATCATGGGGAGGTCCTCGGCAGGGAGTTCAAATCGTGAGGTGCTCACCACCTCATGGGGACGGCCGTCCTCCGGCCGGGCGAGCGCGCTGGTCGCGGCCCTGGCGGCACGGCTCTGCTGGCCGGCCGGCGGCGGGGCGCCCGCACCTCCCGGGAAACGGTGTGGGCAATTGTACGGGCGACACACGGCGCCCCGGACGGCAGGTGGCTTCCTGTCGGGTGGATTACGCTTCGGTGCGGTGTCCCGCTCAGTGCGTCTCGAACCCGAGCGCCGCGCGGCCGCGCCCGACTCCAGCACCCACCACGCTGCGTTCGCGGGCGGGCTCGCCGGGGTCGGGGCGCTGCTGATGGCGGCGGCGCTGCTGCGCATCGGCGCGGTCAGCGCCGGTGTCGCCGTGCAGTTCGACCTCAGCGACCTGGCCGGCGGCCATCCCTCGGGCGTGGCGGTGGGGCTGGTGGGCGCCTCGCAGGCGGCGCCGGAGATGCTCTTCGCACCGGTCCTGGCGCGCTTTGCCGACCGCATCGGGCGGCGGGTGTTCCTCATCGGAGGGCCGCTGCTCGGGGTGCTGGGGATGATGGCGCTGGCCCTGGCCACGCGGCCGGGGACGGTGGGTGGGTCGCGGCTGTTGGAGGGCATCGGGGCGGCTGCCTTCGTGCCCACCGCGCTGGGGACCATCGCCGCCGCGACGGCGGCCGACCATGCGGCGCGCGCTCGGGCCAGCGGCGCGTTCGAGGGCTCGACGCTGGTGGGCTACGCAGGCGGCTTCGTGGTCGGGCCGGTGCTCTACCACTCCCTGCACCGCGGCGCCTTCCCGGTGCTGGCGCTCTTCTACCTGGTGGCGGCGCTGGTCTGCGTCAAGACGGTGCACGAGGCGGGGCCGCTGCCGGTGAGCCCGCTGCGCGTGGTCTTCCGGGCAATCCTGGGGCCGGGGCCGGTGCGCAGCTTCATCCCCGCCTGGCTGGCGGTCAACGGCCTGGTGGGCGCGTTCTACGCCAACATCGGGGCGCTGCTGAAGCGCTCGCCGGTGCCGGGGCAGACCCTGGTGCACGGCTTCGACGAGCGGCTGATCGGGCTGTTCCTGCTCGGCTGGGTGGCCCTGCTGATGCTCGGCATCGTGCTCTGGACGCCGCTGCTGCAGCGGTTGGGCGGCCCGGTGACCATGCGGCGGGCGGTGCCCGGCGCCTTCGCCGTGCTGCTGGCGCTGCTGGTGATGAACCACGAGCCGCTCTGGGTGGCGCCGCTGCTGCTGCCCCTGCTCGCCGTGGGGGTGCTGGTGCAGGCGGGGTTCGGGCCGGCGGCGGTCAACTACCTCGCCGACTGCTCGGAGGCGCTGGCAGCGGACCGCTCGGCGCTGATGGCCTTCTACACGGTGACCCTGGCGGGTGGCGGCGCGCTGGGGGCGGTGTTCGGCGGGCTGGTGTCGCGCTGGCTGTACCTCGACGGGCTGATCGCGCTGGGCTTTCTGCTCACCGTGCTGGCCTGGGTGACGCTGGGGACGGTGGTGCGACATGAGCGGCGCGGCTCGGGGATGCTGCCGGCCACCGGGGGCTGAGGGGTTCTTCAGTCGCCGTCCGGGGCACCCAGCTGGTGCAGCGCGTGGGTGATCGCGTCCGCGGGAAAGCCGAGGCGCTGCAGGGCGCCGGCGATGCGGCCGACCTCGCGGCGGCGGGTGGGCCAGTCGGTGGACAGGCCCCCGGTGGGCAGCCGGCGGCGGGCCTCGCCGAGCGCCGCGTCGCGCTCCTCCTCCGCCGGCACGGCGCCGACCGCGGCACGGGCCACCTCGGCGTCGACGCCGCGGGCGCGCAGCTCGGCGACCAGGCGGACTGACCCGCGGCGGCCGCGGCGGCGGGCGACGATCGATTCGGCGAGGGCGGTGTCGTCGACGTAGCCGGCGGTCACCGCCGAGCGGGTGGCGGACCTCGCGGCCTCGTCGGAGAAGCCGCGGCCGACCAGGCGGCGGCGCAGCGAGTCCTGGGACTGCGCCGCGCCGCGGAGGATGCGCAGCGCCGCCTGCTCGGCGGCCCTGCGCTCCTCGTCGGGGGACGGTGGGAACAGCACCCGGGCCGGGGTCAGCCGACCGGAATCGCCGGGGTGCTCGTGCCGTTGGCGGCCGCGGTGCCGGTCACCGGAGCGGTCGGCTCGGGCGCCGACTTCTCGCGCACCTTGTTGGCGATCTCCTCCAGCAGTTCGGTGTTCTGCTTGAGGAAGTCGCGCACGTTCTCGCGGCCCTGGCCGAGGCGCATGTCGCCGTAGGAGAACCAGGCGCCGCTCTTCTCCACCACCTTGGCCTCGATGGCCATGTCGAGCACCGAGCCGGCGTAGGAGATGCCCTCGTTGTACATGATGTCGAACTCGGCGGCGCGGAACGGCGGGGCCACCTTGTTCTTGACAACCTTGACCTTGACTCGCGAGCCCACCGCGTCGAGTCCCTGCTTGATGGTCTCGATCTTGCGGATGTCCATACGCACCGAGGCGTAGAACTTCAGCGCGCGGCCGCCGGTGGTCACCTCGGGGTTGCCGAACATCACCCCCACCTTCTCGCGCAGCTGGTTGATGAAGATGACGCACGAGTTGGAGCGCGAGATCGCCGCGGTCAGCTTGCGCATCGCCTGGGACATCAGGCGCGCCTGCAGGCCGACGTGGGAATCGCCCATCTCGCCGTCGATCTCGGCCTTGGGCACGAGCGCGGCCACGGAGTCGACGACGATGACGTCGACGGCGCCGCTGCGCACCAGCACCTCGACGATCTCCAG
>CAZCJX010000129.1:4118-7468 GCA_964499205.1 uncultured Actinomycetes bacterium | reverse complement strand
AGGATGATGTTGGTGAGCGGCGCGATGATGCAGCCCATGCCCAGGCCGGCCACCACCAGCGCGGGGATCAGCTCGGGACCGTCGAGCGACGTGCCGCGGGCGCGCACGGTGAGGATGATGCCGATCATGCCCAGCGCCAGCAGGGTGGCGCCCAGCTGCAGGATGCGCTTGCCCAGTCTGGGGGCCAACCGCACCGACATGGTCGAGGAGAAGGCGGTGGCCACCGACCAGGGCACGGTGGTCAGGCCGGCGCGCAGCGGCGAGTAGCCGAGGCCGATCTGCAGGGTGAGGCTGAAGATCAGGAAGAAGGCGGGGATCGCCGAGAAGAAGATCGCCGACAGCGCTGTGCCGCTACTGAAGGCGCGGTCGCGGAACATCGACAGCTCGACCAGCGGCGAGCCGTCGCGCCGCGTCTTGGCGCGCTCGTAGAGCACGAAGAGGACGAACACCGGCAGCGAGCACACCAGCATGACGAAGGACCACGCCGGCCAGCCCTGGTCGCGTCCCTCCACCAGCGGGTACGTGAGCAGGCCGAGCGCCGCCGAGGCGAGGATGACGCCGACGATGTCGAGCCGCCGCGCATTGGGGGCCCGCGACTCGCGGAGGAGGAACCAGGCCGCGGTCATCGCGGCGATGCCGACCGGTAGGTTGACCAGGAAGATCAGGCGCCAGCGCTCGGTGTCGGTGGCGCTGCCGATGAGCAGGCCGCCGACCAGCGGCCCGGCGATGGTGGCCAGCCCGATCACCGCACCGAACATGCCGAAGGCGGCGGCGCGCTCGCGCGGCGAGAACACCACCTGGATGGTGGAGAGCACCTGGGGGAACATCAGCGCCGCCATCAGCCCCTGCACCACCCGGGAGATGACCAGCATGTCGGGGTTGCGCGCGAAGCCGCAGGCCGCCGAGGCCAGGACGAATCCTGCCATTCCTGTCATGAACAGGCGCTTGCGGCCGAAGATGTCGCCGAGCCGCCCGCCGGTGATCAGCACCACCGCGTAGGCCAGCTGGTAGCCGGCGAGGACCAGCTGCACCTGGCCGAAGCTGGCGCCCAGGTTGCGCTGGATCGACGGGATGGCGACGTTCACGATGCTGATGTCGAGCAGCACCATGAAGGCCGCGGTGAGGACGACGCCGAGCGCGATCCACCGCCGCGGGTCGCTCTCCTGCTGCTCGACGGCGTGGCTGCCCTGACCCGCTGCGCGGGTGGCCGTCTCGGTCATAGGCTGCCCAGCCTACGCCAGCGGCGGCGCGCTGTGTTCACGCCGCCGCCGCGTCCGATCCGGGCACCGCGCCGGGCTCCAGGCGGTCGAGCCGCAGCCGCCGGTGCAGCGCCCGCAGCGGCCGCGGCGCCCACCAGTTCCAGCGCCCAAGCAGGGCCATCAGCGAGGGCACCAGCAGGGCCCTGACCACAGTGGCGTCGATCAGCACCGCCAGCGCCGTGCCCACCCCGACCTCTTTGATGAACACGATCGAGGAGGTGGCGAAGGCGCCGATGGCGATGCAGAACAGCAGTGCGGCAGCGGTGACGATGCGCCCGGTGTGCTCCAGGCCGGTGGCCACCGCCTCGCTGGTCGACATGCCCGCGTCGTGCCCCTCCTTGATGCGGGTGAGCAGGAACACGCCGTAGTCGGTAGACAGGCCGAAGGCGATGGCGAAGAGGAGGATGGGTTGGGTCGACTCCAGCGCCCCCTGCGAGGTGTAGTGGAGCAGGCCGGTGAGATTCCCGTCCTGAAAGATCAGCACCAGCGCGCCGAACGCCGCGCTCAGGGAGAGGGCGTTCATCAGCACCGCCTTGACCGGCAGCACGATCGACCCGGTCATGGCGAAGAGCACCAGCACGGTGACCACGCAGACGATGGCGATGGCCAGCGGCAGGTGGGCGCCCAGCGACGACTGCAGGTCCATGAAGGCGGCCGTCTGCCCGCCGACCAGCAGCGGGTAGGGCGCCGGCGTGCTGCGCATGGTGGTGACGATGTGCTTGGCGGTGTCGCTCAGCGCACCGGCGTGGGTGAAGGCGGCAACCTCCCAGGCGCCGCTGCCCAGCGGCCGCAGCTGGGTGGCGGCGACTCCCGGCGCGTGGCCGAGCGGGGCCATCCACTGCTGCAGCGCGGCCTGCGCCGCGGGAGTCGCCGGCGCCTGCACCACCGCGTACACTGGCGTCGGAGTTTCTGCGAACTGTGTCCGCAACGCGTCGTCCACCTGGCGCGCCGAGGCGCTCTGCGGCAGCACCGAGGCGTCGACCGAGGTGAACCGGATGGACAAGAACGGCGAGCCCAGCGCCAGCAGCGCGGCGGCGGTGAGCGCGGCCACCGCGCCGGGGTGGCGCATCACCGCGCGCGACAGCCGGTACCAGCCGCCGTGTTCCGCCACCGGGGAGCGGCGGCGCAGCGACAGCGCCTCGATGCGCGGGCCGAGCAGGGCCAGCACGGCGGGGAGCACCACCAACGCTACCGTTGCGCTGAGCACGGTGACGGCGACCCCGGCGGCACCCATGGAGTAGAGGAAACGCTGCGGGAACACCAGCAGCGAGGCCAGCGCGGCGGTCACCGTCAGCGAGCTGAAGAGCACGGTGCGGCCCGAGGTGGCCAGGGTGCGGTGCAGCGCGGCGACGCCGTACCCGTGCGTGGCCACCTCCTCGCGGTAGCGCGACACCATCAGCAGGCTGTAGTCGATGGCCAGGCCGAGGCCGAGCCCGGTGCTGAGGTTGAGGGCGAAGATCGACATCGAGGTCATCGAGTCGACGACGCGCAGCACCAGGAAGGTGCCCAGGATGGTGAGGCCGCCGACCATCGGCGGCAGCAGCGCCGCCACGCCGCTGCGGAAGACGAAGAGCAGCAGCAGGAAGAGGATGGGGAAGGCGAGCATCTCGGCGCGGCCCAGGTCCTTGGAGACCTGGTCGGTCACCTGCTTGTTGGCGAGCAGGAAACCGCCGACGGTGACGTGCGGGTCGCCGGCCAGCCGGTCGCGGACGCGCACCGCGACGGCCTGCCCCGCGTCGAGGCTGGTGGTGCGCGCCGAGCCGGCGACGTAGGCGCTGCGGCCGTCGCGCGAGGTCACGGTGGTGACGCCGGCGACGCCGGGATCGCTGCGCAGCACGGCGGCGACGCGGGCCAGCTCGGCGGAGTCGCCGCCGCGCACCAGGGCGACGATGCTGCCGTCGGGGGACACGCCGGTGGCGGCGAACATGGCGTCGCGCGCCCGGATGCTGTCGCTGTGGGGGTCCTCGAAGCCGCCGGCGGGCAGCATGCCGCTGACCGGGCCGCCGAACACCGCGGCGACCGCGGCCACCGCCAGGGTGACGGCGACGACGCGCCAGGGTCGTCGCGCCGCCAGGGCGGCGAGGCGGGCGA
>CAZCJX010000129.1:0-4018 GCA_964499205.1 uncultured Actinomycetes bacterium | reverse complement strand
GTGACGGCGACGACGCGCCAGGGTCGTCGCGCCGCCAGGGCGGCGAGGCGGGCGAAGACCGGCGGGCGGGCGCTGCTGAGGTTGCGGTCGCTGCGGCTGCTCATGGCGTGCTGGCTCCCTCTGTTGAGGCCGTGTCTGTCAGGAACTCGGGCATCGGGCCGAGGCAGAGCCGCACCCAGTCCTCCTGGTGGGCGACGGCGGGCAGGTTGATGGCGGCGGCGACGTTGAGCAGCATCCCCTCGGCGAGGAAGGCGCGCACCATCTCGTCGGTGGCGCCGGGCTGGGCGGCGACGAACCGGGTCACCTCGCCGAAGCGGCGGCGCACCAGCTCGGCGACCTCGGGGTCACCGCAGGCGGCGAAGGACTGCATGGTGAGCAGCAGCTCGTCGCGGTCGGCGAGCAGGCCGACGTAGGCGAGGCCCATCGCCGCCCAGAGGTCGCCCCCGGCGCGCTGGGCCTCGGCGGCGGCCTCGCGGAAGGCGCGCAGCACCCGCTCGTTGCCGCGCTCGACGGCGGCGAGGAAGAGCGCCTTCTTGGTGCCGAAGAGGCGGAAGACGTAGGGCTGGGAGACCCCGGCGCGGCGGGCGATCGCCTCGGTGGCGGTGCCGTGCAGGCCGTGCTCGGCGAACTCGACGACCGCGGCGGCGAGGATGGCCTCGCGGCGGGCGTCAGCGGTCTGGCGGGGTTGGCGGCGCTTCATGAGGGTTGTAAGTGTCCACTCACTTACATCCCGAGTCAACCCCCAACCGGGTAGCCTTGTGCCCCTCAGATGGACTTCGACCTCAGCGACGAGCAGCGCGCCGTCCGCGACCTCTGCCGCGACTTCGCCCAGGGTGAGGTGGCCCCCCGGGCCGCCCACCACGACGAGACCGGCGAGTTCCCCTACGAGCTGGTCGCCGGCATGGCCCGCCTCGGCCTCTTCGCCCTGCCCTTCCCCGAGAGCGAGGGCGGCGCCGGCGGCGACATGCTCTCCTACTGCCTGGCCCTGGAGGAGATCGCCCGCGCCGACGCCGCGCTGGCCATCACCCTGGAGGCCGCGGTGTCGCTGGGCATCGCCCCCTTCGTCCACTTCGGCACGCCGGAGCAGAAGTCGCGGTACCTGCCCGCCCTGCTCAGCGGCGAGAAGCTCTGGGCCTTCGGCCTCACCGAGCCCGACGCCGGGTCCGACGCCGGCGGCACCACCACCCGCGCAGTCCGCGACGGCGACGAATGGGTCATCAATGGCCGCAAGGTGTTCATCACCAACGCCGGCACCGACATCAGCGCCGGGGTGACCATCACCGCGGTCACCGGCAGCGGCTCCGAGGGCGAGAAGCAGATCACCGCCTTCGCGGTGGAGCGGGGGACGCCCGGCTACACCCAGGCGCCCAAGTACCGCAAGCTGGGCTGGCACGCCAGCGACACCCGCGAGCTGCTCTTCGACGACGTGCGCGTGCCCCACTCCAGCATCCTGGGCCACGAGGGCGCGGGATTTCGCCAGTTCCTGCAAATACTCGAAGGCGGCCGGGTGGCCATCGCGGCGCTCGCCGTCGGCGTCGCCCAGGCCTGCCTCGACGCCTCGCTGCACCACGCCGCCGAGCGCCGCCAGTTCGGCCAGCCGATCGCCCGCTTCCAGGCCAACCAGTTCAAGCTGGCCGACATGGCGACGCAGATCGAGCTCGCCCGACTCATGGTCTGGCGCGCCGCGACGCTGATCGACCGCACCGGCTCGGCGGGCGTCTACGCGTCGATGGCCAAGCTGCACGCCTCCGAGGTGGCCACCGCCTGCGCCAACCAGGCGGTGCAGATCCACGGCGGCTACGGCTTCATCGAGGAGTCCCCGGTGGCTCGCTACTACCGCGACGTCAAGATCAACGAGATCGGCGAGGGCACCAGCGAGGTGCAGCGCATCCTCATCGCGCGTCACCTGCTGCGCCCGCTCGGCATCGGCGTGGACTGAGCCGGCCGATGAGCGACAACAGCGGCTACGCCTCCGGCATCCGCAGTGTCGTCGCCGGCTCGCGCGCCGTCGAGCTGCTCCCCGAGGGGACCAACCGACTCGGCTCGCGCACCCCGATCGGTGAGCGCACCGCCTTCGTCGTCGACAGCACGCCGAGCATGCGCACCATCGCCGGAACCCTGTTGCAGGTGCACGGCTTCAGCGTCGCCGACTTCGCCGACATCGACGCCGCCGCGGAGCGCTGCGTCGAGCAGCCGCCCGACGTGGTGGTGATGGAGCCGCACGACCGCGACCGCGACGCGCTGGAGGTGCTGCGCAGCTGGAGCGCGCGCGTCGGCGCCGCCCACCCGCCGGTGGTGTGGTGCACCACGGTGACGCCGACGCAGCAGCACCTCGCCGCCGGCGCCGACCTCGGCCTGCGCGGCGTGGTCATCAAGCCCTTCAAGCTGGAGGCGATGGCCGCGCTGGTGGTGCGCGTGGTGCGCACCCACGAGCGCGAGCGGTTGCTGCGCGACGTCGGCGTCGACCTGCGCGCCATCACCGGTCCCCTGTCGCCGTCGGACACCGCGGCCTGGCTGCGCATCGAGTCGCGACTCGCCGAGGAGCACAGCCGCCCGCTGTCGCTGGTCACCATCGGCTCCGCCGCGCCGGAGGTGCTGCTGGCGGCGCGTTCGGTGATCCGCAACGTCGACCTGCTCGGGCTGCTCGACGTGCGCACCGCGGTGGTGCTGCTGCCCGACGTCGATGCCGACGGCGCCGAGGTGGTGGCCCGGCGCGTCGGCGGTGTGGTGTCGGCCATCGACCCGCCGCCCGCGGTGCGCGTGGTGACGCGGATCGCCGCCGAGTCCGGCGAATCGCTGCTCGACCGGGCGCTGCGCCGCGACTGATCGGCGCGCGGGGCAACGAGGCGCCGTCGCTCGCGGCGGGTCTACGATGCGGACATGTCCCGTGACGTCGTCCTCGTCGCCGCCGCCCGCACCCCGTTCGGCAAGCTGGGCGGGGGCCTGTCCGGCATGGCCGCCACCGACCTCGGTGCCGTGGCCATCCGCACCGTGCTCGACCGCACCGGCACCGCGCCGGAGGAGGTCGACCACCTGATCATGGGCACCGTCCTCGCCGCCGGGCAGGGACAGGTGCCGTCGCGCCAGGCGGGGCTCAAGGCGGGGCTGCCCAGCAGCGTGCCCAGCTTCACTATCAACAAGGTGTGCGCCAGCGCCCTCAAGGCGGTCAACCTCGGCGCCCTGCTGATCCGCGCCGGCGAGGCCGACGTGGTGGTCGCCGGCGGCATGGAGTCGATGTCGCGCTCCCCATACCTGCTGGAGGAGCAGCGCTTCGGGGCGCGGCTGGGCGACCGTGTCGCCGTCGATTCGATGCTGCGCGATGGTTTGTGCTGTCCCGTCGACGGCGTGCACATGGGCGTGCACGGCAGCGACGTCGCCGCCGAGATGGGGGTGAGCCGCGAGGAGCAGGACGCCTGGGCGCTGCGCTCGCAGCAGCGCTACGCCGCGGCGCTCGCCGCCGGCCTCTTCGCCGAGGAAATCGTTGCGGTCGACAACGGCAAGAACGTGGTGGACGCCGACGAGCAGCCGCGGCCCGACACCACGCTGGAGAAGCTGGCCTCGCTGAAGCCCGCCTTCCAGCCCGGCGGCAGCGTCACCGCCGGCAACGCGCCGGGCATCAACGACGGCGCCACCGCGGTGCTGCTGATGGACGCCGAGCGCGCCCGCGCCGCCGGGCTGGCGCCGCTGGCCACCTGGGTCGGCGCCGCCGACTCCGCCGCCGACCATCCTTACCTGGCAACCGTGCCCGCCACCGCCATCCAGCGCGCCCTCGAGCGCACCCGCGGCGAGGTCGGCGTCGACGACCTGTCGTTGGTCGAAATCAACGAGGCCTTTGCCGCGGTGGCGATCACCAGCACGCGGATGCTCGAGGTCGACCCCGAGAAGGTGAACGTCAAGGGCGGCGCCATCACCGTCGGCCATCCCATCGGCGCCAGCGGCGCGCGCATTCTCATGACCCTGGCCTACGAGCTGCGCCGCCGCGGCGGCGGCTACGGCGCGGCGGGCATCTGCAGCGGAC
>CAZCJX010000128.1:0-7530 GCA_964499205.1 uncultured Actinomycetes bacterium | reverse complement strand
GGCGGCCCCGGCCCGTCGTCGCTCGACCTGCTGATGGCCTCGCTGCGCGAGCGGGTGTCGCGGCCGGTGCGCATGGTCAGCGCCGCGCGCGCCGTCGCCGAGCGGCCGCGCCGCCTCGCGGCAGCGATCCGCGACACCGCCGAGGGGCTGGTCACCATGGTGCCGGCGATGCGCGCGCCGCGCGGCGTGTTGAACGGCAAGACCGGCCCGTCGCGGGTCTACGCCTTCAGCCGCTTCCCGCTCAGTGACTTCCGGGCGATCAAGGGCGAGCTGGGCGGCACCATCAACGACGTCGTCCTCGCCGCCGTCGCCGGCGGCCTGCGCCACTTCCTGATGGCCCGCGGCGCCGACCTCGGCGAGCAGTCGATCACCGCGCTCTGCCCGGTGAGCATCCGCGACGAGTCGGAGAAGATGGCGCTGGGCAACCGCCTGGCCATGCTGCTGGTCAAGCTGCCCGTCGACGAACCCGACGCGCTGCGCCGCATGGAGAAGGTGCGCAGCACCGTCGACCGCCTGAAGGCCCGCAAGCAGGCGGTCGGCGCCGACTTCCTGCTCAATCTCGCCGGCTTCGCGCCGGCCACGCTGCACGCCATGGTGTCGCGCGCGTCACTGCGGCAGATCGGGTTCAACCTGGTGGTGACCAACGTGCCGGGGCCGCAGTTCCCGCTGTACTGCCAGGGAGCCAAGCTGATCGAGGCGTTTCCCATCGCGTTCCTCTACGACGGGCAGCACGTGGCGATCGCGATCTTCAGCTACAACGGGCAGCTCAACTTCGGCTATCTCGCCGACCGGCACGGGATGCCCGACGTCGAGGTGCTCGCCAGCGGCGTGGAGGAGGCGGTGCGCGAGCTGGCCTCGCTCACCGCGCCCGCGCCGGCCAAGACGGCCGCCCGCTCAGGCCGCCGCCGCACCGCCTAGCAGCTGCGCCCAGGCGTTGGCCTGGTCGTCCGGCACGGGCGTGTGCCCGTCCAGCGACGCGGCCAGCTTCTTCGCCTCCATCGGCGCCAGCCGCAGGCGGCCGGCATCCTCGGGGGCGATGAGCTCAGCCTCGATGCAGAGGTCGAGAAACTGCTCGAGGCTGTCGGGGTCCAGCGGGTCGAGCCCGCGGATCTTCCTGATGAGTCGCTCACGGTTGCTCGGCAGGTAGATGCCGAGGTCGGCGAAGGCCAGGAGCACGGCCCGCGCCAGGTCGCTGAAGTCAGTCATGTGTCCAGGTGCTGTCGGTGCGCCGCCGAGAAGGCGGCGCGGTTTTTCTGCCGTGGATGGTAGTGCGAAGCCGGCTCAGACCGTCGCCGCTGTCACGGTTCCGTGGTGGCGCAGGCCAGCGCCTGGGCCAGCAGCGCGGCGACGTCGAGCGTCTCGGCGGTCCGCGCCGCCCGCCAGGCGGGGTCGTCGAGGTGGGCGAAGAGCTCGTCGTACAACGGTCCATACAGTTCGTTGACGAACTGCCGGTGGCTGAGCGCGCCGGTGCGCCGCACCGAGCCGGGGCCGCCGCGACGGGTCAAGGTGAGCGAGTCGTCGAGCCACTCGAGGTGGAAGCCCGCCGAGGGCATGTCGAGGACGATGCGGTTGCGCCGCGCCACCGCCGCGTAGGACACGGTGACCGTGCCGCGGCCGCAGGAGCCGAGGCGCAGCTCCACCCGTGCCGTCTCGCTGCCGCCCTCGCCGGCGCGGCGGCAGGCGCTGACCGTCGCCGACGGATGGGTCAGCCAGGTGAGCGCCAGGTAGTGGACGGCGTGGTCGCCGAGGATGCCGCCCTCGTGCTCCGGGTCGGCGCGCCAGCCGCCGGCGCTGAGCGGGTCGGTGCCCGGCCGGTCGACGTGGACCTCGAGCCGGAAGGGGCAGTCGCGCTGCGTCGCCACCGTGAGGGTGCGGGTGAACAGCCGCCAGGCGGGGGCGAAGCGGTACTGGTGCACCGGCGCGATGAGGCGCTCGGGGTGGCGGGCGACCAGGCCGTGGAGCAGGTCGAGGTCGCCGGGGTTGATGCCCAGCGGCTTCTCGCAGAGCACGTCGACGCCCCGGTCCAGCGCCGCGGTGATCGCCGGCAGGTGGGCGCTGGGCGGGCTGGCCACCACCAGCAGCTCGGGCTCGACCCGGTCGAGCATCTCGACCACGTCGGTGAAGCCCTGGGCCTCGCGGGCCCGCTCGCAGAAGAGGTCGCGACGTGAGGGATCGGGGTCGCAGACCCCGGCGATGGTGCAGGCGCCGGTCTCCTCGGCGCGGCTCAGCGCGGGCAGGTGGGCCCGCTCGGCGGCCGATCCCAGGCCGCAGAGCCCGATGGCTACCGGCATACCGCGCCCGACAGGGCCTCCAGTGCCTCCTCCGCCTCGGCCACGCTCAGCGTCATCGGCGGGTTGAGCCGGACGCCGGGCACGTCGCCGACGATGAGCAGGCCGCGCTGCAGGGTGTCGAGGAACAGCTTCTTGCACAGCTCGGGGCCGGCCATCTCGCCGGTGGCCGGGTCGACGAAGTCGAAGCCCAGCATCATGCCGGCGCCCCGCGAGCGGGTCACGTACGGCGACGCCGCCTCGATCTCGCGCAGCCCCCTGGCCAGCACCCCGCCCACGGTGCGCACGTTGTCGAGGAAGCCCTCCTCGCGGAGGATGTCGAGCACCGCCAGGCCGGCGGCGCAGGCCACCGGGTTGGCGCCGTAGGACGACGAGGTGGCCGACATCTCCGCGTAGAGGCTGTTGTCCCACAGCGACGAGGGTGCGGCCACGCCGCTGAGCGGGAAGCCGCCGCCCATGGCCTTGCCCATCACCAGGATGTCGGGCTTGACCGAGAACCAGTCGGCGGCGAAGTTGGCGCCGAGGCGGCCGAAGCCGGTGATGTTCTCGTCCATGATCAGCAGCCAGCCGCGGCGGGTGCAGAGGTCGCGCAGGCGGGAGAGGAAGCGGCGGTGCGGCGGGCGGTTGCCGGCGGTGCCGAGCACCGGCTCCACGATCACCGCGGCCACCCCGTCGCTCAGCGTCGCCGCGTAGCGGTCGAGCTCGGCCAGCGCGGCGGCGCCGTCGTCCTCGCATTCCGGGTAGGACACCGCGTCGTGCTCGGTGCAGACCGGGTAGGGCACGTCGTGCACCCAGCGGATGCCCAGCGCCTCCTGCTCGGGGGCGTAGCGGTGGCCGGTGAAGCGGGTGCCCGCGGTCTTGCCGTGGAAGCCGCTGGTGAAGGAGACGACGTTGGTGCGCCCGGTGGCCGACTGGGCCAGCCGCAGGGCCACCTCGACCGCCTCGGTGCCGCCGCTGTAGAGGGCGACGCGCTCCAGGCCGGGGGGCACGATCTCGGCCAGCCCGGCGAGGTACTCGGCCTGCATCGGCGTGTGCAGCACGGTGGCGGCGAGCTGGGCGGCCTGCTCGGCGATCGCCTGCACCCAGCGCGGGTGGGCATGGCCGAAGCCGGCGACGCCCATGGCGGTGGCGAAGTCGAGGTAGCCGCGGCCTGTCGAGTCGAAGAGGCGGGCACCCTCGCCGTGGGTGATGACCACCCCGGCCGACTCGGCGATCCGCCGCGGACCGCCACCCCCGAGGCGGCGGATGGTGTCGCGGACGCTGGGACTGGCGCCGGTCGGGAGAGTGTCGAGCATGGAGGGACGCACACTGGGAGGGCGAAGCGGGCAGCTCCGCAGGGCTGATGGTTCCGCGGAAGTGTACGGCAGTACCAACTACGCCAGCCGCTGGTCCTACGCCAGCCGCTCGTCGGGGAAGCGATGGGGCGGCCGGGGCCGCTCCAGGGTGCCGGTCTGCCGCGGGTGCCAGAGCTGCATCAGCCCGCCCAGCGCGTCGGCCAGCGAGTTGAGCACCAGCCACATCACCGCGAAGGCCGCCCCGGTGGCGGTGGGCACCCCGAAGAGGTGGAACACCCCGGTGAAGGTCGCCTCACGCGTGCCCAGCCCGGCCAGGGTGAACGGGGCCACCCCGGCGATCAGCGCCAGGCAGAGCACGAAGACGATGGTGACGAAGTCGAGCTGGATGCCGACCGCCGAGGCCAGCCCGAAGGCCATGCCGCTCAGGGTGAGCAGGAAGACCACCGCCTGGGCGATGACGTACACCATCCACATCGGGTGGCGCCCGTAGGAGGCCAGCTGCAGCCAGGTCTTCGAGGTCTGGTGGCGCAGCCCGTCGGGCATGAAACGCCAACGCCGCGCCCGGCGCAGCAGGCGCCGCTGCCAGCGCGGCATCAGCGAGAACACCAGCAGCGCCACCGCGGCGAGCAGGGTGAAGCCGAAGCCCAACAGCCAGCCGGCGCGGTAGGCGAGGGGAGGGGCGAAGGCGGCGCTGACCAGGGCCAGCCCGAACAGCGCCACGATCACCACCAGCTGGTCCATGGCCACGCTGGCCACGATGGCCGGCAGCGCCGGTGAGCGCCGGCCCAGCAGCATCACCTTGATCGCCTGCCCGCCCAGCTGTCCCGGCAGCACCAGGTTGTAGAAGGCCCCGACGTAGATGGCCCGCAGCAGGGGGGCGATGCGCTCGCGCACCCCGAGGATGCGCAGCAGCAGCTGCCAGCGCCACGCCGCCACGTAGACGTTGGCGGCCAGGCAGGCCAGCGCCATCAGCGTCCAGAGCGCGTTGCGCGGCTGCAGCAGCGGCCGGAAGGCGTCGACGTGGACCAGGCTGACGATGTACGCCAGCACCGCCACGCCGAGGATGCCGCGGACCAGGCCGAAGATGCGCCGCCGCGCCCGGTGCGACAGCCGGCGGGGCGACACCCGCCGGGGCGCGGGCTGCGCGGCGGCGATTCCGGTCGGCGTCGGCGCGTCGCGGCTCAGATGTCGTCGGCCCCGATGTCGCGGACCCGCAGCCGCCGCCGCACCCGGGGCACGCGCTGCAGGTGGTACGGCACGTTGACCACCACCGTGCCGGGGCGCAGCAGCAGTGCCGCCTTGAGCCGCAGCGCCGTCTGGTTGTGCAGCAGCTGGTGCCACAGCTGGGTGGCCACCATCTCGGGGAGCACCACGACCAGGGTGTCGTCGCGCGCCTGCTTGTCGATGGCGTCGATGTAGGCCAGCAGCGGCCGCACCAGGGAGCGGTAGGGCGACTCGATGATCTCCAGGGGCACGTGGTTGCCCCACACCTCCCACTTGGTGCGCAGCCGCGCGATCTCCTCCTCGTCGTCGGTGATGTGCACGGCGACCACGTTGTCGCTGATGCGCCGCGCCAGCGCCATGCTCTGCAGGGCCACCGGGTTGAGGTCGGCGACGGGGACGATGCAGACCGGGTTGACCTTGGTCGGCGTGATCGGCGTCTCCACCGCGGCGCGGTCGGCGATGTCGCGGTAGTGCTTGTTGACGCCGCGCAGCAGCATCACCAGCAGCGGGATCACCACGATGACGATCCAGGCGCCGTCCTTGAACTTGTCGAAGCCGGTGATGACGAAGACCACCGCGGTCATCACCATGCCGATCCCGTTGACCGCCAAGCCGCGGCGCCAGCCCGGCTTGCGCAAGCGCCGCCATCGCCGCACCATGCCCGCCTGGGCCAGGGTGAAGGCGATGAACACGCCGACGGTGTAGAGCGGGATCAGCCGCAGCGTGTTGCCGTTGAACACCACCACCAGCAGGATGGCCAGCGCCGCCAGCACCACGATGCCGTTGCTGTAGGCGAGGCGGTCGCCGAGTCGCTTGAACTGGTGCGGCGCGTAGTCGTCCCTGGCCATGAAGTAGAAGAGACGCGGGAAGCCGGTGAACGAGGTGTTGGCGGCGAGGATCAGCACCGCGAACGTCGAGCCGATGACCACGAAGTAGGGGATGCTGCTGCCGAACGCGGAATGGGCGATCTGCGAGAGCAGGCTCTGGTTGGCGTTGACGGTGAAGCCGAGCAGCTTGGTGCACACGCCGATGCCCAGCAGCATCAGTCCCAGCAACACGCCCATCACGGCCAGGGTGGCGCGCGCGTTCTTCGCCTCCGGCGGGCGGAAGGCGTTGACGCTGTTGCTCAGCGCCTCGATGCCGGTCAGCGAGGAGCAGCCGTTGGAGAACGCCTTGAGGACCAGGAGGATGCCGAAGGCGTTGACCTCCTGGTGGATCCCCGTGTCGGTGAACGACGGGCTTCCGGTGTGCAGCGAGCCGACGGCGAGGCGCACCAGCACGGTGACCACCATGGTGAGGATCGAGATCACGTACAGGTAGGTCGGCCAGGCGAACGCGCTGGCCGATTCGCGCACGCCGCGCAGGTTGACGATGGTGATCAGCAGGATGAAGCCGACACTGAGCTCGACCAGCCATGGCTGTATGGCGGGGGCCGCGCTGGCGATCTGCTGCACCCCGGAGGTGACCGACACCGACACGGTGAGCACGTAGTCGGTGATCAGCGCGGCGCCGGCGATCAGGCCGTAGATGGGGCCCAGGTTCTCGCGGGCGACGATGTAGGAGCCGCCGGAGTTGGCGTACTCGGCGATGACCTGCCGGTAGCTGAGGATCAGGGCGACCAGCAGGAAGAGGATGGCGCCCATGATCGGCAGCAGCGCCCCGTAGGCGACGCCACCGGCGACGGCGAGCACGGCGAGGATCGCCTCGGGACCGTAGGCCACCGACGACAGCGAGTCCGAGGAGAGGATGGCCAGGGCCATCACCTTGCTGAGGCGCTGATGGGCGAACTGGCGCGTCTCCAGCGGGTTGCCGAGGAGGAGGCGGCGCACCCGGGCCATGCGCCGGGAGAGGGCGCCCTTGGGCTCGCTGGCCCGCGACGTCGCCTGCAGCCAGCCCGGCGCGACGCGCTCGAAGCCCTGGCGCCGGGGACGGACGACGCGCACATAGCGCTCGCCGGGGCGGCTGCCGCGCTCCTCGCGGGTGTCGAGGTCGGGGTCGATGGTCTGGGAGCGGCCGGCGGGGGAGGCGCGGGGAACGTCCTGCCAGGCGCGTCCCGCCTGCTGCAGCAGCCGGGTCTCCTGCTCGTCCAACTGGACGTGCCCGTGCTCTTCCTCCGGCGCCCCCGCTGCGGGGATTGCGTCGGTCATTGCAGTGCTGGAGTACCCCGTGCTGATCGGTATCGGCCCAAGTGTAGGCTTGCCCACGCCACACCCGGCGGGGAGGAGCGCGCCGGGGCGGGCCGCTGGTCCGGTAGGATTGGGGCACGCACGAGCCGAACCCCGGCGGCGGGCGGGACCCGGGAGGTGCCCGCCTCCCTGCCCCCATTCCCACGAGTGACCATCACGCACCCCACCGAAGAAGCAACTGTGCCCATCGCACCTGACGACGAGGTCGAGCCGGAGAACTCCGCTCCCGCGGCCGAGGTCGCCGATGGGCGGACGGAGCAGGGCGGCGACAGCACACCCACCGCGGAGGCGTCCGCGGCGGAGGCCGAGGCGGCTGCCGACGGCGAGGCCGAGGCCGCTGCGCCCGAGGCGGAGCCCGAGGCGAACGCGCCCGAGGTCCCCGCCGATGGCGAGGCCGAGGTCGCTGCACCCGAGGCGAACGCGCCCGAGGCCGCAGCCGACGGCGAGGCCGAGGCCGGCGCCGAAGCCCAGCAGCCCGCCGCAGACGGCCAGGCACCCAAGCGTCCCCGCGCCCCGCGCGGCGAGCGCACCGCGCAG
>CAZCJX010000127.1:0-7549 GCA_964499205.1 uncultured Actinomycetes bacterium | reverse complement strand
AGCAGGTGCTCCAGCCCGCGGTCCAGCGTCGCCGCCACCCCGTCCGCCGCCGCCAGCACCGCGAACTCCAGCCCGGCCCCCGCGACAGCGCGCAGCCAGGGCTCCTCCGCAGGCGCGGACACCGGGGCTGCAATCAGTGCCATGGCGACGCCTCATTCTCACCCTCAAGCAGTCGGCGTCCAAGCACTGATCTCGCCGAACACACGCGCCGGGCCGGCCCTATACTCACCTGTGGCCATGCGCCACCGGGCGACACATCTTCTCCACGTCCTCGCCTGCGCCCCGGTCGCCGCGTTCGTCGCGGCCTCCCTCGCGCTGCCGGCGCACGCCCTCGCAGCCAGCGGTGGCGGCACGCCGCGCGCCACGGCGCCCACGCCGTACGTGGTCGCCATCGACCCCGGCCACGGCGGCACGCCCGACAACAGCAGGCCCGACCAGCCCTTCGATCCCGGGGTGGTGGCGGCCAACGGGGTGCAGGAGAAGGACGTCACCCTCGACGTGGCGCGACGCCTCGCCGCCCTGCTCCGCGCCGACAACGTCAAGGTGGTGCTGACCCGCAGCGACGACAGCTACGTCGACATCGGCCCGCGCATGCAGACCGCCATCGACGCCGGCGCCGGGCTCTTCGTGAGCATCCACTTCAACTCGTTCACCGATCCCGCCACCGCGGGTGCGCTGATCCTCTACCCCAACGACGACTCGCTCCCCTTCGCCCAGGTGATGAGCGACTCGCTGGCCGCGGGCCTGCAGCGCTACGGCATCGCCGACGACGGCGTGCAGAGCAAGCCCGACCTGTGGGTGCACGCCACCATGCCCGCGATCACCGTCGAGGGCGCATACCTCACCAATCCGCGCGAGGCCGACCTGCTCACCCACGACGACTTCCGCGACGCGCTGGCCCGCGCCATCCGCGACGGCGTCGAGAAGCAGGCGCCGGAGATCGCCACCCTCAACGCGCAGATCACCGCCTGGAACGCCGCGCACCGCATCGTGCCGCATGCGGCCACTCCGGCGACCGGCGTCGCAACGCAGGCGCGTGGCGGCGGCAGCGGTGTCGGCGGGACGCTGCTGCGCTGGGTGATCGTGCTCGGCGTGCTGGCCGCACTGGTGCGCTGGCGCCGCCGCGTCGCGCCGGTGATCGTGTGGACCTACCGCACCGTGAGCGAGGCGATCGGCCCGCCGCAGCCGCGCACCGGCCGCCAGCGCGCCGGCGCCCGCCGCAGCCGGCAGCTCGCCGGCCACACCCTCACCCTGGCCACTACCTGGAAGGGCGACGGTCCCCTGACCCGCTCTCTGGCGGTCAGCCAGCGCCGCCGGCGGAGCGCACGCCGCCGCGCCGTGCTGCAGCGCGCCGCGCGTCCCCAGCCGACGCGCCGCTCCGTCTACGACGAGCTCTGGTTCTGACGGCGAACGCGGGGCCGGGCGACGACGCCGTCATCTGTCCCCGTCGGTCAGCAGCGCAACCGACCCGTTGAGCGGGTAGAACAGCGCCCCGGTCCCCGTGGGTACCGCGAGCGTCCCGGTGACCTGCCCGTCCTCCGGCACGGCGACCGTTCCCGGGACACCGAAGTCGTGCAGCCGCACGGTGACGTCCGCGTGCCAGCTGCTCTGCGCCGCGCCGTCGCGGCCGACCCCGTTCGCCGCCACCACCAGCCGATGCACCAGGTGGTCCGACACGCCGATCCAGGCCTGCACCATGACCAGCTGCTCCAGCCCGCCATGGATGCGCTCGGCGGACACGAAGGCGTAGGAGTGCACCGGCACGCCGTCGAGGGTGCTGGTGCCGAGGTCGGCGACGTTGCGCCCATGCGACACCAGGTCGGCGACGGCGTGCACGTCGAGCAGGGCGGTGCCGAGTGGACCCACCGGACCGGGCGCGCTGCGCCAGCTGCCGTCGGGCTGGCGCACCCAGACCCTGTCGCCGGCGACGCTCATCTCGAACCGGCCGCCCCGCGCGGTGGTCGGCGTCTCGGAGCTGATGGCGCCGGCAACGTGCTGCTGGTCGGGGAAGCGCGCCTCGCCGCTGGCGGCGAGCCGCAGCGAGACCACCGACTCGCCGGCGGGCAGCGTCCCGTGCGGGCCGATGCAGAGGATGCCGCCGCCGCCGAAGACCACCTGCGCGGTCGGCGTCGGTCCCGGGGTGCCGCGGGTGAATGGCGAGGACAGCGCCAGCGCGCAGGGCAGCAGCGCCACGGACGGCGACGGGCCCACCCCAGCTGTGTCGCGCACCGCGAAGTTGGCCGTGCCGGTGAGGTCGAAGCGGGCGCTACCGGTGGCGGCGGTTGTCGACGCGGCGGTGAGTAGCGCGTTGACCAGCGCCCTACCGGAGCCGTCGTCCGAGCCACCGCCGCCGCGCGTGGCCAGCCCGGCGGCCACCGCCACGACTCCGGCAGCAGCCACCGCCGCCGTGGCCAAGGCCACCCGTCGGCGCAGCCGCACTGCGCCGCCGAGACCGCGCCGCACAGGCGAACCAGGCGCACCCGCACCCGCAGTCGCACCGGCGCTCCGCACAGCGACAAGCACTCGCCCCGCCAGCCCCGCCGGCGCCGTATCCGGGCCCAGCGTCGCCGCCAGCGCACCCACGCCCTCCAACCGCCGCGCCAACCCCGCGCACTCCGCGCAGAGGTCGAGATGCGCCACCACGGCGGCGCTGCGCTCGCCGGCGAGCAGCAGGGAACGGCAGGAGGAATGACGCATCACCAGCACCTCACCACGGCCTCGGCCGACCGGTCGTCGAGCAGCTTCACCAACTCGCCGCGCGCCCGGGCCACGCGGGATCGCATGGTGGACGCGGGCACGCCGCAGATCCGCGCCGCCTCCTCGCGGCTGTGCCCGAGCACGTCGACGAGCAGGAACGCCTCGCGCTCCACCTCGTCGAGCCGCGACAGCGCGCCGCGCAGGGCGCTGCGGATGTCACTGTCGCGCTCGTCGTCGCCAGCGCCGGCGAGCTCCTCGAGCCGCACCGGCGCCCGGGGCAGCCGCGCCGCGCGCAGCCGGTCGACGCAGGCGCGGTGGCAGATCGCCAGCAGCCAGGTGCGCAGCTCGGCCTCGCCGCGGAACGCCGCCAGCCCGCGGTAGGCCCGCAGGAAGGTGTCCTGCACCGCCTCCTCGGCGCTGCCGTCGTCGGGCAGCAGGGCGCGGGCGACGCGCCAGACGGCGTCGGTGTGGCGGTGGACGATGAGCTCGAAGGCCCGCTCGTCCCCGCCCGCGGCCTGCTCCGCCAGCGCCCTCTCGTCGTCCATGTCGCTCCTGTAGACGGGACCACCTCGCCGGTTCGACGACGGCGCCGCCGGGTCCATCCTGACGCGCCGCGTCAACCGCCGGGCCCTTGGTAGACTGTCCGCTCGTCGCACGCACCCCGTTCCGCCTCGTGCACAGGAGCGTCATGTCCTTCGAGCAGCAACTCCGCGTCCCCGGCCCCACCCCACTCCCCGAGCGTGTGGTGCGGTCGAGCAGTCGCCCGATGATCAACCATCGCGGCCCGGAGTTCGCGGCGCTGCTCACCGACTGCGTCGAGGGCCTGAAGTGGGCGATGCAGACGGACAACGACGTGCTGCTCTACCCCGCCAGCGGCACCGGCGGCCTGGAGGCGGCGGCCACCAACCTGATCAGCCCCGGCGAGAAGGTGCTCTTCTGCACCATCGGCTCGTTCGGTGAGCGCTGGGCCGACATCGCCGCCGCGTACGGCGCCGACGTGGTCCGCCTGGCCATGCCGTGGGGCGAGCCGATCGACCCCGCCGACGTCGAACGCGTCCTCGACGAGAACCCCGGCATCCGCAAGGTCTTCGTCACCCACAACGAGACCAGCACCGCGATCACCAACGACATCAAGACGATCGCCGAGATCGTCAAGCGCCGCGGCCTGCTGATCGCCGTCGACAGCGTCAGCGGCGTCGGCTCGCTCCCGCTGCCCGTCGACGAGTGGAAGCTCGACGTCGTGGTCACCGGCTCGCAGAAGGGCTGGATGGCGCCGCCCGGCCTGGCGATGATCAGCGTCAGCGCCGACGCGTATCGCGCCGCCGAGGAGGCGAAGTGCCCGCGCTGGTACTTCGACTTCGCCCGCGAGAAGAAGTTCCAGGACAAGCAGCAGACCTACACCACGCCGCCCGTCAGCGTGATGTACGCGCTGCAGGAGGGCCTCGCCATCATGCGCGAGGAGGGCCTGGAGAATGTGTGGGCGCGCCACGCCCGCGTCGCCGAGATGACGCGGCAGGGCCTCACCGCCATCGGCCTCGAGCTGTTCGCGCCCGACGGCTTCCGCAGCAACACGGTCACCGCGGTGCACGCGCCGGTCGACACGCCCGACGAGCTGAAGGCGCTGCTCGGCCACCTGCGCACCCGCTACGGCCTGGTGCTCGCCGGCGGCCAGGGCCAGTTGCAGGGCAAGATCTTCCGCGTCGGCCACCTCGGCTACATCGACGAGCGCGACATCTACGCCATCCTCGCCACCATCGAGCAGGGCCTGCAGGACAAGGGCCTGCTCAGCCGCAGCGGCCTGGCCGTGGCGGCGGCGCAGCTGGCGGCGCGCACCGAGGCGGCGCCTCAGCCTGCCGGCGTCGGGTGATCGAGCAGAAGCAGGGCCCTGCGACCCAGCTCACCATCGAGTCGGGCACCGCGCGCATCCTCGTCGCCGACCCCATCGCCGAGGACGGCGTGGCGCGGCTGCGCACCGCCGGACACGTCGACGTCGCCACCGGGCTGCCCAAGGAGGAGCTGATCGCGCGCATCGGCGACTACGACGCCCTGGTGGTGCGCAGCGAGACCAAGGTCACCGCCGACGTCTTCGACGCGGCGAAGCGACTGCGCGTGGTCGGCCGCGCCGGAGTCGGCGTCGACAACATCGACCTCGACGCGGCCACGCGCCACGGCGTGCTGGTGCTCAACGCGCCGACCGGCAACACCCTCGCCGCCGCCGAGCACGCCATCGCCATGATGTGCGCGCTGGCGCGCAACGTCGCCGCCGCCGACGGCTCGATGCGCGCCGGCAAGTGGGAGCGCTCGAAGTTCATGGGCTTCGAGCTGCGCGAGAAGACGCTCGGTCTTCTCGGACTCGGCAAGATCGGCTTCGAGGTCGCGCGCATCGCCGGGCAGGGCCTGCAGATGCGCGTCATCGCCCACGACCCGCTGGTCACCGCCGAGCGCGCCGAGCAGGCGGGCGTCGAGCTGGTCGACCTCGACACCCTGGTGCGGCAGTCGGACGTGCTCAGCGTCCACGTGCCGCTCACCGAGCAGACGCGCGGGGTGATCAACGCGGAGCGGCTGCACCAGATGAAGCCGGGTGCACGGGTGATCAACGTGGCCCGCGGCGGCATCATCGACGAGCAGGCGCTCGCCGACGCGCTGGCCGACGGGCACATCGCCGGCGCGGCCGTCGACGTCTTCACCAAGGAGCCGATCGCCGAGGACAACCCGCTGCGCGGCGCGCCCAACACGGTGCTGACGCCGCACCTCGGCGCCTCGACGGTGGAGGCGCAGTACAACGTCGCCTACGACGTCGCCGACCAGATCGCAACCGTGCTGAGCGGCGGCGCGGCGCGCTACGCGGTCAACGCGCCGGTGATCCTCCCCGAGGAGATGGCCGAGCTGCGGCCGTATCTCGACCTCGCCGGCAAGATGGGCCAGCTGGCCGCACAGATGGGCCCGGAGAAGCTGCGCCGCGTGGTCTGCACCTACACCGGGGAGCTGGCCGAGCGCGAGACCATCGTGCTCACCGCCGAGGCGCTGCGCGGGCTGTTCGCGAGCTTCACCGAGACGCGCATCAACCCCATCAACGCCAAGACGGTGGCGCGGCAGCACGGCGTCGAGGTCGAGGAGCACAGCAGCACGCGCTCGCTCGACTACGCCACCTCGATGGTGCTGGAGCTGGTCGGCACCGAGCCGCTGTCGATCACCGGCACGCAGTTCGAAGGGCAGTCGCGGATCACCCGGATCAACGACCTGCGCGTCGACATGCAGCCCCAGGGCATCTACCTGGTGGGCTCGCACCAGGACCATCCCGGGGTGATCGCCGCCATCGCCACACTTCTGGCCAAGCACGACATCAACATCGCCTCCGTCGACCTCGGCCGCAACACCCCGCGGGGGCGGGCGGTGATGCTGATGCAGGTCGACGAGCCGGTCTCGGCCGACCTGCTGCGCGACATCCAGCAGCAGGCAGGGCTGGTGTCGCTGCGGCAGGTGCGGCTCTAGGCGGTGGCCCGCCTCCGCCCCCTCCGCGCCGTCCGCTACGACACCCGGCACGTCGACTTCGGCAACGTCCTGGCGCCGCCCTACGACGTGATCAGCCCGGCGCAGCAGGAGCAGCTCTACGGCCGCGACATGCGCAACATCGTGCGCATCGACTTCGCCAAGCCCCACGACAACGACGTTGTGGGCAAGGATGACCGATACACCCGGGCTCGCGGCCATCTCGAGGCCTGGCTCGGCCTGGGCATCCTGGTGCGCGAGGAGCAGCCGGCGCTCTACGTCACCGACCACGAGTTCCTCGGCGAGGACGGCCGCCGCCACGTCCGGCGCGGCATCTTCGGGCGGGTGCCCGCCAAGCCGTGGGAGGAGTCGGAGGTGCTGCCCCACGAGCGCACCATGCGCGGCCCCAAGCAGGACCGGCTCGCCTTGATGCGGGCGACGCGCATGCAGACCAGCGCGGTGTGGGTGCTCTGGGACCACGCGCCGGGCATCGCCGAAGCGCTGGCCGCCGCCACCGGGCGCGCCCCGGACGCCGCCGGTGAGACGCCGGGCGAGCTGGACGTCGAGCGGCTGCGCATGTGGGCGGTCACCGACCCGGCGCACCTCGCCGCCATCGACGCGGCGCTGCAGCCCGCCCGGCTCTACATCGCCGACGGCCACCACCGCTTCGAGACCGCCGCTGCCTACGCCGCCGAGCGCCGCGCCGCCGAGCCCGACGCGCCCGAGGACGCCGACTTCGCCATGACCCTGGTCTACGCCTGCGCCGCCGACGACCCAGTGGTCGAGGTCTGGCCCACCCATCGCCTGGTCCGCCCCGACGCCGGCGCCGACATGCCGCGCACCCGCGCCGGCCTGCGTGCCCGCCTCGGCGTCGACTGGTCGCTCGACCCGGCAGGCGATCTCGCCGCCGCCACGGCGCGCGCTCGCGAGCTGCGGGCCACCCACCACGCCTACGGCGTCGCCGCCGAGGACGGCGCGGCGGTGCTGAGCATCGCCCGCGCCCATGAGATCTCCCCGTCCGCGGGCCTCGACGTCAGCGTGCTCGCCGACCGCGTGCTCCACGACGCGCTGGGCGTCACCCCCGAACAGCTCAGCGGCGGCGCGCTCTTCTACACCCGCGAGGTGGACGAGGCGGAGGCGGCGGTGGCCGGCGGCGCGGCGGCGCTGGCCTTCACCTGCAACCCCACCGCCACCGCCGAGATCATCGCCGTCTCCGACGCGAGCGAGGTGATGCCGCAGAAGTCGACCTACTTCTATCCCAAGGTGCCCACCGGGCTGCTGCTCTCGCCGCTGTAGGCCAGGGCATCCCCGCGCGGCGGTCGACGCCGGGACGGCGCCGAGGTGCCTTACCATTCCGAGCAGC
>CAZCJX010000126.1:0-7557 GCA_964499205.1 uncultured Actinomycetes bacterium | reverse complement strand
CTCGGTGCATCACATGCACGTCGGTGCTCCGGTGGTGGGTGCGGTGCCGCCGAGGTAGCTTGCGCTCGCGGCGACGCAGACCTGGTATCGCTGCACCGGCAGGCTGGCTGACACTGCCTGGACAAGCGCGGTTGCGCCGGGCATGGTCTGCGGGTTCTGCCAGAGATAGTCGATGCCGTCGGCGCCGTGCAGGTAGCAGTTGTTCACGGTGGTGCTGAGCGGTGCGTCGTTGCTGCTGATGCCGACCGAAGCGGCCGCCTGGCAGGTCATGGTCACGACGTAACCGCCCGCGGACGAGGTGACGCCGACCCAGGTGGCGTCGGCCGAGACGGTGGGGCCGCCGGCCAATCCGGTGCCCTGCACCATGCAGGCGAGGGGCGGCCAGGGCAGGCCGCTGGCCGCGGGTTGGGCGGTCAGGCCGCCGTCGATCCAGTTGGCATAGCTGGCGATGCAGTTCACCTGGTTGTCGATGACTGTCACCGGCGAGGGCACCGCACCCACTGCCCCGGTGGTGAAGACTGAGCTGCCGTTGCCGGTGGGCAGCGCGGTGCCGGAGGTCAGCGCTGCGGCGTCGAGGTGCGACGCGGCGAGTGCGGTGAGTGCTGTGCCGGCGACGAGAAGCGCGCGCATCCGCACCAGTCGCTTCCGCGTGTGGTCGCGCATCAGTTGCAGGCTCCGCTGGTCGGCGCGCTGCCGCCGACGTAGCTGGCGCTGGCGACGACGCACACCTGATAGCGCTGCACCGGCAGGGTGAGCGACACGCCCCTGGCCGCCGCGGTGGCGCCCGGCAGAGTTACCGGCCCCTGGTACAGGTAGTCGAATCCATCCGCACCGTGCAGGTAGCAGGCGTTCACCGTCGTGCTGAGCGGCTCGTCCACGGTAAGGAGTCCGACCGACGCGGTCGCCTGGCAGGCCATGGTCACGACGTAGCCGCCGGCCGACGAGGTGACCCCGACCCAGGTGGCGTCCGCCGTGACGGTCGGGCTGCTGGTCAGGGCGAGGCCGGCGGCCATGCAGGCGAGCGGCAGCGGGGGGATGGAGGTCGGCATCGGGTCGGACGGCTCGATGGGCGGGATGAGTCGATCGATCCAGTCGCTGATGCAGATGTCCTCCGCGTCGATCGCGGTCACCGGCGACGGCAGCGAGTCGAGAGCCCCGGTGACGATCACCGAGCTGCCGTTGCCGGTGGGCAACGACGTGCCGCTGGTCAATGCGGCGGCGTCGAGCTGGACAGCCGCGAGCGCGGCCGTCGCGACAGCGACACCCAGGAGCGCCTTGAACCTCATGATCTCATCCCTTACTCGTGGCGAATGGGTTGCTGCGGTGATGTCGCCGCTAGCTGCAGTTCTGTGCCGCCGGAGCGACGACGCCGTCGAGGAACGCCGCGGAACCGCCGGCGCAGAGGATGTAGCTCTGCGCGGGCAGGTCGGCGGAGCCGTCGCTGAAGGCGAGCTCGCCGGGCAGCGTCTGCGCGCTGCTCGCCACCACGTTGCCGTTGCGCTGTTCGAGCCGGCACGTCGACGTCGTCGACACGGCGACGCCACCGGTGGCGCTCGACGCGCACCAGTAGGTGATGTGGGACGGCGCCTTGTTGCTGCTGATGCCCAGCCATGTCCCGTCGGTGCTCACCGCCTCCGAGCTCGACTGGCATCGTGACGCCGTCAGCGACGACGTGCCGGCGACGGACTCGGCGAATGCCGCAGAGCCGGTGGCGCACATGCTGATGCCGGCCAGCCCGCTGAGCGGCAGCGTCACCGATGCCGCTGTCGTGGCCACCGCGCCTGGCATGCTCGTCGCCGGCGCGGCGATTCCGTTGAGGGTGCACGCGGACACGGTGCTGGTGGCCGCGTCGGGCGTCGACGTCGCGGTGCAGGCGATCGCCTCGACCAGCGTGTTGCCGACGACGGTGCCGTTGAAGGTGCCGCTGACGGTGAGCAGGTGCCCGCCGTCACGGACCTGGGTGGTGAAGGTACCGGAGTCGGCGAATGCGACTCCGGTACCCCCGTCGGCATGAGCGACCGTCCCCGGATGGCCGAGGAGGAGCGCCGCGACGATCAGCAGAGCGGCGGCTCCGCGTGGTCGCACGATGCTGCGGTCGATGCTCATGCCCATGCGCTCACCTGCTCAGTCGCAGGGGATGGGGCTGTCGAGCACGGGCGAAAGGTGCATCGAGAACACCGTCCCACCCTGGACGCAGACCCTGTAGTTGTCGGGGTTGATGGTGGAGTTGGTGAGGCTCTGGAAGGCGTTGACGTTCTCCGCTCCCTCGACCCAGATACCCGTGGTCGCGTCGGTGCCGATCAGCTGGTAGGAGACCGTCGCCGGGCAGCTCTGGCTCTTGGGGCACAGGTAGCACGAGGCGATGCCGGTGGCGACGATGGTGTCGAACGGGTTGCTCAGGTCCGGCTGGGACTGCACCGAGCACTCGGCGACGATGTCGTCGTTGCCGTTGTTCACCTTGTTCGACTGCGCGCCGACGAAGGCGCCGTCCGCCGCCGGCTGCGGAGCCGACGAGAGGTTGCCGGCACCTCCCTGGGTGAAGCCGATGCCGCCGACTCCGGCATCCACCGCGTAGCCGGTGGTGGTGTGTGCCGCTGCCAGGGCCATCGCCAGGACAGCAGGCACCACGATGAGACGCTTCTTGAGTTTCATCCTTTCCTTGACCTTCCCTCTGTTGCCCCGAACTGACGTCATTGCAGGCGGTCGAGACAGCCGCACCATGCCATAGCGAATACGGAACGCACACCACACTCGCAACGCGAGCACAAACCCTTCCCCGTGCGATCCGTGCCTCCCTCTCGACGAGGTCACGCCAACGTGTCGGGCGGCGTCGAGACCTCAGTGTGTTTCCCGCATGCGGAACCGTACGTTTCGTGTACCGGAGATGTCAAGCAGGCAAAGGCGCAATTGCGAGTTCGTGGTTCTTGTTGCTTTCGTGGAGTGCGCGGCGAACGTGATGTTCTAGTCGATGTTGGCGGTATCTCGCGCGCCGCGGCGGCGCCGTCGCGCCGAGACAGCGGCTCCCACAGCCAGCAGCAATGCGGCCGACAGCGGCATGATCCAGCGCAGTGCGGATCCCCCGCCGTCCGGGCGCGTCGGCGCACCGGCCAGCGCCACGCCGCCACCTGTCCCGTCGGTACCGCCGGCCCCGGGGCCGCGGTTCCCCGCGCCGCCCGCCTGCGAAGACTTCGACCCGCCGCAGTCGCCCGTGCACCCCGCGCCACCCTGCCCGCCTCGCGCACCGCTGCCACCAACACTGCTGCCATGCCCGGCCGCCAGCGGCGGGCAGGCAGGCTGCCAGGTGCGGCCTCCGTCGGCACTGCAGAGCAGGCCGCCGCTGTGGCTCAGGTACCCCGCGAAGAGCCGGCCGTCGGGAGCCACGGCCACGGCGATGGCGCCCCTGTTGAGCAGATCCGAGGAGCCCAGCCGGGCCCACGTGGTGCCGCCGTCGGTGGAGCGGTAGATGCCGCCGTCGGTCCTGGTCCCCGACCCCGTTCCCGCGGGCATCGACTGGAGCACGGCGGCGTACGCGGTGCGCACCGCGCCGGTCTGTGAGTATCCCGAGGCCAGCGCCATCATCGCCGTCCCCGTCTGGCTGGCCCCGGCCGCCCCGACCTGGAGCTGGGTGAAGGTGGCACCCCCGTCCGTCGAGCGGTAGATCCCCGTCTCCGTCCGGGCGAAAACCGTCCCGTCCCGGTCGAACGTCGAAGAGAGATGCAGGTTGGGGGCGCCCGAGAGCGTGGTGGTTCCCGGCAGGACGACGGGGGCTGAGCAGGCCAGCGAGCCCGAGCAGCTCGCCACCGCGGGGAGGTGGGAGGTGGGCTGGATGCCGGCGACGAGCGCGGCGGGCGCCTTGGCGCTCCCCTGCGGGAAGGCCGGGGAGTAGCCGAAGCTGGTGTCCTCGAGCACCCCGCCCGACCCCGGCAGCGGCTGCACGGTGGCGCCGTCGAGCAGGTAATCCCTGTTCGTCCCTGCCGCGACCGCGACGAGGCCGCTCTGCGCGAAGCTCGGCTCCGGCGCCGGCATCCCGCCCACGCTGCCGAGCGTGCGCCAGGTGTCGCCGTCGTCGTCACTGCGCTGGATGCCCTTGTCCCCGTACCCGATCAGCACCTCGTGCCCGCTGCCGGTGACGGCGACGACCGGATGGAGGGCGACGCCCGTGCCGCCACCGGCGGCCAGGTGCCAGGTGCTGCCGCCGTCACGGCTGATCCAGAGGCGGGCGCAGTTGCTCGAGCAGTTGCTCAGCTCGCCGCCCTGGACGACCACCAGCCCGGTGCGCTGGTAGAGCGGTGAGACGGCGATGGAGAGGATCGCCTCGTTGCCGATGGCGCTCGACGCCGGCGGCGCCGTCTGGGCCCGGACGGGAACGCTCGCGCAGAGCGTCGCCGCGGCTGCGGCCAGTCCGAGGGCAAGCGCTCGTCGCGTGCTCGATTGCCACGCCATCTCATCCCTCCTCTTCCTTCCTTCCGCCGACCCGCCCCACTCCACATGTCAGACGGATCGGGCGTGCGCCGCATTGCGCGGACTCAGATCCAGAGCGTGTACCCGGAGGCGAAGTCCAGGGTGACCGCCCAGGTCAGGTAGATCAGCCAGGCACCGGTGAGCAGGCGGACGGCGCCGAGCGCGCGCGTGGCCATCAGGCCGATCGCCGCCGTGTCCCGTCTTCGCGGGCCCGCCACGGCGACCTCGGCCTGGGTGGGCGACGCGGGGAACCAGCTGGAGAAGAACTCGGTCACGTAGACGCCGAGCAGCCCGCAGAAGAGCAGCGCGACGGGGATGTCGCGCGAGGAGCGGGTGGCGAACACGGTGATCCCCAGCGCCGAGATGGCCGCGAAAGCCACGCACATGTAGGCGTTGGGACGCGGGTCGCCACCGGCCAGCCGCCCGCCGCCGATGGCGAACCAGTGCACGCCGAAGGCGGTGAAGGCCAGCGCCGCCATGTAGAGGGGCGGTGCCGAGAGCGAGTGGAACCAGACCAGCGCGGCGAACAGGTAGGCGCCGGCGAAGAGCTGCATGAAGCCGGACATCCAGATGCCCCACAGCCCCGAGGTCACGTCGACGGCCCGGCTGCGCGGCGGCCGTCCGAAGAGCTCCTGGGGGCCGTAGACCAGGTACCCGGTGCCGAGCCCGAAGAACCCGACCGCCAACGGCGGGAACGCCGTGGTGGGAAAGGTGAAGACGGTGGCGCCCATGCAGCCAGTCTGACCCTGCTGTACCGGCCGTGTCCTTGACAAATTGGGAAGGCGCAGGACGACGAAATGCGGGCCCCCCTGTGGCGGTCCTCCCCTTGCATGAAGCGTCGTCTCGCAGCTCTCGCCGTCCTCGGCCTCGCCGCCGGGGTGCTCAGCCTGGCATCGCCGGCAACGCGCGCCCAGGCGCAGGCCTCGCCCCACGTGTGGCGGGTGGGGACATGGAACGGGATCCCGGGGCAGTTCCAGAGCATCCAGGCCGCCGTCAGTGCGTCGGCGCCCGGGGACTGGGTGCTGGTCGGCCCCGGTGACTACAAGGAGCAGGGGTATCCCGGCATGGCGGAGCCGGCCGGGGTGCTGATCACCACGCCCAACTTCCACCTGCGCGGCATGGACCGCAACCACGTGGTCGTCGACGGCACCCGTCCCGGCGCACCGCAGTGCAGCAACCAGCCGGCCGACCAGGGCGTGCTCAACCGCAACGGCGTCGAAGTCTTCAAGGCGGACAACACCTGGATCGAGAACCTCACCGTCTGCAACTTCCTCGACGGCACCGGCGAGGGTGAGCAGGTGTGGTGGAACGGCGGCGACGGCGGCGGCCACATCGGGCTCAGCGGCTTCTGGGGCAACTACCTGACGGCGACGTCGACGTACTCCAGCACCGTCGCCGGCGCGCTCGGGCCATGCTGCGGGGTCAACTACCCCGCCGGCGACTACGGCATCTTCTCCAGCAACTCCACCAACGGCTGGTTCAAGCACTCCTACGCCAGCAACATGGCGGACAGCGCGTACTACATCGGCGCCTGCCAGCAGCAGTGCAACCAGGTGATGCAGTACGACCAGGGCGAGAACAGCGCGCTGTGTCTCAGCAGCACCAACGCCGGCGGCTACCTGCTCGTCGCCGACAACGAGTGCGACAACAACAAGACCGGCCTGGTCAGCAACTCGCAGAACAACGACGACTGGCCCTCGCCGCAGATCGGCCTCTGCCCGCCGGGCCAGACGGGCCCGTTGGGCACGCAGTCGTGCACCGTCTGGATGAACAACAACGTGCACGACAACAACAATCCCGACGTGCCGGGCAACGGCGCCGCGCTGGCCGGCGGCGCGCCGGTGGGCACCGGCATGATCCTCGCCGGCAGCACCTACATCACCCTCTCGGGCAACACGGTGACCCACAACGGCGCCTGGGGTGAGCTGATCGCCGATCTGCCCGACCAGGAGACGCCACCCGCCGACGCGCCCGCGTGCCAGGGCGGCACCATCTACGTTCCCGTCTCCGGCCAAGAGACCTGCTACTACCCCGCCTACGGCAACGTCAGCGAGAACAACACGTTCTCCGTCAACGGCTTTTTCAACAACCCCAGCAACGGCGACATCGGCCTGGCCACCGCGCCGCACGCCCCCGGCAACTGCTTCTCCGGAGACAGCGTGCCCGACGGCACCGACCCGGCCGGCATCGAGACCAACCCGCTCTACCAGCCGACCAACGGCATGTGCACCACCGCCAATGGCGGCGACGAGGGTGTGCTCGCCGCCGAGGTGCTCTGCGCCAGCCAGCTGGTCTTCCCCTGCCCGACCCTGCCAGCGGCGACGTACCCGCGGCCCGACCCGCAGTTCACCCTGCCGCCGGTGCCCACCACCCTGGAGTCGATGCCCGACCCGTGCGCCGGCGTGCCGGTCAACCCGTGGTGCCCGGGAGGCGGACCGAGGACCACCACGGCAGCCGCTCCCACCACGGGCGGCGGCCAGGCGGTCACCCTGCTGCCCATGCTGGCGCCGCGCATCCGGACCTACTAGTCGGAAGAGACACCGATGCGCGGCTGGTGGCGGCGCTCCGGCCAACCCTGACCGGAACGCCGCCGGTGCTAGCGTGAGGCGCAGAGATGCGCACCTTCAGCCGTGACGGCCTGAGCTTTCGCGTCGTCGACAGCGGGCCGCGCAACGGCCGTCCGGTAGTGCTGCTGCACGGCTTTCCCCAGTCGCCGGCGTGCTGGGAGGCGGTCACCCCACTGCTCAACGCGCGCGGCTACCGCACCGTCGCCCCGGAGCAGCGCGGCTACTCACCGGGCGCGCGGCCGCGCTGGCGCTGGCAGTACCGCCTCCCCGACCTGGTCGGCGACGTGGTCACCCTGGTCGACCGCCTCGGCGCGGACAAGGTCGACCTGGTCGGCCACGACTGGGGCGCCGTGGTGGCGTGGGCCACCGCAGCCTGGCACCCCGACCGGGTGCGCACCCTCAGCGCGCTGTCGGTGCCGCATCCCTCGGCGATGCTGCGCGCCCAGCTGGACAGCCGGCAGGCGCTGGCCTCCTGGTACATCTGGCTGTTCCAGGTGCCCTGGCTGCCCGAGCGCGCCGGCTCTCCGCT
>CAZCJX010000125.1:0-7679 GCA_964499205.1 uncultured Actinomycetes bacterium | reverse complement strand
GGTCGAGGTCGGTCTCGGCGCCGTCGTCGGTGACGAAGACCTCGCCGTGCTGGTAGGGCGACATGGTGCCGGGGTCCACGTTGAGGTACGGGTCCAGCTTCTGCATGCCGACGCGCAGGCCGCGGGCCTTGAGGATCGTGCCGGTGCTGGCTGCGGTGATTCCCTTGCCCAGGGACGAGACGACACCACCGGTCACGAACACGAACTTGGCCACGCAGGCATCTCCGAAAGGCGCGGGTTTTGGAGATGGTACCACCCGCCCGTCGACCGGACGCACTGATGTTCGCGGAGGCTAGGCGGATGCCGAGGCGCGGGGTTCGAGGACGACGACGCGGGTCTCCTCGACGCTCCCGCTCGATCCGGTCAGGTTGAGCTTGGGCTGGGGCGCCCAGGCGTCCTCGGCCAGGCCCATCTCCTTGGCGAACCTGTCGACCGGCTCGTAGTCGCCGGGCAGGCCGGGGACGGCGTAGCGCACCGGGACGACGATGGCCGGCTCCAGCGCGGCGACCAGCTTGGCCGCCTCGGTGGCGTTGCAGGCGTCGACGTCGCCGACGGGGGCGAGCAGCACGTCGACGTGGCCCAGCGCCTCGATCTCGTCCTCGGTGAGCTGGCGGCGCAGGCGGCCGACGGCGGCGACGCGGACGTCGTCGATCTCCACCCGCATGATGGTGGTCTCGCCGGCGGGCACGCCGACGATGCGCACCCCGCGCAGCTCGTACTCGCCGGGGCCGCTCACCTCCTGGGGCCGGCCGTCCCGCGGACGCAGGGCGGCGAAGTCGGTGGTGCCCTCGGTGCGCACGACGATGTCGGGCGAGAGCTTGGGCAGGCCGGGCGCCGTGCCCGGCGGGATCGGGTCGATGACGACCTGCACGTCGCGCCCGCGCAGGCGGACGCAGCTCAGGCCGACGAAGGTGATCTCCATCGGGCAGCAAGGCTACCCGGATGGCGTCCCTCCACGCGCGGCCGCCCGGCTACGCGCTGCCGTCGGCGACGGTGAGCGACACCTGCAGCGTCTGCCCCGCCCGGGTCACGCTGAGGCTCACCGTCTGGCCGGACTCGATCCCCAGCGCGGCCGCGTCGAGGGGATGGCCGGCATCGACCGGCACCCCGTTGACCGCGGTGATGACGTCGCCCTGCACCAGCCCGGCCTTGGCCGCCGGCCCCCCGGCGGTGACGGCACGCACCAGGGCGCCGGTGGGCAGCCCGGCCGCCGCCGCTGTGGCGGGATCGAGCAGCACCGCCGCCACGCCGAAGGTGGGCCGCAGCGAGCTGCCGCCGTGGGAGAGGCGGTCGACCAGCGCCGCCGCGTCACGGCCACTGAGCGCGACGACGCCGGTGAGCGACGCGTCGCCGTTGACCGTTACCACCACCCCGATCACCTGCCCGGCGGCGTCGAGCAGCGGTGCGCCGTCGTCCTCGGCGTCGGGAGTGGCGTCGACGGTGAGGGCGTCGAGCACCTCGCTCGACTGCTGGGCCGGGCCGGGCAGGGTGAGCGAGCGCCCCACCGAGCTCACCGTCCCCGAGGTGACGCTCACCCCGCCGAAGGGCGGCGCGCCCACCGCCACGGCGAGGTCGCCCGGCGCCGGCACCCCGGGCGCGAAGGACAGGGGACCGAGGTTGCCCGCCCCCACCGCGCGGAGCACGGCGACGCCGTGGGCCACGTCCGCCCCGGCCACCACCGCCGGGTAGACATGCCCGTCGGAGAGCGCGATGCGCAGGTCGGTGGCGCCGGCCAGCGCGTGGGCGCTGGTCACCACCAGCCCGTCGGAGCTGGCCACGAAGCCGACCGCGAACCCCTTGGGCGAGCCGAGCAGGTCGGTGGGGGTGACCGCTCGGGTGAGCACCTTGACCACCCCCGGCGCCGCCGCGCTGGCGATCGATCCCACCGAATCGGCGCGCGGCGAGCCGCCCGGCGACCCCGCGCTGCTCGACGGCACCTGGGTGATGATCCGCTCGGTGGGACCGTAGTGCTGGTAGATGCCCCACGCCGCCGCGGCGCCGCCGACCAGGCCCAGCGACGCGCTGAGCACCACCGCCGCCAGCAGGGAGCGGCGGCCCAGGCGGGTGTCGCTCATGAAGCCGGTGACGCCGTGGAGGCCTGGCGATTGCGCAGGTAGCGCTGGATCCCCGCCGCGTTGCTGTGGAAGCCGTTGAGCACCTCGAGCTTCTCGCGTGCGGCCGCGCTGATGGCCTCGGGCGGCTCGGCGAAGCGCTCGGCCAGCGCGGCGGCGATGTCGTCGATCCCGGCGTCCTCGCTGTCCCGCATCACCCCCTCGGCGACGCCGACCCAGTCGTGCAAGACCTTCTCCGCCTCCTCCAGGGTGGCCGGCGGGTCGGGCACGGGCCCGTAGTGGGTGAGCACCACCTGCGACGGGCGCAGCGACGAGAAGCGCCGCAGCGAGGCCACCGCCTGCTCGAGGTCGAAGTCGGGCGGGGGCACGGCGGGACGGAGGATGCCGACCTCGGGGAGGCGCACTCCGACGGCGTCGCCGACCAGCAGCGTGCCGGTCTGCTCGTCGAGCACGGCGTGGTGGTGCTTGGCGTGGCCGGGCGAGTCGACCAGGGTGAGCATGTGGCCGTCACCGACGTCGATGCGGTAGCCGTCGCCGGCGGCGACCAGGCGGTCCTGCGGCACCGGCTGCATGCGGCCGTAGAGGGTGTCGAGCATGTCGCCGTAGACGCGCGCCGCGGAGTCGATCAGGCGGGTGGGGTCGGCGAGGTGCCGCGCGCCGCGCTCGTGCACCACCACGGTGGCCTTGGGGAACGCCTGGGCGAGGTCGCCGATGCCGCCGGCGTGGTCGAGGTGGATGTGGGTGAGCACCAGCCAGCGCAGGTCGTCGGGGCCCAGGCCGGCGGCGGCGAGCGCCTCGCGCACCGTCTCCACGCTGGTCCGCGCGCCGGTCTCGACCAGGGCCGGCTGCGTCCCCTCGACGAGGAAGCCGGCGGTGATCTGGTCCCAGCCGCCGAACCGGGTGTCGAGCTGCCGGATCCCGGGCGCGATCAGTTCCATCGCGGGCAGGGTACACGCGGGGGTGGTCCCCGGCGGGCCCCCGGGCGCGCCTGCGCTACGGCGACGGCGAAGGGCTGGGGGTCGACGAGGGGCTCGGGGTCGACGACGGGACGACGTTGAGCGCGGCCAGCTGGTCGATGTCCTTCTTGGCGGCGGCCTGCTCCTGCCCGTAGGTGACGTAGTCGCCCTTCTGCAGCGCCGCCTGCGCCTTCTGCTCGTGCTGGTAGAGGTCGAGCAGCAGCGTGTACACCTGCTGCGACACCCCCGCCGGCGGCCCGCTCGGCGTCGGCGAGGCGCCGGGCGAGGGCGAGGGTGACGCCGACGGCGGCGCGGCGCCGGGGGCCGACGGGACTCCGGGTATGGCCTGACCGAAGAGGCTCTGCAGCGCGTCGCCGAACGACGAGCCCATCGCCACCGCGTTCTGGGTGCCGACGATGACGTACTTGAGCTGCGGGAAGCTGCCGTTGGCGGCCTGCACGTAGAGGGGGCGCACGTAGAGGAACGACCTGCCGTTGAACGGCAGCACGATGACGTTGCCCAGCACCACCGTCGAGCCGCCGCCGCGCAGCAACGTCAGCTGCGGGCTGATCCTCTGGTCGGTGTTGATGTTGTTGTCGAACTGCAGCGGACCGAGCACGTTGGCCCCGTTGTTGAGCGGCACGGCGACGAGCTTCGGTTTGAACCCAGTGGTGTAGTCGCAGCGCGCCGCCAGCCACGCCGTCATGTTGTTATTGGCGGTGCCGCCGCCGACGTTGGCCGCCGGAGAAAATGTCTGCAACAGCACGAACTGGGGCTGCGTCTCACCGGGCAGGGTGAGCTCGACGTAGTACGCCATGGTGGGCTGCTGGTTGCCCTGGATGTCCTCCTCGGCGAGGCGCCAGAGGTCGCTGCGGTTGTAGAGCACCGAGGGGTCGGTGATGTGCGCCGCGGTGTAGACCTGGGCCTGGTCGTGGAAGAGGTCCTCGGGGTAGCGCAGGTGAGCGCGCAGCGAGGCGGGCATCTTGTCGAGCGGGGTGAGCAGCCCGGGGAAGATGCTGCTGTAGGCGTGGGTCAGCGGCTCCGACGGGTCGACCGCGTAGAGCGTGGTGGCGCAGGTGCGGGCGTCGATGGTGGCCTTGACCGCGTTGCGCATGTACGAGGTGCCGTTGTCGAGCCGGTAGGAGTCGGGGAAGCGGTCGCTGGTGACGTAGCCGTCGACGATCCAGACCAGGTGGCCGCTGCTCGGGTCGGCGACGATGTAGGGGTCGTTGTCGAGGGTGAGCCACGGCGCCAGCTGCTGGATGCGGTCCTTGACCTGGCGGTGCAGCAGCAGGCGGGTGTCGGCGGTGGTCTGGCTGGTGAGGAAGAAGTCGAGGCCGCCGAACTGGTTGAGCGACACGGCGAGGCGATCGAAGGCGCCGGGGACCTGCATGCCGCCGTTGTCGCCGAAGCGCGTCTTCAGCTCGCCCGAGCCGGAGGGGTAGTCGAACTCCTCCTGCTGCGAGTTCACCGCCACCGGCTGGGTCGTCGCCAGGCCGCAGTAGATGCGCGGGTCCTTGACGTCGAGCGCCGGCGGCGCGTCGGGCTGCTCCAGGGTGAGCGGCTGCTGCCCGGCGAGCACCAGCGGCTTGCCCTCGTTGCCGACAGTGTTGACTGAAACCGCGGTGATCCCGTAGCCGTGGGTGAAGTTGAGGGCGCGGTTGACGAAGGTGGGGTTGGGGATGCTGTCCTCGCTGATCTCGCGGGGGCCGAGCATCACCTGGGTCTCCGAGCCGTCGGCGGCCTTGTAGCGGTCGACGGTGATGGTCGAGAAGATCTGGTAGGCGCGGCTGCGGTCGATCTGCGCGAAGGTCTCCTGCAGCTGGCGGTAGTCCTGGATGCGCACGTTTTTCAGCGTGCCGGGGTCCGCGGCGAGGTCGGCGGGCGCCGGCACGGTGGGCGCGCTGCCCGGCGGGTCGCCGAACTGGCGCCGGTCGACGTCGCGGCCGGTCTCCAGGCCCCAGGCGTCGCGCGAGGTGGCCAGGTAGTCGGCGATGGTCGGCGACTGCGCGCTCTGCGCGTTGGGGTTGACGCTGGCGCCCTGGTAGATGGCGGCGGGGATGCCCTGGGAGAGCCCCGCCAGGACCAGCCAGGCCACCAGCATCGAGCCGAGCACGATGCCGGTCGCCGTCGGCGAGGCGCGGCGGCGCCACAGCACCACGGCGACGGCGGCGACGGCGAACACCACCGCCACCCACTGCAGCACCCCGAGGACGGGGCGGATGACGTTGCGCTGGGTGGCGTCGAGGCCGACGTAGCTGTCGTGCGAGGACGTCGAGAGGTGGTAGACGCCGAAGTGCGCGCTCAGCGCGGCGAGGACGAAGACGGCGGCCAGCGCCAGGCCGGCGTGGCTGACGCCGATGCGCATGGCATCGCGCGGCGAGCGTCCCGGCGGGGGGCGCAGGGGGAGCGGCAGGTCCTGCGGCGAGGTCTCCACCACCAGGGCGACCACCGCCACCACGATGGCGCCGACCAGGGCGATCACCGCGGCGGCCCACCCGAGGCCGATGAGGTCGTCGATCACCGGCAGGGTGAAGAGGAAGAAGGAGAAGTCCTTGTGGAACACGGGGTCGCTGCGGCCGAAGCTGGTGCCGTTGCGCCAGAGCAGGACGTCCTGCCACTGCTGGGCGAGGAACACGCCACCGGCGATGCCCGCGATGACCGCGACGGCGATGCCGATCCACAGCGCGTAGCGCCCGGCGCGGCGGTCGAGCGCGCCGGCGCCGACCACCCACAGGGGGATGCTGAGCCCGACCAGGCCGCCGGTGATGGCCAGGCCGATGAGGAAGAGGACCACCTGGGTCCAGAAGGGCGTCCAGAAGACGTTGCTGTGGCCGAGGCTGTCGAGGAAGAGGATCTGGACGCGCAGGCCGATCAGCGAACCGAGGATGACGACGATCAGGACGATCGCGGCGATGATCCCGAAGAGGATCAGCCGGCGGCGTGGCAGCATCGGCCCGGTGCGCACCACCCGCGGGCGCCCGCCTCGCGGCGGCCACTGGCTGCGACCCTCGCCGCGCGGATCAAAAAAGGCGCTCATGCCGGCCGGAGTGTACGCGTCCGGGCAGGGGCCAGCGGTGGACGCGCTGCCGCCAGAGGGTTCCCCCCACCGATCCCCTGTCGGCCGCGGTCAGCGGCGACTGAGGAGGAGCCTGACGTCGAACGGGTCGCGGCGGCGGCGGACACGCCGGGAGGCCACCTCGGGCCGGAGCTGCACCATGTACGGCTCCTGCTGGCGGAGGACCTCCTCGATGGCGTCGGCGACGAGCATGCCGGGCTTGATCGTCGGCACCCGCTCGGAGACCAGGTCGGCGATCCGATCGGTGACCACGGTGACGTCCAGCTCGTGGGCCTGTTCGAGAACGTCGAGACAGTCGTCGAGGCGGCGCAGACGGACGCGGCGCTCGTCCCCCTCCGGGGAGATCGGCGAGATCATCGGAGAAAACTACCGCATCCTGGGGGTTTCCGGGGGAACCCCTCAGGGGAAGGGCCGGGGCGGAGGCGGTGTGGGACACCTCCACCCCGGCCCGACTCTCAGTCGGCGCGCAGCTCCACGGCGCTGGCGTCGGCGCCGGTGACCTCGATGGCGGGCGCCTCTTCGGCCGCCTGCTCGCGCAGCTGCTGCTCCTGGAACTCCTGGAGCCAGCCGTCCCAGGTGAAGGCTTCGAGCCCGCACGCGGTGACCGTGTCGACCACGCCACCCGGGGTGATCAGCGTCTCCCCGGAGAGCACCTCGGCGACGAGGGTGAGTACCACGATGGAGGTCCTCCTCGGTGTGGTTGGCTGTCCGTCGCGCCCCAATGATCCGGACGGGGGTGCCGGGGCGCAAGGGGCGCTGGTCATTGATCTTCGACGCACCGCGTCAGGCCGCAGCGTGTGCTTGCCACGCTCGCGCCCAGCGTAGCCTCGCGTCGCGCCGGAATCCTCCGACGCGCTGCACAAACTCCCGGCTACACCGCTGCTGCAGCGCGTGCAGTGCGCGTGCGCCCGCGCGCCGCCGGCTTGCGTCCGTTGCCGCTGCCGTTGCTGCCCGGCGGCGCCGCGTGCGCCGTTGCGCTGGACGGTTGCGCATGCTGCCCGAGCAGCGGCCGCAGGTACGCGCCCGTGGCGCTCTCCGGGTTCGCCGCCACCTCTTCCGGTGTGCCCGTCGCCACGATCTCACCGCCGCGATCGCCGCCGTCGGGACCGAGGTCGATGATGTGGTCGGCGGTCTTGAGCACGTCGAGGTTGTGCTCGATGACGATCACCGTGTTGCCCGCGTCGGTGAGACGGTGCAGCACGCCGAGCAGCTTCTCGACGTCGGCGAAGTGCAGGCCGGTGGTGGGCTCGTCGAGGATGTACACGGTGCGCCCGGTGTCGCGCCGGCTCAGCTCGGTGCTCAGCTTGACGCGCTGCGCCTCGCCGCCGCTCAGCTGCGTGGCCGGCTGGCCGAGCCGGATGTAGCCCAGCCCGACGTCCTGCAGGGTGTGCAGCTTGCGGGCGATGCGCGGCTGGTTCTCGAAGAGGTGGGCCGCCTCGTCGACGGTCATCTCCAGCACGTCGGCGATCGACTTGCCGCGGAACTTCACCTCCAGCGCCTCGCGGTTGTAGCGCCGCCCCTTGCACACCTCGCAGGCGACGTAGATGTCGGGCAGGAAGTGCATCTCGATCT
>CAZCJX010000124.1:2833-7719 GCA_964499205.1 uncultured Actinomycetes bacterium | reverse complement strand
CGCTGTTGACGGCGAACCAGCCGACGCCGGCGGTGACGGCGTTGAGCCCGGCGGGGAGCAGGTTGCCGAGGAAGCCGAAGGCGCCGCGGCTCTGCACCATCTGGGGCACGCCGAAGCGGGGTCCCCAGGTGCTGAGGATGCCGAGGGTGAGCGAGCCCAGCGCGGTGCCCACGGCGATGCCGATCACCGTCGGCCAGAAGCCGCCGCCGAAGAGCACGATGGGCAGCACCCCGACGTAGATGGTGGCGAACTCGAGGTTGGGCGAGCTCCAGGTCCAGAACAGCTGGCGCGGCCGCCCGTGCCGCTCCGCGCGGGGGATGAACTCGATCCCACCGGGCTCGACGGCGACCACCCGCTCGCCGTACTGCCCTTCGCGGACAGGGACCTCCTCGGCGACTGCCAGCTCGGGGGTGCTCGTCGTCATCAGCGCGGCATCTCCTGGCATCGGGCGCCGCCCGGCTGTCGATGGGAGGGTCCGGGCACGGCTCGACACCCAATGCTACGAGGCGAGCACGGTGTCGCGTTTGCGGACGGCGGTAACCCGCGCCCGCGGCACGGTGGCCGCGGGCACGGGCCTGACCAGAGATGTCGGAGCGGTCGGTTCGCACCGCGTGCCCCGAGGGTGTCTCGATGCTCAGTCAACGCCTGCGGCACGCGCGGCGCCACGGCCGATGGTCACCGAGGGCGGCCGCCGAAGGGCCTGGGACGACCTGCGCGCGAGCGCCCGCCGCGGCGCGCACGGGTAGGCTGGCTCTCGGAAATCCCATGTCCTCCCCCGCCCTCGCCTGGCAGCCCTCGCTCTTCGGCGACGCACCGCAGCCCGACGTCGACGCGTCGTTCAGCGCCCTGGTGCGCGACCAGCTCGACGCCACCGCGTGGATCGACCACGCCCCCGCATGGGTCTCCGGCGCCGACGCGCTGTTCCAGCACATCCTCGACACCGCCGACTGGCACACCGGCGAGACGGTGATCCACGGCGAGCGCAAGACCTATCCCCGCCTGCTCGCCCAGTGGCCCTACCACCCGGACGAGAACACGCTCCCGCCCATCCTCGAACGCATCCGCGCCCTGCTCTCCGCGCGCTACGGCCGCCACTTCGACTCCGTCCACGCCAACCTCTACCGCGACGGGCGGGACAGCGTGGCCTGGCACGGCGACCGCATCCCGCGCAGCGTGCACGACCCGCTGGTGGCCATCGTCTCGCTCGGCCATCCCCGCCGCTTCCTGCTCCGCCCCCGCGGCGGCACCACCCAGCGCACCCTGCTGCTCGGCCGCGGCGACCTGCTGGTCACCGGCGGCACCACGCAGCGCACCTGGCAGCACGCGGTTCCCAAGGTGGCCCACGCCGGTCCGCGCATCAGCCTCACCCTGCGCCACTCCACCAACGACGCGCCCTAGGCCCGCGTCGCCATGTCGCGGTCGCGCGCCGCGAGGATCTGGGCGACGCACTGATCGACGGTGAGCGCGTCGACGTCGACGACGGTGGCGGCGAGGCGCTGATAGGTGCCGCGACGCGCCGCGTCGAGCTGCTGCAACGTCAGGGTGAGATGCGCGTCGAGAAACGGCCGGTGCGCGCCGGCGCGGATGCGCTTCTGGATGGTCTCCAGGCTGGCGCGCAGCCACACCACCCACTCGCGCTGCAGCAGCGCAACGGCAGCGGGATCGGCGACCACGCTGCCCGCCGCTGCGACCACCACCGGGTCGCCCAGCGCCAGCGCCTGCTGCAACACGCGCGTCTCCTCGGCGTGCGCGGCGTCGACACCGAGCTGCGCCACCAGGGTGCGCACGTCGCGGCCGGTGTCGCGCTCCAGCTCGACGTCGTTGTCCCAGTAGCGCCAGCCCAGCCGCGACGCCAGCGCGGTGCCGACGGTGGTCTTGCCCACCGCCATCATGCCGACGATGACGATGCGGCGCTGCGGATCGGGACGGGCGACGGACACTGCGCGACACGGTAGCGGGCGGGGGACGTTTGTCACACGCAGCCGGCCCATTTCGACCCTGGCGCGCCAGGCGGGGCGTGCGGGACCCTGAAGTGTGGTTCGCACCTCACCGATGAGCACCGTCTCCCCCACCCCGCCCGCCGCAGCGCCGGCCGATGCGACCGCCGCGCAGCTGCGCGGGCTCTCCTCCGCCGAGGCGTCCCGGCGCCTGCAGCGCGACGGACCCAACCAGCTGCCCTCGCGCGAGCCGCGTGGCGTGATGGCGGTGGTGCTGGGTGTGGCGCGGCAGCCGATGTTCCTGCTGCTGCTCGCCGCCGGCGCGGTGTACCTGGTCCTCGGCGACCTCAGCGAAGCCTTGATGCTGCTCGGCTTCGTGGTGGTGGTCATCGCCATCACCCTGTCGCAGGAGCGCCGGACCGAGCGCGCCCTGGCCGCACTGCGCGACCTGTCGAGCCCGCGCGCGCTGGTGATCCGCGACGGCGAGCGCGTGCGCGTGGCGGGGCGCGAGGTGGTGCGCGGCGACGTGCTCGTGCTGTCCGAGGGCGACCGCGTCCCCGCCGACGCGGTGGTGGTGCACACGTCGTCGCTGTCGGCGGACGAGTCGCTGCTCACCGGCGAGTCGGTGCCGGTGGTGAAGTCGGCGGTGCACCTCGGCGCCGGCGCCGGCGCCGGCGCCGCGTTGCCGGCGATGGCCGCACCCGGCGGCGATGCCCAGCCATTCGTCTACAGCGGGACCATGGTGGTGCGGGGGCAGGGACTCGCAGTCGTCGCCGCCACCGGTGCGCACACCGCGATCGGCCGCATCGGGCGTGCGCTGCAGTCGGTGTCCGAGGAGGCGACGCCGCTGCAGAGCGAGGTCGACCGCCTGGTGCGCCGGCTGGCCGGCGGCGGGGTGATGCTGTGCGTGCTGGTGGTGATCGCCTACGGGCTGGCCCGGCACGGCTGGTTCGACGGGCTGCTCGCCGGCATCAGCCTGGCCATGGCGGTGCTGCCCGAGGAGTTTCCCGTCATCCTCACCGTGTTCCTCGCCCTCGGCGCGTGGCGGATGTCGCAGCAGAACGTGCTGACCCGGCGCATGCCTGCCATCGAGGCGCTCGGTGCGGCGACGGTGCTCTGCGTCGACAAGACGGGCACGCTGACCCTCAACGAGATGCGCGTCGTCGCCGGCGATGCGGCGCATGGGTCCGTGCCGGACCTGGCGCGCTACGCGGTGCGCGCCAGCCTCGACGATCCCTTCGACCCCATGGAGCGCGCCCTGCATCGCTTCGCCGCCGAGGTCGGCGTGCAGGCCTCGTCGCAGGACAGCGGCTGGTCGGTCGTGCGCGAATATCCGCTGCGCTCCGACATGCTGTTGATGGCGCGCGCCTGGCGGGACGAACGCAGCGGTGCCGTGGCGATCGCCGCCAAGGGGGCGCCCGAGGCGGTCGCTGCGCTGTGCCAGCTCGACGCAGCGAGTGACGCCGATGTTCGTGCACGCAGCCGCGAGAAGGCGTCGCGCGGGTTGCGCGTGCTCGGCGTCGCCCATGCCGATCTGCCTGGCGCAGCACGGCAATTGCCCGACGACCTGGGCACCCTGCACTTCTACTATGACGGCCTGGTCGGTCTCGCCGACCCGGTGCGCCCCACCGTTCCCGACGCGGTGCGGGAGTGCGCGCGCGCCGGCATCCGCGTGGTCATGATCACCGGCGACTATCCGCTCACCGCCACCGCCATCGCCCGGCAGGCAGGCCTCGACGCCGGCGGCACGGTGCTCACCGGCGACGACCTGCGCGCCCTCGACGACGATCAGCTGGCGCAGCGGATCGGCGACGTGTCGGTGTTCGCCCGTGTCGTGCCGGAGCAGAAGCTGCGCATCGTGCAGGCGCTGAAGCGGCGTGGCGAGGTGGTGGCGATGACCGGCGACGGCGTCAACGACGCCCCCGCCCTCAAGGCGGCCAACATCGGCATCGCCATGGGCGGACGTGGCGCCGACGTGGCCCGCGAAGCCGCGTCGCTGGTGCTGCTCGACGACGACTTCACCTCGATCGTGCGCGCCGTGCGCCTGGGCCGGCGCATCTTCGACAACCTCACCAAGGCGATGGCCTACGTGGTCGCGGTGCACGTCCCCATCGCCGGGCTGTCGCTGCTGCCCGTGCTGCTCGGCTGGCCGCTGGTGCTGATGCCGGTGCACATCGTCTTCCTGGAGCTGGTCATCGACCCGGCCTGCTCCATCGCTTTCGAGAACGAGCCCGAGGAGCCGGCGGTGATGCGCCGCCCGCCGCGCGACCCGCGCCGTCCGCTGTTCTCCGGCCGCACCCTGGCGGTCAGCGCGCTGCAGGGCGGCATCGCGCTCGCCGTGCTGCTTGTCGTCCTGCGGGTCAGCGTCCTGGCCGGCAACAGCGACGACGAGACGCGCGCGGTGGTCTTCATCGGCCTGGTCATGGCCAACCTTGGCCTGATCCTGAGCAACCGCTCGTGGTCACGTTCGGTGGTGGCCACGCTGGGCATCGCCAACCGCGCGCTGGATGCGATCGTCGTCGGCGCCGCGGCGGTGCTGGCCGCGGTGCTCGGCATCCCCGCGCTGCGCTCGCTCTTTCACTTCGCGCCGCTGCACGTCGACGACGTCCTCCTCGGCATCGGCGCCGGCCTGGCCTGCCTGGTCCTGGCTGAGCTGGCCAAGCTCCTCCACCGGAGGAGCTCCGGCTAGCTCGCCGCGGCGCGACGCCTGGTGCTGCGGCGGCGTTCCACGGCGGCGCGCGGTGCCCAGCATTCGTCGAGGAACCCGGCGATCTCCTTGGTGAGCCGCTCAGGCGACATGCGCAGCTCCAGGATGGTGGAGGCTTCCACCAGGCGCCCGTTGCGCAGCTCACCGGCGAGCAGGTCGGCGTCGGAGAAGGGATGGATGGGGTCGCGGCGATGGCCGATGACCAGCGCCGGGGTGGTGAAGGTGCTGCGCTCGCGGCGGTG
>CAZCJX010000124.1:0-2733 GCA_964499205.1 uncultured Actinomycetes bacterium | reverse complement strand
GCAACCTCGAGGGTGACGTTGGCACCGAGCGAGGTGCCGCCGACCACCGCCTCGTCGACGCCGAGATGGTCGAGCAGGGCGAGCACCTGCTCGGCGTACAGCGCCATCGAGTGATGCCACATGTCGCGGGGGCGGTCGGAGCTGCCGTGGCCGAGCAGGTCGAGGGTGACCACGCGGTTGCCGCGCCTGGCCAGGTCCATGGCGAGGCGCTCGTGCATGCGCTGCGAGAGCAGCAGGCCGTGCAGCAGGACGGCGATGCGTGGGCCTTCGCCGTACTCGGTGTAGGCGAGGCGGTGGCCCTCGTGGCGGAAGCTGCCGGGAATGACCGGAACGTCGTGGGTTTCGCGGGTGGGGCGGGTGGTGGAACGGGGCATGGCGGCGGCAATCGTCGCACGGCCCGGCGGCGTTGCGGCTGCTCCTGGCTTGAACTCGAAGCCCCGACCTGTCACCGTACCCTCTGCGATGGGCGACCCCGCGCTCACGGAAGGCGGGTGGGGGACGGCACGGCACTGGGATCGGCGTCCCGTGCTGGCGGCGACGTTGCGCCTGCTCGCCCTGGCGCTGCCGGTGCTGCTCGCCGTGGCCACCACCATCCTGCTCGGCCGCGCCCTGCCGCGGCCGACGACGTGGTGGGGTGTGCTGCTGTGGTGGGCGGCAGTGCTGGCCGGCACGCTGCTGGTGCTGCTCGCCGCCGACCGCGGCGTCCGCCGCCTGCTGCCGCTGGCCGCGCTCTTCGAGCTCTCGCTGGTGTTCCCCGACCGCGCGCCGGGGCGCTTCCGGATGTGGCGGCGGGGCGGCTCGGTGGCCCAGCTGCGCGCCGAGCTGGAGGCGCTGAGCCGGCACCGCGACGCCGAGGGGCCTGAGGCGGCGCAGCGCGTGCTCACCCTGGTCGCCGCGCTGGCGGTGCACGACCCGCGCACCCGCGGCCACGCGGAGCGCGTCCGCATCCTCACCGACATGCTGGCCGAGGAGATGCACCTCCCCGAGCACGACCGCCACCTGCTCCGCTGGGCGGCGCTGCTGCACGACATCGGCAAGCTGGAGGTGCCCGGCGACGTGCTGCGCAAGCCGGCCCCGCCCGATCCCGAGGAGTGGCGGGCGCTGCGCCGGCATCCCGAGGAGGGCGACCGGCTGCTCGGCGCGGTGCGACCCTGGCTGGGACCGTGGGCGTCGACCGTCGAGCACCACCACGAGCACTTCGACGGCGGCGGCTACCCGCGCGGGCTGCGCGGGTTGGAGATCTCGCTCGGTGGGCGCATCGTCGCCCTGGCCGACGCCTTCGAGGCGATGACGGCGCGGCGCGGGTACAACCGGCCGGTGTCGCCCGGGGCGGCGCGCGAGGAGCTGGTGCGACGGGCCGGGACGCAGTTCGATCCCGACGTGTGCCGCGCCTTCTTGAGCATCTCGCTGGGACGGCTGTGGCGGGTGGCGGGGTTCGCTGCGGGGGTGGCCCAGGTGCCGCTGGCGGGGGTGGTGGCGCGGGTGACGGGACGGGTGCGGCCGGGAGTCGCCGCGGGCGGCGGCGCGGTGGCGGTGGCGGGGACGCTGGCCGCGGTGGTGGGGCTGTTGCCGGTGGGCCTGCCGTATGCCGCGCCGGCGCGGCCGCATGCGGGGGTGGCCGGGGTGCACTCCACCGCCACCCCCACCGCGCCGAGCCCAGGGCCGCTGATCGCGCCGCCGGGCGTGGTGGTGCACGCCACTGAGCCGGGCGTGTCGCCGCCTGCGGTGGTGCCCGTTCCTGGGGCGCGTGGCTCGGCAACAGTGTTCACAAACCCGCCGCACTCGGCGCCGGCGGTCGGCCCGCGTCCCGCGCCGGCGGCTCTGCCCGTGTCGATCTCCCTCACCGTGCGCCCTGGCAGCGTCCACCGGGGCGTGAGCTATGCCGTCAGCGGCTCACTGAGCTCCTGCGCGTGGTGCAGCCTGGTGGTCGACTGGGGCGACGGCAACGCCCCGCAATCCGTCGCGCTGACGGGCACGACCTTCGTCACCGCGCACAGCTACACGCTCAAAGGCCGCTACCTGATCACCGTCACGGTGACCGCCGGCGCCATCACCGTGGGCCGGGCCGCGCACAGAATCGTCATCAACAACGGCTGACATCGCGCGCCCACGCGGAGTCGGAGCAGCGCATACTATCCGCGTCGCACCATCCTTTCCAGCACTGCACCACAGCACCTGACCACGCAGCCCGCCGTCACCCGCACCGCGCGACGCCCGCGCCCAGCGCGTCATGCGCCGCGCGACGGCGTCACCGCATCGCTGCGACTGCGACCCGCGCCACCCAACGCGCGCAGCCGCCCGGTGCACTGGCCCGCGCTCGACGGTGTGCGCGCGCTGGCCGTCGCCGCGGTGATCGTGTACCACGCGCGGCCGCAGTGGCTGCCCGGCGGCTTCATGGGCGTCGACGTGTTCTTCGTCCTCAGCGGCTTCCTGATCACCTCACTGCTGCTGCGCGAGCAGCGCGGCACCGGGCGCCTCGGGCTGCGCTCCTTCTGGATGCGGCGCGCCCGCCGGCTGCTGCCCGCGCTGTACCTGCTGCTCGCCGCGGTGCTGGCGTGGCAGGTGGCGCTGCGGCTGAGCGGCGCTGCACAGCTGCGTCTCGACGCGCTGGCCGCGCTGGGCTACGCCACCAACTGGTTCCTCATCGGGCACCAGCAGTCGTACTTCGCCGCCTTCTCCGCACCCGATGCGCTGCAGCACCTGTGGTCACTGGCGGTCGAGGAGCAGTTCTAC
>CAZCJX010000123.1:0-7807 GCA_964499205.1 uncultured Actinomycetes bacterium | reverse complement strand
CTGGGGCGTCATGGTGCGGGTCATTATAGGGGCGGTCTTCTGGAGTGCCGCCCCACGTTCTTGGCCACTTCGAAGGGGGGCGGGGAGCAGGGCACATACCCGCCCTTGCTCAGACAGTCCTCGGCAGCCGTCGGCTGCCTGCGGAACTCGCCGGGCGGGTATGTGCCCTGCTCCCCGCCAGAACTTCGAGGTGTCCTTGCTTCGCGCCGCTGTTCGACCGCCCAATAACTTAGGGGAGGGGTCACCTCGAAGTCTCCCCTCCCCTACCAGGGGGGCGGGGCGCGTCTCCAGGCGGGCGGCATCCGAAGGGGCGGGAATGAGCTCGATGCGTGCGAAGCACCAAGCGCTCGATGGACTGTGCGGAGCAGGGCACATGCTCGCCCGGCGAGTTCCGCAGGCGCCGGCGCAGATGCGCCGCAGGCGCGCGCCGGCAGTACGAGGACTGTCTGAGCAGGGCGAGCATGTGCCCTGATCCGCCGCCCCTCCAGAGGCCCTTCGAAGGGAGGGAGGAGAACCCCTACCCCTCCCCCCGCGCGATCTCCAGCGCCCTCTGCGCCGCCCCCCGAATCAGCAGATCCTGATGCACCGACCGGTGCAACCTCCTCCGCTGCTCCGCAGAAAGCCGACGCCCAGACGCCAGCCTCTTCTCCTCGCGCTCGACATCCGCCTCGTCCACCTCCACCCCCTCCGCCTTGGCCAGCGCCGCCAGCGCCAGGTCGAGCTTGACCCGCTGCACAGCCCCCTCGCGCCGCTCCCCGCGAACCTGCTCCAGAGTCTGTCCGGAGTACTCGAGGAAGCGCTCGAGCTGCAACCCGGCTTGGGCGAGCTGGACGGACATCTCGGTGAGCTGGTTGTCGATCTCCCGATCCACCAGCACCTCGGGCACGTCCACGGAGACGCGGTCGCGCAGCGCGGAGAGGACGGCGCTCTCGTAGCGCTCCTCGTCCTCGCGCCCGGCGACCTCGGCGAGGCGGTCGCGGTAGTGCTGGCGCAGCTCGGCGAGGGTGGTGCCGTGGCCGTCGAGGACCGCGAGGGAGTCGTCGAGCGGGGGCAGGTGGCGTTCGCGGATCTCGTGCACGGTGACCTCCACCTCGACGGTGGCGCCGCGGAGCTCCTCGCGGGAGTAGTCCTCGGGCAGGGTCAGGGAGAGGGTGTGGGTGTCTCCGGCGTTGAGGCCGAGGAGGGCGTCGGCGAGGCCGGGCAGGAGGCGCTCGCGGTCGACCTCGACGTCGCGCTCCTCCTGCTCCCCGCTGATCACCTCGCCGTCGCGGCGCATGGTCAGGGTGGCGCGGAGGACGTCGCCGGCCTGCACCGGGCGGTCCTCGACGCGGACGAGGTCGGCGTGGCGGCGGCGGAGCTCCTCGATCACCTCGTCGACGCGCTCGTCGGTGATCTCGGTCTTCTCCTCCTCGACGCGCAGCTCGTTGGCGTAGTCGCCGAGGTCGACCTCGGGCAGCACCGTGACGGTTGCGGTGAAGGAGAAGGGAGCTCCGCGCTCCAGCTCACCCAGCTTCACCTCGGGCTCGCCGATGGCGTCGACGCTCTCCTGCTCCAGGGCGCGCGAGTACATGTCGGGGAGAAGGGCGTCGACCGCCTCCTGCTTGATGGCGTCCCAGCCCACCACGCGCTCGACGATCTGGGCGGGCGCCTTGCCGGGGCGGAAGCCGGGGATGCGCACCCGGTTGCCGACGCTGCGGACGGCGCGGGCGACGGCGGCGTCGACCTCCGCGGCGGGCGCCTCGATGCGCAGCTCGACGAGCGAGCCGGGCTTGCGCTCGGCGGTGACGGTCAGCTCGGAGGTGGTGGTGGCGGGGCTCACGAAGCGGTTGGCTCCTGGGTGGGATGGGCGCCGGCGCGGCGACGGGTCGAGGCCGCGGGCGCGCGCAGTGGTGTGCGCGGACCGAGACTCGAACTCGGACGGGTCACCCCACGGGATCCTAAGTCCCGCGCGTCTACCAGTTCCGCCATCCGCGCTCGTGGTCGTTCGGCGGGGCCGGAGTCTACTAGACGCGCCGCCGCGGAGGCCCCGCACGGCGTCGCAAGACCTCGCGGACCGGCGGCGTCTTAACCCGGCGAGGGGCGCTCCCGCGGCCCTGCCAGCGACACAGGTCACCACCTCCTGATGCAGCACGCCATGATTCCTCCGAGCCCGCTGGGGCGCGCCCGGCGCGAGCCGGTCAGCCTGGCCGGCATCGCCCGCTTCCTCGGGCTGCTCGCCCTGGGCGCCCGGCTGCGGCGCAGCTTCATGTTCCGCACCCGCGAGCGGACCATCACCACCGCCTGGACGGCGATGGCGCTGGCCACCGCGATCGGCCTGGTGGCGCTGCTCATCCCCGCCGCCCGCCCGCCGCTGGCCGCCATCCTCCGCGCGCCGGGCTCGGTGATCGGCGCCATCGTCGGCGGCAGCGCGGACGACAGCACCGTCAAGGGCTATCCCCGCATCTACAGCACCCAGCTCGACATCGACCTGGCCATCAAGCCCGGCGACGGCAAGGCGCCGCCGCCGCTGCCGATCGCCTACCAGTACCCCAACACCGCGCCGCTGGGCCAGCCGGGCAACACCTATCTCTACGCGCACGACCGCCGGGGCATGTTCCTCGGGCTGCACCACGCCAAGGTCGGCGACGTGGTCATCGTCGAGATGTCGCCGGGGCAGAAGCTCTACTACCAGATCACCGAGATCCACGCCGACGTGCGCTGGAACGACTTCGAGTGGCTGCGTCCGAGCGGCGACAACCGCCTGACATTGCAGACCTGCAACTACTCGGGCGACTACGACCCGCGCTTCGTGGTGGTGACCAAGCAGATCCCCGCCGACCTGGGGCAGCGGCTCACCGCCAACGCCTGATCGCGACCGGCGTTTACGCTGTCGCCCTGATGAAGCCCGTGGCCGGCGGCAGCGTGGTGATCAAGCTGCCCATCGTCGACGTCGAGGAGGAGTTCGCCCGCACCCTGGGGGCGGACCGGAAGGCGACCATCGAGCGGGTCGCCGAGGGCGAGTATCGCGCCACCACGCGGGCCGGGCTGGGCACGGTGGTGCAGCACTTCACCCTGGAGCCCGCCGGCGAGGAGGCCACCGCCGTGGAGGCGATCATCTACGTGCGCCCGGCCTTCTTCGGCTGGCTGATGCGGCGGGTGATGGGGCGGCGCCGGCTGCACGACGGAGTGCAGGCGGCACTGGAGCGCATGGCCCGCAGCGCCACCGGCGAGCCGGAGCCCGAGCCGGAGTTCGGTCCCGAGGACTTCGCCGACGAGGCCGACGAGCCCGGCGAGGCCGACGAGCCCGACGGGGCGGACCAGGCGCCCGACGACCGGCCGGGCGGCGACTCGCACGACGACACGCACGGCGACTTTCGGAACCCCACCCCGGCTGGTTAGCCTTCGCCGCCTGATGGACGGCTTCGGCGGCGTCGACTGGGTGCACCGCTGGCACGCCCTGGTGCGCGCCCGCGAGGAGCAGTGGGAGCGGCTCGGCATCCTCCACCCCGGCGGTGACTTCTGGACGCGCCGCGCCGCCGCCTTCGCCCGCTTCAGCCGCGGCGTGCGGCGCGACGACCCGGTGATCGAGCGGGTGCGCGCCCAGCTGCCCGCCGGCGACGGGCGGGTGCTCGACGTCGGCGCCGGCACCGGGCGCTACGCGGTGCCGCTGGCCGAGCTGGGGTCGCGGGTGCTCGCCGTCGAGCCCAACGCGGCGATGGCGGCGCTGCTGGAGCAGGAGGCACGCGAGCGCCACGTGTCCGTCGCCGTGGAGCAGGCGGCCTGGCCGGAGGCGGAGGCGCGGGTGGGCAGCGCCGAGGTGGTGCTCTGCGCCCACGTCGTCTACCCCATCGCCGACATCGTGCCCTTCGTGCGCGCGCTGGACCGCGCGGCGCGGTGCGCGGTGGTGGTGGTGGCGCGGCTGGGGCAGCCGGACGAGGTGCTCAACCACGTCTTCGCCGCGGTGCACGGCGAGGAGCGGGCGCCCATGCCCAGCCTGGTCGACCTCTACAACCTGCTGCTGCAGATCGGCATCCCGGCCAGTGTCACCCTGCACCCGTCGGAATCGCGCTGGAACTACCCCGACGCCGAGGCCGCCGTGGCCGACGCCGCCACCCGCCTGGGGGTGGGGCGGGATTCGCCGCGCTGGGCGGCGATGGAGGCGGCCGTGCGCTCGCGGCTGGTGCCGCGCGGCGACGAGGTCTGGCTGGCGCCGGCGCAGGCGCACCAGGGGGTGATCTGGTGGGAGGCGGGCACCCGGCTCGACTCCGGCTGGATGCGCGTGTAGCGCGGGACGCGCGGCGTTCCGCACGTCTGGTGCGACGGCGTGCAACGGCTGGCCGAAGGCCTTGGCAACAGGTTGCCCGAGGACCTTGTCATCGGCCGCGGCACCCCCTAGCATCGTCCTCGAGGCCGCCCGGGTTGCCTGCCGGGGCGCGCCGGCAACATCCGCGACGACGCGATTCCTTCCTTCCCGCGTCGCCCGGCCACGGAGGAGTGTGGATGGAGCCGAATCTCTTGGCCGCAACGGCCACGGAGCCGCAAGAGGTCGTTGCGAAGATCGAGCAGAAGGCGCTTCGGTTGTCAGCGCTGTTGCGGGAAGTCGACAACCAACCGATCGAGCTGGCCGGCCAGATGAGGCGCCAGCTCGATGACGTTCTGGAGATGCTCGCCTGCCGCGTGGCGGCCACCCGAGCCCTCCTGCACCAGCCCGCGCAGGCGGAGGCGTAACCCCTCGCCCTGATCCGCCTCCGGCCGCGCATCGTGTGCTGTGGTGCACGCGGCGTGGCCCGCTGAGGGGCGGCCGCCCTGCGTGATGGAGGCGTCCGCCCCTCGGGCTCGGTGCCGCCGTCGCCGCGTCAGGCGACGATGTTGACGATCCTGTCCGGAACTGCGATCACCTTGCGCGGCTGCGCGCCGCCGAGCACCGCCTGGATGCGCGGCAGCTCCAGCGCCAAGCGCTGCAGCTCGTCGGCGGGCGTGCCGGCGGCCACCTGCATCTCGTCGCGGCGCTTGCCGTTGACCTGCACCGCGATGGTCACCTCGCGCGCGGCGGCGAGCGCCTCGTCGTAGGCGGGCCATGGCGAGTGGTGGATCGAGCCGGTGTGGCCGGTGCGCTCCCACAGCTCCTCGGTGATGTGCGGTGCCAGGGGAGCGAGCAGCTGCACCAGGGTTTCCACGTCGACGCGGCGCAGCTCGCCGCGCGAGGCGTCGCCGGTCAGCTCGTCGGCGAAGCTCATCAGCAGGGCGATGGCGGTGTTGTAGCGCTGCGACTCCATGCGCTCGGTGACACCCTTGACCAGCGCGTGGCGGCGGCGCTCTCGGGTGTCGTCGGCGCGCGGGTCGGCGTCGCTCATGCTTTCGGCGGTGCCGAGGCGCCACACGCGGTGGAGGAAGCGCACCGCACCGGCGATGCCCTCGTCGCGGAAGTCGCCGCCCAGGTCGTAGGGGCCGAGGAAGAGCAGGTAGACGCGCAGCGTGTCGGCGCCGTAGCGGTCCATGTAGAGGTCGGGCGAGACCACGTTGCCGCGGCTCTTCGACATCTTGGCGCCGTCCTTGATGATCATCCCGTGCGCCCGGAACACCGGGAACGGCTCGGGGGCGGGGACGTGCCCGAGGTCGTAGAGCGCGCGCATCACGAAGCGGGCGTAGAGCAGGTGGAGCACCGAATGCTCCTTGCCGCCGATGTAGATGCTCACCGGCAGCCAGGTCCAGGTGCGGTCGTGGTCGAAGGGCCGGTCGTCGAACTCCGTCGAGGGATAGCGCAGGAAGTACCACGAGGAGTCGAGGAAGGTGTCCGACACGTCGGTCTCGCGCCGGCCCGGGCCGCCGCACTGCGGGCAGGCGACGTTGACCCAGTCGTGCGCCGCGGCCAGCGGTGACTCGCCGGTGCCGATCGGCTTGAAGTCGTCGACGTCGGGGAGCAGCACGGGGAGCTGGTCCTCGGGCACCGGGACAGGGCCGCAGTTCTGGCAGTGGATGACCGGAATCGGCGGGCCCCAGTAGCGCTGCCGCGAGATCAGCCAGTCGCGCAGGCGGTACTGCACCGCCGGTTCGCCGCGGCCCAGCTCCTGCAGCCTGGCGACGACGCGCTTCTTCCCCTCCTCGGAAGGGAGCCCGGTGAACTCGCCGGAGTTGACCATGATCCCGGTGCCGCTCCAGGACTGCTCCTGGATGTCGGCCGCGCTGCCGCTGATCACCTCGACGATGGGCAGGCCGTGCATGCGCGCGTACTGGTGGTCGCGCTCGTCGTGCGCCGGCACGCCCATGATCGCCCCGGTGCCGTAGCCGCCGAGGACGTAGGGCGCGGCGTGCACCGGGATGCGCGCGCCGGTGAGCGGGTGCACGCCCTTGGAGCCGAGGTCGATGCCGATCGAGAAGTCGGGCTCGTCGGCCTCGGCGGGCAGCGCCCTGCGCCACTGCTCGACCGCCTCGCGCCGGTCCTCGGCGACGAAGTCGAACAGCCGCGGGTGATCGGCGCCGATGACCAGGAAGGTGGCGCCGAAGAGAGTGTCGGGACGCGTGGTGAACACGGTGACGTCGGGCTGGGCGCAGCCCTCGAGGTCGAAGCGGATCATCGCCCCCTCGCTGCGCCCGATCCAGTTGCGCTGCGCGGTGGTGACCACGTCCGACCAGTCGATGGTGTCCAGCCCGTCGAGCAGCTGCTGCGCGTACTCGGTGATGCGCAGGAACCACTGCTTGAGGACGCGCCGTTCGACGACGGCGTCGCAGCGCTCGCAGCGCCCGTTGATCACCTGCTCGTCGGCCAGCACCGTCTTGTCGTTGGGGCACCAGTTGACCGGCGCCTCCTTCTGCTCGGCGAGCCCCGCCTTCATCAGGGTGACGAAGATCCACTGCGTCCAGCGGTAGTAGGCCGGGTCGGTAGTGTTGAGCTCGTGCGACCAGTCGAAGCCGGCGCCGAGGCGCTGCATCTGGCGCTTGAAGTTGGCCACCGTGCGCGGGGTCAGCCGGGCGGGATGCTCGTTGACCTTGAGCGCGTAGTTCTCGCTGTGGATGCCGAAGGCGTCCCAGCCCATCGGCTGGAAGACCTCGAACCCCTGCATGCGCCGGAAGCGCCCGTGCGCGTCGGCCCCGCTGAAGGTGAAGCAGTGTCCCGTGTGCAGCCCCTCGGCCGAGGGGTACGGGAACATCATCAGGTTGAAGTAGGGCCGCGCCGGGTGGTCGAGATCGGCCTTGTAGGTCTGCTCCTCGGCCCAGCGCTGCCGCCATTTCGCCTCGACGGTGGTGTGGTCGTAGGCGTCGGGTGAGCGCTGCGCCGGCTCGGCGGGGTGCTGGGCCATGGGGTGGAGAGGGTACCGCAGCGCCTACACTCACCCGCCGATGACCGTCGCCTCCACCACCGGGCCGCTCGCCTGGGCGGGCGAGCAGCTCGCCGCCGACGCCGCCGCCGGGCTGCTGCGGTCGCCGCGGTCCCGGACCGGCGGCAGCGGACCGGTGGCGTGTGTCGACGGGCGGCGGGTGGTGGTGCTGAGCGGCAACGACTACCTGGGGCTGGCGGCGCATCCCTCGGTGCGGCGGGCGGCGGCGGAGGCGGCGCTGGCGGACGGGTCGGGGGCGACGGGGTCGCGCCACCTCAGTGGCTGCCATGCGGCCATCGCGGCGCTGGAGGAGGAGCTGGCCGCGTTCGAGGGAGCGGCGACGGCGACGCTGGCGCCGAGCGGGTATGCGGCCAACCTGGCGGTGCTGCAGGCGCTGGGCGGGCCGGATGCGGTGGTGTTCAGCGATGAGCGCAACCACGCGTCGATCATCGACGGCGCGCGGCTGTCGCGCGGGCGCGTCGAGGTGTTCCGGCACCGCGACCTCGACGACC
>CAZCJX010000122.1:4629-7828 GCA_964499205.1 uncultured Actinomycetes bacterium | reverse complement strand
TGGTGGCCGGCCTGGGCATGGGCTGCATCATCGCGCCGCTCACCAACATCATCCTCGCCGGCATCCACCACGGCGACGCCGGCTCGGCGTCCGGCGTGCTGACCACGCTGCAGCAGATCGGCGGCGCCATGGGAGTTGCGGTCGTCGGTGTCATCTTCTTCGGGCTCATCGGGGGTCGGGCCGACACCTCCAGCGCGCAAGCCGTGCCGCAGCTGCGCGCCGACCTCACCGCGCAGCACCTGCCCCCCGCAGTTGTCGACCGTGCCGTGCAGGGCTTCCAGGTCTGCTTTCACGACCGCGCCAACGAGAGCGACCCCTCGGCCACACCCCCCAGCTGCGCGCGGTTGCAGGCACAGGGCGGCACGAGCAGGTCACCTGCCGTGGCCGCCGCCTTCCAGCGCGCCACCACCACCGCGCTGGGCGCCGACTTCGAGGGGTCCGTGGAGCGCGCGCTGCTCTACCCCATCGGCGTGTTCGCGATCAGCTTCCTGATGGTGTTCGCGATTCCCACGCCCGCCCGTCGGGCAGGGCTGCCGTCGGAGCGGGCTGCGGCGCACTGACCCGGCGGGCTACGCCGCCATGCCGACGATCGGCTGATTGAGGTGGATGGCCCCGGTCGAGCCGTCGAAGGGGGCGTCGCCGAAGGTGAAGATGCCGCCGTCGCTGGCGACCAGCCAGTAGCCGTTGCCGCTGGCCGTCGCCGCCATGCCGACGATCGGCTGGTTGAGGTGGATGGCCCCGGTGGAGCCGCGGAAGGCGGCGTCACCGAAGGCGAAGATGCCGCCGTCGCTGGCCACCAGCCAATAGCCGTTGCCGCTCGGCGTCGCCGCCATGCCGACGATCGGCTGGTTGAGGTGGATGGCGCCGGTGGAGCCGTGGAACGCCGCGTCGCCGAAGGCGAAGATGCCGCCGTCGCGGGCGACCAGCCAGTAGCCGTTGCCGCTCGGCGTCGCCGCCATGCCGACGATCGGCTGGTTGAGATGGATGGCGCCGGTGGAGCCGTGGAACGCCGCGTCGCCGAAGCAGAAGATGCCGCCGTCGCTGGCCACCAGCCAGTAGCCGTTGCCGCTCGGCGTCGCCGCCATGCCGACGATGGGCTGGTTGAGGTGGATGGCGCCGGTCGAGCCGTGGAACGCCGCGTCGCCGTAGGAGAAGATGCCGCCGTCGCTGGCCACCAGCCAGTAGCCACGGCCGTCCGGCGTCGCGGCCATGCCGACCACCGGTCGGTTCAGCGGCGCCCCGCCGGCGGAGCCGAGAAACGGGGCGGAGAAGGCGAAGACACCGCCGTCACTGGCGACGAACCAGTAGCCAGAGGGATGGCCTGTGCTGCCGCCGCCCGGCGCGCCGGGGGCCGGGGTGGACGTGGGCGTGGGCGTGGGCGTGGGCGCCGGGGTCGGTGCCGGCGTCGGCGAGGGCGACGAGGACACCACGTCCTGCTCGAACGGGGTCGACGTCGACGGCTGGAAGTTGGCGTCGCCGCTGTAGGACGCGGTGATGCCGTGCCCACCCTCGCTGAGGGTGCTCACCGTGAGCCGCGCCGTCTGCTGCGAGTCGAGGCTGGCCGTTCCCAGCGCCGCCTGCCCGTCGTAGAACGTCACCGTGCCGGTCGGGTACACCGTTCCGCGCGGACCGGTGGAGGTCACCGACGCGGTGAAGGTCACCGCCTGCCCGGGTTGTGACGGATTCTGGCTGGAACCCACTCCCGTCGCCGAGCCCACCCGGGTCCCGTCGACGGTGGTGAGCACGATGTCGTTGCCGTCGCCACCGACGTAGCTGATGCGGAAGGTGGCGCCGCCGGCGGAGAACTGTGCCCCCTCGGGCAGGTTGGCGAAGGTGCCGGCCACGGGCAGGATGCCGTTGTTCTGCACGATGGTGAACTGGTCACCGGGCGAGGTGGCCGCCTCCAGGTGGACGTCCAGCGTCGACTGCGCCACCAGCGTCACCGTGCCGTTGACGGTGACCATGTCGTGGCAGGTGGCGCAGGTTCCCGCCTGGGTGCCGTCGAGGTCCACGGTGTCGGTGCCGCCGAGCACGAGATTGCCGTCCACGGTGAGCACGCCGGCGGCGTTGTGGCTGCCGGGATCGAGCGTTCCCGAGGTGTTGAGCGGACCGACGGTGCCGTCGCCCATCAGCGTGCCGCCGCTCTGCACCGTCAGCGAGCTGGTCGGGACGCTGCCGTCGACGACGAGGTTGGCGCCCGACACCGTGGTTGCGCCGGTGTAGAGATCGGTGGTGCCGGCGGGGATGTGCAGCGTCCCGTAGGGATCGCCGCCCATGCTGATGCCGCCGGAGCCGGTCACCGTCGCCGGCAGCTCGAGCACGGTGCCGTTGTGCACGGTGACCTGCCGGGTGGCGTTGCCGAGGTCCACCTGGCCGGTCACCGTACCCGAGCCGAAGGTGGCCACCGGACCGAGCAGGTGCAGCGTCCCACCGGTGCCGGTGCTCAGCAGCGAGGGCGTGGCGCGGTCGAAGGTGATGGGGCCGAGGGTCTCGCTGTGCCCGTTGAGGTCGAGCGTCCCGCCGGCGATGTCGACGGGCGCGCTGTCGGGAATCTGCTCGTCGGCGGCCAGCCGAGCCGTGGCGCTGCCACCAGGCGGAGACGGCGGACCGACGTCGAGACCGCCGCTGCCCACGGCGGCGACGCCGCTCGGCTTGGAGAGGAGCAGCGTGCCGTCGTCGACGTTGAACACCGCCTGGGTGGTGGTCGCCGCGTTGCCGCCGATGGTCAGCGGACCCGGCCCCTCCTTGCGCAGCATCCGGGTGACGTTGACGTTGAGGTCGGAGATGGCACCGCTCAGGGTCACACTGCCCGAGTCGACGGTGACCATGCCTTCGTAGCCGACCTGCACCGGGCCGGTCCAGGTGGTGTCACCGGAGACGTTCTCCAGGCCGATGGACCCGGAATCGAGGATGAGCGGCTCGGCCGAGGTGAGCGGGCCGGTCACCTGCATCCAGCCCACGTCGGTGGGCCCCGCCGTGGTGCCGAGTGCGGCGGGGTTCTGCAGCACCACGCCGTCGACGTAGAGCGTGCTGCCGAAGGTGGTGGCATTGGGCAGCACGATCGGTCCCGACGCGGTGCCCACCAGCGCCAGGTCCGCGCCCTGGATGTCGCCGCTGAGGACCAGCGTCTCGGCGCCGTCGGTCCGCACGTCGGGCCGCACCCCGGCACCGACCTGCGCGGCGGCGGTGATGGTTCCCG
>CAZCJX010000122.1:0-4529 GCA_964499205.1 uncultured Actinomycetes bacterium | reverse complement strand
CGCACGTCGGGCCGCACCCCGGCACCGACCTGCGCGGCGGCGGTGATGGTTCCCGAGATGGTGGTGGTGCCGCAGGTCCCGCTGTCGCTGCAGCGCGCCAGAACGCCTGGGAAGTTGGGCCCCATCAGGGAGAAGTTGGCGTTGGTGGTCAAGGGACCGGCCAGCACCACGCTGCCACCGATCTCCACGTAGACGGGGATCCCCGAGGCACCGAGCGCCTTGCCGGTCGTGACCGTCAGCGTGCTGTCGACGTCGTCGAAGACCCCGGTGAAGGCACTGTTGTCGCCGGAGAGTGTGATCTGCGGCCCAAACCAGTTGACCTGCCCGCTGCCACTCATGGGACCGCTGATCAGCAGGGTCGGCTCGGGAGAGTAGTTGCGGTCGAGCTGCACCGCGGAGCTGCCGGTGTTGAGCACGGTGATGCCACCGGTGAGGGTGACGGTGCCACCCGGGTCGCCGTACATGAGGGTGCCGCTGTTCAGCGTGATCGGCTCGGCCACGGTCGTCGTTGCCAGGTCGAGGAAGGCGCCCGGGGCCACCGTTGTTCCTGCCGTTGTCGACCCCAACGCGTGTGCCGCGTCGACCATCAGGGTGCCCTCGACGGTCACCGTGCCGGTGAAGTCGTTGGCGTCGTTCTCCAGGACCAGGCCCGGGGTGGAGGCCTGCAAGCCGCCCACCTCGGTGAGGTTGCCCGGGCCGGTGACCTTGCCGGCGACGTCCAGCGTCCAACCGGCGCCGCAGGAACCCATCGTGGTGTCGGTGGCCAGGGTGATCGTGCCGGTGAGCACCGGCTCGGAGTTGGCGCAGAGCGCGGCGTAGCCGGCGCCGCTGCCGTTGAGGGTGACCGGCTCGCTGTAGGTGATCGTGCCGCCGGGCAGGCCCCACACGTACAGCGTGCCGCCGGACGCCACCGTGGCGCCCTGCGTGCCCCACGGGTTGTCGGCGCGGACGTCCAGCGTGGTCCCCGAGCCCACCAGCGAGGCGCCGGTGAAGTTGGCGCCGTTGCCGCGCAGCTGCAGGGTGACGCTGCCCGCGGTGGTGAGCTGTCCTGAGCCCGACAGGGTGCTGCCGCCGAAGGTGACCACGCCGGCGCCGGACACGGTGAGCACCGCCGCGCCGAAGGAGATGGCGCCGTTGAGCTGCAGCGCGTCGGTGGCGGTGGTGTTGCTGATCGTCTGGTTGCCCGAGAAGGTGAGCGGCATGCCGAGGGCGTCGGTGCCGTTGCCGGCGGTGTCGCTGTCGGTGATGCCGCCGGTGACCGTCAGCGGGTTGCCGCTCACCGAGACGCCGTTGCCGTCGAAGGTGATCGACTGCAGCGACGTGCCGGCGGGCAGGTCGTCGACGTTGCTCGGCTGCACGGGGTTGGCCGGGAAGACGACGCTGTCGCCGGACTGCGGAGCCACCAGCCCCAGCCAGTTGGCCGGGTCGCTCCACAGCGCGTCAGGGCCCAGTCCGCTCCAGGTGCGGGCCATGCCCGCCGTGGCGGTGCGCACCGGCAGCAGCGAGAGCAGCAGCGCCGCGGGCGCCAGGGCGCAGAGAATCCGCGCACGGCGGAGTCCCCGGCGTCGGGACACTTCCCCTCTCCTGGACATGCGGACGCGATTATGCCGTTGCCGCGTCGCCTGCGGGCGATGCCGTCACGCGGTCGCAACCGCGGCGTTCTCAGCCGGCGCGCGCGCTGCGATACTGCCCGGCGCAATGTCGCTGCAACCGTCGTCGTTCGAGATGATCGCCCGCGCCCACCGTGTCACGGCGGGCTTCAACGCCAGGGTGCGCGCGGCCGTCGCGGCGCTGCCGGGAAACCCCGGCGGCATCACCGTCGCGCGGTTCGGCGAGGTGTGGGCGACGCGCTGCGACCTGCCCGGCGCGCCGGCGTGGATGAACCTGCTCGGCCCGGTCAGCGCCGCCGACCTCGACGCGCTGCCGGGAATGCTGGAGTGGTACGGCGAGCTGCGTCCCATCGTCGAGGTGACGCCGCAGCCGGACAACGACAAGCTGGCGCGCGAGCTGGCCCACCGCGGCGCGGCGGCGACGGGACAGCTCGACATCCTCCGCTGCGCCGTCGCGGAATCGCCGGCTGCATGCGCAGGGGCAGCGGCAGCCGGCGTTGTCGAGGTGTCCGTCGTGCAACCGGACGACGCCATGCTCTTCGCCCGCACCCTGTTCTCCGGCCACGTCGACCAGTTCCACGACCACGAGGCCGAGGGCCTCGCCTCGCTGGTCGGCGGCGAGAACATGCTCTGCTACCTGGCGCGCGTCGACGGAGAACCGGCCGCGGCGGCGATCCTCACCGTTGGCGACGGCTTCGCCTACCTCGCCAACGCGTCGACGCTGCCCGCCTTCCGCAGGCGCGGCTGCCACAACGCGCTGCTGGCCGCGCGACTGCGCGACGCCGCGCTGGCCCGACCGCGCTGCGAGACGGTGATCGCGCTCGCCGAGGTGGGGTCCACCAGCCATCGCAACATGGAGCGCAACGGACTCCAGCCGCTGGTGACCCTGGCGCAGTGGACCTTCGTCCGCTGAGGCCCTAGCGCGCCGCGGGCGCTCCGAGTCGCTCGCCGACCAGCCGCACCACGTCCTCGATGGTGTCGGCGATGCCGGCACCCGCCGCGGTGAGCGCGTCGATCTTGCTCTGCGCGGTGCCCTTGTTGCCGCTGATGATCGCGCCCGCGTGTCCCATGCGCTTGCCGGGCGGCGCGGTGCGACCGCTGATGAAGGCGACCACCGGCTTGGCGAAGCCGCGCGCGATGACCTGCTCGGCGGCGTCCTCCTCGTCGGAGCCGCCGATCTCGCCGACCATGACCACCGCCTCGGTGGCGTCGTCGCCGGCGAACAGCGGCAGCACGTCCTTGAACGACATGCCCAGCACCGGGTCACCGCCGATGCCGACGGCGGTGGTCTGCCCGTAGCCGCCCTCGGTGAGCGCCTGGATGACCTCGTAGGTCAGCGTCCCGCTGCGCGCCACGATGCCCACCGAACCCGGCTTGGCGACGTGGTTGGGAATGAAGCCGATCTTGCATTCACCCGCGGTCATCACCCCAGGGCAGTTGGGGCCGATGAGCTTCGAGGACGTCGTGTCGACGAACGCCTTGGCGCGGATCATGTCGTGCACCGGGATGCCCTCGGTGACGCACACCACGACGCCGACGCCGGCGGCCGCGGATTCCATGATCGCGTCCGCGGCGAAGGGCGGCGGCACGATGATGAACGACGCGTCGGCGCCGGTCTGGCGCACCGCGTCGGCGACGGTGTCGAAGATGGGCACGCCGAGGTGCTGCTGGCCGCCCTTGCCGGGGACGACGCCGGCCACCACGTTGGTGCCGTAGGCCATCATCTGCTCGGTGTGGAAGCTGCCCTCGCGGCCGGTGATGCCCTGCACCACCACCTTCGTCGACTTGTTGACGAGAACGGACATAACTGGTTGGCTCTCCGGTTGCTCGCGCGGGCCTACGCGGTCAGCTCGACGATCTTGCGTGCGGCGTCGGGGGCGCTCACCCCGGGGGTGATGCCCGCCTCCTGGAGCAGCTTGCGCCCCTCCTCCTCGCGCGTGCCGGTCATGCGCACCACGATGGGCTTGGTGATGCCCAGCTCGTCGCGCGCCTGGATGATGCCGCGGGCCACCTCGTCACCGCGGGTGATGCCGCCGAAGATGTTGATGAAGATGCCGCGCACGTCGGGATCCTGGAGGATCATGTCCATCGCGTTGCGCACCTTCTCGGCGTTGGCGCCGCCGCCGATGTCGAGGAAGTTGTTGGGGTTGCCGCCCATCTGCTTGACCAGGTCCAGGGTGTTCATGGCCAGGCCGGCGCCGTTGCCGATGCAGCCGATGGTGCCGCCGGGAAGGTGCACGTAGGTGAGGCCGCGGCGCTTGGCCTCTGCCTCGTAGGGATCCTCGCCGGTGGTGGTGTCGCCGCCGGCGTCGCGCTCGACCTCCTCGGCGACGTCGCGGTGGCGGTACTCGGCGTTCTCGTCGATCTCCAGCTTGCCGTCGGCGGCGACCAGGCGGCCGTCGGGGGTGAGCACCAGCGGGTTGATCTCGCAGGTGAGCGCGTCGAGCTTCAGCGCCAGGGTGTAGAGGGTCTGGGTGAGGCCGACCAGCTGGCCGGCCAGCCTGGCCCGCTGCTCCTGCAGCTCGGGCGCGTGGGCGAGGGCGTCGAAGGCCATCTGGCGGATCTCGAAGGGCTGAGGGCCGCGGAAGGGGTCGGCCCAGAGCTTGACCACCTTCTCCGGCGCCTCCTCGGCGACCTGCTCGATCTCCATGCCGCCGGCGGCGCTGAAGATCACCACCAGGCGGCGGCGGTCGCGGTCGAGGGTGATGCCGAGGTAGAGCTCGTGGCCGATGTCGAGCCCGGTCTCGCACCACACGGTGTGCACCGGGTAGCCGCGGATGTCCATGGCCAGGATGCGCGCCGCCTCGGTGCGCGCCTGCTCCGGGGTGTCGACCACGGCGATGCCGCCCGCCTTGCCGCGCCCCCCGATGGGCACCTGCGCCTTGACGGCGATGCGGCCCAGCTCTCGCGCTGCGGCCT
>CAZCJX010000121.1:7181-7838 GCA_964499205.1 uncultured Actinomycetes bacterium | reverse complement strand
CACGCCGCCAGCGTTAATCCTGAGCCAGGATCAAACTCTCCGAAAAAACGTCATGCGTTCAAACCCGGACGAGCCGGGTTCAGATCAAGACGTGTGACGAGGTCCCCACGCCGAGTGTCCGCCGTAGCGGGCACTCCGGGGCCTTGCGGAAAGTCGTCTCCACTCTTCAATTGTCAAGGTCCAGGGCGCGAGAAGCCGTTGGGCTGCTCGCGTGTCTCCCTCCGGGGGTCCGGGAACTCCCGGCGGGCAACTCTCGCATTTTACAGACCCGAGGGGTCCCGGTCAAGGAGGCCGAGGCGTCGGGTCGGTGCCCCGTGAGGGGCGCCGGGTCGGGGAGTATAGACCAAACCCTCGCGAGAAGGGAGGGTGCTCTCAGACGCGAGGTCAAGGTACCCCGCCGTGGGCGGGTGAAACCCGAGCGAGCGGCGGCCCGGGAAGGGCCTGCCGAGGTCAGGGGACCGCGCCGCGCGCGGGTCAAACTGGACGAGCGGCAGCCGCTCAAGAGGCGCGCTACCCGGCGGCAGGCCGGCGAAGCCTGGAGCGAGCGGCGGCCGGTCAAGGCGCGCGCTACCCGGCGGCGGGGCGGCGAAGTGTGGAGCGAGCGGCGGCCGCGCACGGCGGGGTCCGCCGGCGGGCCGGCGAAGCCTGGAGCGAGCA
>CAZCJX010000121.1:0-7081 GCA_964499205.1 uncultured Actinomycetes bacterium | reverse complement strand
GCGGCCGAAGCGGCGCCGGTCATTCGGCGGCGGGCCGGCGAAGCCTGGAGCGAGCAGCGGCCGAAGCGGCGCCGGTCATTCGGCGGCGGGCCGGCGAAGCCTGGAGCGAGCGGCGGCCGCGGAAGGCGCGGGTCATCCGCCGGCGGGCCGGCGAAGCCTAGAGGGAGCGGCGGCCGCTGAAGGCGCGGGCGACGGTGAGCTCGTCGGCGTACTGGAGGTCGGAGCCGGCGGGCAGGCCGTGGGCCAGGCGGGTCACCGTGAGGCCCAGGGGGGCGAGGCGCTCGGCGAGGTAGTAGGCGGTGGCCTCGCCCTCGACGTCGGGGTCGGTGGCGACCACTACCTCGCGCACCTCACCGCTGCGCACCCGCTCCACCAGCTCGGCGACGCGGATCTGCTCGGGCCCGACGCCGTCGATCGGCGAGATGGCGCCCTCGAGCACGTGGTAGAGGCCGGTGAACTCGCCGCTGCGCTCGATGGCCAGCACGTCGAGGGCCTCCTCCACCACGCAGAGTTGGGTGGCGTCGCGCCGCGGGTTGGTGCAGACGGCGCAGAGCTCCCCCTCGGCTATGAAGAAGCAGCGGCTGCAGGGGCGCACCTGCTCGCGCAGGTCGAGGAGCGCCGCGGAGAGGCGCTCGACGTGCTCGCGGGGCGCGCGCATGCAGTGGAAGGCGAGGCGCTGCGCCGTCTTGGGTCCGATGCCGGGCAGGCGGCCGAACTCGGCGGCGAGCCGCTCGACGCTGCCGGGGACCAGGCTCACGGCGAGGGCGCCGGGGCGATCGGAGGGAGGCTCAGAGCAGTCCCGGCGGCAGGCCGAGACCGGCGGTGAGCTGGCCCATCTGTTGGGCGGCGAGGTCGCGCGACTTGTCGAGGGCGTCGTTGCAGGCGGCCATCACCATGTCGGCGAGGAGCTCGGCGCCCTCCTCCATCACCTCGGGCTCGATCGTCACGGCGAGCACCTTCTGGTGCCCGTTGACGGTCACCGACACCGCGCCGCCGCCGGCCGTGCCGGTGACGCTCGCCTCGTCGAGCTCCGCCTGCAGCTGCGCCATCTTGGTCTGCATCTGCTGGAGCTGCTTGAGCATCTTCTGGTTCTGCACGGCGTCCTCCGGGGGGAAGGGTGTGGTGGGGAGAGTCTACGCGGGGAGAGGCGCGCTCACGGCGCCGTCCGGCCGCACGACGCCACGCTCATTCGTGGGCGTGATCGCGCAGGCGGCTGCCGGTGATGCGGCTGCCGGGGAAGGTGCTGAGGACCGCCTGCGTGGTGTCGGGGGGTGGTGATGGGGGCGGGGCGTCGGAGGCCTCGCTGCCGCCGTCGGGGCCGGTCGGTTGGGAATCGGTGCGCGCGGGGGCGGCGACGTGGTCGGTCTCGACAGCGATGGGGGCGCCGGCGAAGTCGGCGACCGCCTTGGTGAGCTTCTCGCGGCGGGTGTCGAGCTGCTCGCGGTGGAAGCCGAAGGGGGTGCCGATGACCAGGCGGGTGGGGCTGGCATCGATGGGGCGGCAGTCGCGGAGGACGCCGGCGAGCATCACGTCGCGGGTCTTGACCAGGTCGATGAGGGCGGGCCAGCGGGTGAGCCAGTGGGAGACGTCGGTGGGAGGTGGGCCCATCGGGGTGCCTGGCTGCGGGGCGGTGTCGATGTGGCGGACCGGAGGAGGTGAGGGGGCGGTCGAGGGCGCGGGGGGAGGCGGAGGTGCGGGTGGGAGCGACGGCGGTTCGGGGACGACGTCAGACGGAGGGAGCTTCTCGGCGGACGCCGGCGAAGGCGGTGGCGCTGACGCGGGAGAGGGTGTCCCGGCGGCGACGTGTGATGAGGAAAAGGAATTTTTTGACGAGCACAGGGTTTCTGATGAGGGCAGGGTTTCTGATGAGGGCAAGGGATTCGATGAGGGCGGGGGATTCGATGAGGGCGAGGGATTCGACGAGAGCGAGGGATTCGACGAGGGCAGGGGACTTGACGAGGGCGAGCGATTCGACGAGGGCACGAAATCCGGGGACGGAGAGGATGGGGCACTACGGTGGGCAAGGCGGAGCACGGCCAGCTCCACGGTGAGGCGGGCGTCGACCTGCTGCCGGAGGTTGGCCTCGGCCTCGGCGAAGCGGTCGAGGGCGTCGACCCAGAAGCCGGGCGGGGCGACCGTGGCCAGCTCGCGGCAGAGGGAGAGGTCCTCGGCGCCGAGCTCGGCCCCGTCGGGGTAGCCGATCGCCACCAGCTCGGCGGCGCGGGCGAGGCGGGCCAGCTCGCGCAGCAGCTGGCGCGAGTCGGCGCCGGCTTCGAAGGCGGCGGCGACGGCGCGCATGGCGCCGGCGGCGTCGGCGGCGGCCAGCGAGGTGAGCAGGGTGCGGACCACGGCGGGGTCGGCGAGGCCCAGGGCGCGGCGCACCGTGGCCACGGTGACGGGGCGTTCGCCGGAGGCGAGGGCCTGGTCGAGCAGGGAGAGCGCGTCGCGCACGCTGCCCTGCCCGGCGCGGGCGAGCAGGTCGACGGCATCGGTGTCGACGCCGGCGCCCTCGGCAGCCGCGATGCGGCCGAGGTGGCGGGCGATGGCGGCGGTGTCGACGCGGCGGAAGTCGAAGCGCTGGACGCGCGAGCGCACCGTCTCGGGCACCTTGTGCGGCTCGGTGGTGGCGAGCACGAAGAGGACGTGGGGCGGCGGCTCCTCCAGCGTCTTGAGGAAGGCATTCCACGCCTCGGTGGTGAGCATGTGCGCCTCGTCGATGATGTAGACCTTGCGGCGCAGCGAGGCGGGCAGGAACTTCACCTTGTCGCGCAGGTCGCGCATCTCGTCGATGCCGCGGTTGGAGGCGGCGTCGATCTCCAGCACGTCGACGGCGCCGCCGCCGAGGATCTCCATGCAGGCGGCGCACTGGTTGCAGGGCTCGCCGTCGACCGGCGCACCGCAGTTGACGGCGCGCGCCAGGATGCGGGCGGTCGAGGTCTTGCCGGTGCCGCGGATGCCGGCGAAGAGGTAGGCGTGGGCCATGGAGCCGGCGCGCACCTCGTTGAGCAGCGTCTGGGCGACGTGCTCCTGGCCGATCAGGTCGGCGAAGCGGGCGGAGCGGTAGCGGCGATAGAGAGCGGTGCTCACCGGACCTCGAACGGTAGGCGAAGGAAAGGTAGTCGCGCACCCCACGTCGAGGCGTCGCCCCCGGCGCTCACCCGACCGGCCGGCTCGGGCCAGGTTGGCTGCGGCACCCCCAGGAGACCGCTTACCGCTGCTTCCTTCCGGACCTGACGGGGTTCACGGGCCTGAGTTGCGCAGGACCCGGCCGTCAACGTCGACACGATCGGAGCAGACCCGGAGACGCAACCCCTCGGTGGGGAGTTCAGCCCCGCTGTAGCGGATTGCGGGTACAGGGCACCGCTAGAGCCCCGCCTAGCGCGACCACTGGCGATTCTATCGCGGACGGGGTGCTCTGCCGTCGCAGGGCGACAGGTGCGCCGACGGCCGGCCAGAGCTGGCCGGCGGGCGACCTCAGACGTCGGCGGCGGCGGCGCGCTCGCCCCGGACCTCGGTCTCCGCCTCCACGTCGAAGTCGCCGCGCTCGCGGGCCACGGCCAGCGCCTCGCCCGCCGACGCGGCGGCGCGCACCGGCCAGATCAGCGAGAAGCGCGTCCCCCGGCCGACCTCGCTCTCCACCTCCACCTCGGCGCCATGCGCGCGCACCAGGCGCTGCACCAACGCCAGTCCCATCCCGGTGCCGCCGAACTTGCGGGTCGCCGAGTTGTCGACCTGGTAGAAGCGCTCGAAGATCCGCCCCAGCGCCTCCTCGGGGATGCCGATGCCGTCGTCGACGACGTCGACGCGCAGCCGGTCGGCCCGACCGTTCTGGACAGCCCTGACGCGAACGTGGCCGCCCTTGGGGGTGAACTTCACGGCGTTGTCGACCAGCGCGCGCATCACCTGCTGGAAGCGGTCGGGGTCGGCGTAGACCTCGGCGTCCTCGGGGACGTCGACGTCGACGCTGACCGGCAGGCCGCCCTTCTGGCGCTCGGCGACCTGGTGCACCGCCTGCTCCACCGCGGTGCGCACCCGCGCCTGCCCCGGGTTGAGGCCCAGCGTGTCGGCTTCGAGCAGGGAGAAGTCGATCAGCGTCTCGACGATGTCGTAGAGGTTCTTGGCGGCCATCTGGATGTCGTGGACGGCCTCCATCTTGGGGCCGTCGTCCCACATGTCCCAGCACATCTCGAGCAGGTCGCTCATGCCCAGGATGGCGGTGAGCGGGGTGCGCAGCTCGTGCTGCACGGTGGCCAGGAAGTCGGACTTCATGGCGTCGAGCTCGCGCAACCGCCGCACCGTCTCCCGCTCCTGCTCGAACAGCCGGGTGTTCTCCAGCGCGATTGCGGCATTGTTGGCCAGAACTGCCAGGGCCTGCTCGTCGCCCTCGGCGGGCTGCGAGCCGGCCCGGGTGATCACCGCGATGGCCCCGACCACCTGGTCCTGGTAGAACATCGGCACCGCCAGCATGCCGCCGGCACGCCATCCCGCCGGCGCCTGGTCGACGCGGACCGCGCGCCCGGCGAGCAGCTCCTCCTCGACGTTCCAGCCATCCAGGGTGCGCACCTCGCCGGAGATGCCGTGCATCTCACGGGTGACCAGGTGGCCGTCCTCGCGCACCAGCAGCATGGCGGCGGCGCCCTGCCCCGAGAGCTTGGCGGCGGCGGCGACCACGGCGCGGTGCAGGGCGGGCTCGCCGGCAGTGGTGGTGGTCAGCGCGCGCGACACGCCGCCGAGCCGCTCGACCGCGTCGTCGAGGCGGGCGCGCTGCGCCTGGATCTGCGACACGTAGTCGGAGATGGCGGCGCGCATCTGGTTGACGCTGCGGGCCAGCCGGCCCAGCTCGTCCTCGGAGGTGATCCGCACGTCGCGGGTGTAGTCGCCGCCGGCGATCCGCGCCACGCCGCGCTCCAGCCGGCGCACCGGCCGGCGCACGGTCCGCTCGACGAAGAGGAACACCGCCAGCGCGGTGGCCAGGATGGCGAAGATGGCGATCAGCCCCAGGGTGACCTCGTCGGTCCTCTCCTCCCCCACGAACACGGACAGCGGCGCCTCGACCCCGACGTACGCGGCGGGGATGCGCTGGCCGGGGGCGTTGACGGGCACGAAGCTGCCGGCGACGTCGCCGAAGCTGCCGTCGCCGAGCGGCGCGTTGTAGGTGTCGTGCACCTGGTCCTGCTGCTCGGCGATGCCGACGCGCAGCGCCTCGGGGCTGAGGTAGGTGGTCGCCTTGTGGTTGACCAGGCGGATGACCAGGTCGGGATGGCTGGCCGGGATGTAGGCGATGGGGTACTGGGTGATCGAGCCGAAGCCGACCAGCTGCGCCGCCAGCGGGGCGACGTAGAGCACGCAGCCGACCACCTTGCCGTTGGACTGGATGGGCAGGGCGACGTCGTAGGCAGCCAGGGCGTTGCCGCTGCCGATGAGGTCCAGCCCGGCGGCGCTCGACCCCTGCAGGGCGACGCGCACCGAGGCCAGGCTGGCGCTGGGCTGGGGCAGGGTCTCGGGGACCGCGGAGTAGGCGAGGTGACCGTCGGCGGCGACCAGCGCCAGGTAGCGGTCGCCGAAGTTGAAGAGCGCCGTGCCCTTGATCAGGCTGGCCACCTCGGCGTCGCCGGCGGCGGGGTTGGCCACCGCGTCGGCCATCGCCTGCTGCAGGCCGGGTGAGGCGGCCAGCTCCTCGGCGGCGGCCGCCGACTGCGAGGCGGTGATCCGCTGCAGCAGCTGGCGGACCACGGCGGCCCGGTTGTCGGAGTTGCTCAGCGCGGCGCCGCGGGTCTGCTGGCTGCGCGAGACCAGCAGGTAGGAGCTGACCCCGACCACCAGGGCCAGGGCGAGCAGCCAACCGCCCACCAGCAGCTTGGTGGCGAACGAGATGCGCAGGCGGTGGGGCAACGACGTTGGCCTCGCCGGCCGCCGGCTCAGTCGGGTTCGGCGGAGCGCGATCGCCGGACCATGAGGACCACGGCGACGAGCCCGAGAACGTCGAGCAGGCCGAAGAGCGGCCAGAGGATGGGAGCGTGACCGAACTGCAGGCTCGAGCCGGGGCCGAAGCCCTGCACGTCGGGGACGCGGGCCACGCTGAGTCCGAGCGGAACGGTGGCGCCGCCGCCGGCGATGGTGCCGCTGTCGCCGCCGCCGAGCCCACCGGCGCCGAGGCTGGACGAGCTGCTCGTCGAGTGGGTGCTCCGGGTGCTGCCGGGAGTGCTGCCGCCCGGCGTGCTGCCGCCGGGATCGCGCGGCGGGCCGGGGGTGCAGTCGGTCTGGCAGGGACTGGGCGTGGGCGAGATCAGGCACTGGGGATTGGGATTGGTGGTGAGGTCGCAGCCGGTGTTGAGCGGCAGGCAGGTGCCGGTGACCGGGCAGGGCGTCGACGTGCCGGTTCCGGTGGTGGTGCTGCCGGGGTTGCCGCTGGGCGTCGCCCCGCAGAGGATGAGCACGCACAGCGGCGTCGGCGTGGGCGTCGCGGAGCTGGTGGTGCCGGAGCTGCCGGCGACGCAGCCGCTGCCCAGGCTGAGCAGGCAGGTGGGGGTCGGCGTGGGCAGGGCGAGCTGGGCGCTGGCGGTCACCGCGCCGACACCGAGGAGGCCGAGAACGGCAATGCCCGCACCCAGGGCCCGCATACGTCTGGCGCGCACGGCGAGATGGCGCGCCACCCAACCTGGCATGGGGTCAATCATACGGAGCGATCGCGCGCACGGCCCGAGAACGGCTGCACGACTTCGTGACAGCCTGGTCGCCTGCTCCGGTGAGCCCTGCGGCGGGGCGTTCAGGCGGCGCGGCGCCGCAGGCTGACCTGGGGCTCCTCCCCGCGGGCCAGCCGGCCCAGGTTGGCGCGGTGGCGGAGCACGATGATGGCGCTGACGCTGGCGGTGTAGGCGAAGCCGGCGGCGGGCCCGCCCAGCGCCCAGTGCACCCCCGAGGCCACCGTGGCGCCGGCGGCGGCGGTCAACGAGCCGACGCTGACGATGCGGGTGCCGAGCAGCGCGGGGATGCCGGTGACGACCGCACCGGCGGCGCCGACCGGCGACATCAGCAGCACCCCGCCGAAGGCGGTGGCCACGCTCTTGCCGCCGCGGAAGCG
>CAZCJX010000120.1:0-7912 GCA_964499205.1 uncultured Actinomycetes bacterium | reverse complement strand
GTGGGATTCGAACCCACACGGGGTTGCCCCCAACGGTTTTTGAGACCGCCGCGTCTACCGTTCCGCCAGGCCGGCCCGGGTCCCGCAAGCTTACTCGCCGCCGGACCCGGGCGCCCGGCTGCCCGCCGCGTCAGATGTCCTGGCCCGGTATCCGGACGGGCCCTCCCTCACTCCCGGGGGAGCGAGGGAGAGCCGTCCGGACGGACCAACTGCACTTCTCGGTCAGTTGCCCTTGCGGCGGCGGCGGGCCACCACCACCAGGCCGGTGCCGGCGAGGACGAGGGTCAGGCCCTCGGCCAGCGCCTCCAGGGCACCCGCGCCGGTGTTCGGGATGGAGATCGGCAGCACGGCGGCGGCCGCGATGGTCACCGGCTCGTCGCCGCACCCGCTGATCGCGGTCAGGTTGCCCGCGTCACCGTTGTAGGTGGCCACCCACTGGTAGGTGCCGCTCGCCGTCGGGGTGAAGCTGCCCGACTGCGCCTTGCCACCGCTGAGCGGCTGATTGCTGCTGATGAAGACCGGCGTGCCACTGCAGGTGGTGTCGCCGGGGCCGAAGAGCTGGAAGGTCACCGTGCCCGTCGGGTCGAGGCCGCCGCTGACGCTCGCGGTGTCGTTCACCGCGACGCCCACGGTGCCACCCGCCGACTGGGTGGTGGCGATCGAGGGCTGCACCTTGTGCCAGTTCTTGACGGCGTTGACCGAATCACCGGGCACGCTGTCGTTGGTGCTGCGGTGCAGGGTCACGCCCTCCACCACCACGGTGGTGCTGGCGTTGACCACGCTGGTGCCCGCCACGTTGGAGGTCAGCACGTCGGTGCAGGTGCCCAGCCCGTTGGTGATGGTGCAGCTCGGCGACGCGAGGCTGCCGGGGCCGCTCACCAGCGAGAAGCTCACCACGGTGCCGTTGGGCGCGGGCTGCGGCTGGCCCTCACCGGAACCGTTGTTGGTGGTCACGGTGGCGGTCAGGGTGTGCAGGTCGCCGACGGGGTCGTCCGCGGTCAGCGGGCTGAGGCCGATGTTGGCGGTGACGTAGGTCTTGGTCGCCGGTCCGGTGCCGCCCGGGCCGGGGTTGCCGGCGGTGCTGCGGGTGACCTGGACACCGCCCATGGTCACCGTGGCCACCACGTTGGCCTGGAAGGTGTCGGGCAGGTCGTTGTCGATGGTCAGCGTGCAGGTTGCCTGGTTGTTGCTCACCGTCGGGGTGGCGCAGGTGTTGCTGCTCGACAGCGGCTGCGGGGAGACCGACGGGGTGATCGAGTCGAAGCTCACCGGCGAGGCGCCACCCGGGTACGCCGTCACCACGATGGTGAAGACGTGGGCCTGCCCGATCGGGTTGAAGGCCGACGGGCCGATGCCCACCGAGGCGTCGACGTAGTGCTTGACCGCGGGACCCGTGCCGCCGGGGCCGGCGTTGCCGTCGGTGGCCCGGTGCATGGTCACGCCGCCCATGGTCACGTCAGCCGACGCCTTCACGGTGAAGGTGCCCGCGGTGCTGCTGTCGATGGTGAGGGTGCAGGTCGCGGTGTTGCCGCTGACCACCGGCGAGCCGCAGGTGCTGGCGTTCTGCAGGTCGGGCGTCGGGCTCACGCTGGCGACGACGTTGCTGAACGAGGCGGTGAGGCCGTTGGCCGGCAGGCCGTGCACGGTGATGGTGAACACGTGCTGGTTGCCGACCTCGTTGACCGCGGTCTGCGGAGTGATGCCGATCGAGGAGTCGACGTAGGTCTTGGTGGCCGGACCGCTGTTGCCGTTCTGCCCGTTGGTGCTCACCGTCGACTGGAAGCCGTTGACCGTCAGCGTCGCCGACGCGTTGGCGGTGAACACGCCCGCGGTGTCGCTGTTGATGGTCAGCGTGCAGGTGGCCACGTTGGCGTTGATCGTCGGCTTGGCGCAGGTCGAGGTGCTGCCCAGGTCAGGCGTCGGGCTCACCGACGGGGTGATCGAGTTGAAGACGGTGGTCTGTCCCGGCAGGGAGGTGACGGTTACGGTGAAAGTGTGAGCGTGGCCCACCTCGTTGACCGCGTCCGGGGCGATGGCGATGGTCGGTTGGCCGTAGATCTTGGTCGCCGAGCCGGTGCCGCCGGGACCGTGGTTGCCGGTGGTGCTGCGCGTCACCTGGACGCCACCCATGGTGACCTGGGCGGTGGCGTCGATGGTGTAGGTCGCCGGGTGGTCGCTGTTGATGGTGATGTCGCAGGTCGCGATGTTGCCGTTGACCGACGGCGAGCCGCAGGTGGTGCTCATCGAGGTCGGCGTCGGGCTGACGCTCGGGGTGATGCTGTCGAAGCTCACCGGCGATGCGCCGCTGGGGATCGCCGTGACCGTCACGTGGACGGTGTGCGGCGCGCCGACGTTGTTGACCGCGGTCAGCGGGCTGAGCGCGATCGCCGCGTCGACGAAGGTCTTGGTGGACGGCCCGGTGCCGCCCGGACCGTGCGATGCGACCTGGCTGTTGGTGGAGCGGGTCACCGCCGTGCCGCCCATGGTCACCACCGCCGTCGCGTTGACGGTGAAGGTGCCCGCGGTGCTGTTGTCGACGGTGACGGTGCAGGTGGCCACGTCACCGTTGACCGTCGGCGAGCCGCAGGTGTTGGTGTTCTGCAGGTCCGGGGTCGGGGTGACCGCCGGGGTGATCGAGCTGAACACCACCGGGCTGGCGCCGCTGGGGATGGCGGTGACGGTGACGGTGAAGGTGTGCGCGTGGCCGACCTCGTTGACCGAGCTCGGGCTGACCGCGATCGCGGCGTCGACGTAGGTCTTGGTGGCCGGGCCGCTGCTGCCGTGGGTGCCGTCGGTGGCGCGATGCACGGTGACGCCGCCCATGGTGACGTCGGCGCTGGCGTTGGCCTGGAAGACGTCGGCCAGGCTGTTGTCGACGGTCAGCGTGCAGGTGGCCGTGTAGTTGCCGTTGCCGTCAGGACCGGCCAGAACCGGCGACCCGCAGGTCGTCGACATGGTGCCGGGCTGGGGCGCCACCGTCGGGGCGATGTTGGAGAACGTGGGCACGCCGGTCCCGGCGGGGATGCCGGTGACCACGATGGTGAAGACGTGCTGCTGGCCCACCGGGTTGATGCCGTTGGGGCCGATGGTGATGTTGGCGTCGACGTAGTGCTTGACCGCGGGGCCGCTGCCGCCGGGCCCGGCCGCGCTGCCGTCAGGCGCCGTGGTGCGGGTGATCGCCACGCCGCCGATGGTCACCTGGCCCGACGCGTTGGCGGTGAAGGTGCCGGCCGTGCTGCTGTCGATGGTCAGCGTGCAGGTGGCGACGTTGCCGTTCACCGTCGGCGAGGCGCAGGTGCTCGACATCGTGCCGGGCGTCGGCGAGATCGACGGGGTGATCGAGTTGAACACCACCGGCGTCGCGTTGCCCGGCAATGCGGTGTAGGTGATGGTGAAGACGTGCTGGTTGCCCACCTCGTTGACCGCGGTCGCCGGGGTGATGGTGATGAACGCGTCGACGTAGTTCTTGTGCGCGGAGCCGCTGCCGTTGGGGCCGTGGTTCTGGCCCGCGGCGGTGCTCCGCGTCAGCTGGATGCCGTCGGCGGTGAGCGTTGCCGTGGCGTCCGCCGTGAACGAGGCGACGCTACTGCTGTTGATGGTCAGCGTGCAGGTTGCCTGGTTGTTGCTGATCGTCGGCGAGGCGCAGGTGTTGCTGCTGCTGGTCGGCGCCGGGCTCACCGAGGTGGTGATCGTCGCCGCGCTCAGCGCCACGCTGGAGGGCAGCACCGACGCGGTGATGGTGAAGACGTGCTGGTTGCCGACGGCGTTGGTGGCCGTCTGCGGGGTGATGGTGATGTTGGCGTCGATGACGTTCAGGGGCTCGTCACCGCAGGTGCTCAGCGACGGGAAGTTGTGCCCGCCGGAGCCGGTGTCACCGCTGTACGACGCCTGCCACTGGTAGGTGGTGCCCAGGGAGAGATTCGAGGTGTTGAACGGGTCCGACGGCGGGGCCGTGCCGCCGGAGAGGTTCTTGGTGCTGGTGAAGACGGCGCCGGTCGTGCAGTCGCTGCTGCTGTAGAGGGTGTAGGTCACCGAGCCGCCCGGGGTGCCGCTGAGCGGGGCGCCCAGGAACGCCTGGTCGGTCACCGACGCGCCGCGCGCCACGGTGAGGCCGGGCGAGGTGGTCGAGCCCGAGGTCTGCTTGGTGGTCACCTTGGGGGCGACGCAGAACTGGAAGCGGCTGGTGGTGAAGTCCTTGAGGGTCGCCGTGGTCTCCTGCGAGGAGCGGGTCTCGGCGAGGAAGTCGTTGAAGCAGCCCGCGTTGGGGCCGGTGGGTGTCGGGAAGATGCCCTGGTCGATCAGCGCGGTGAGGTCGACGCCGGTCTCGACGAACTGGTTGGCGTCGAGGATGTGGTTCGGCGCCCACGGCTCGGTGAACGCGCTGCTGTTGGCGATGCCGCAGATGTCCTCGGGATGCACCAGGCCGGGCGGGGGGCTGGCCGCGCCGCAGGTGAAGCCGCTGGCCAGCATCCTCAGGTTGTTGGTCGCCGTGGTGTCCCAGGCGTACAGCTGGATGGTCGAGGTGCCGCCGCCGTTGGTGTAGTTGCTGACGATCAGCAGGTCGCCGGGGTCGTGGACCGGGTTGGTGAAGGTGCCGTTCTGGCAGGCGTGCTGGTTGTGCATCAGCCAGAAGCCGGCGAACGAGTCACCGTTGTTGGAGTCGCGCTCCTGGGCCAGGTAGACCAGCTCGTGGCCCGCCTTGGACGAGTTGCCCTGGGCCACGAAGACCGTCCCGTAGGCGTTGAGGATGTCGTCCTTGTTCAGCGGGTTGTTGAGGGTGGTGCAGCCCCACTGGTTCAGCTGGTCGATGTCCTTGACGCCGGCGCCGTTCGAGGAGAAGTAGCTGGGATCGGGGTTGGCGTAGTCCGTCTGGAAGACCGCCCCCAGCCAGGTCGGCGTGGTCGCGGTGTCGGCCGGGTTGGCCGAGGGCGGGCAGTTGGCCGTGACCGGCGTGTTGAAGACGCACGACCAGTCGTACGGGGGCGGGGTGGCCGTGTTCTGCGCGACGTTGCCGTCGAGCTCGAACACACCGGCATTGCCGACGTCCGGCGGGCCGGCGGCGACGCCGGTGATCATGCCGGGCACCAGCGCGGCGCCCATCACCCCGATGCTCGCCACCAGGCTGAGCGCGGCGGTGAGACGCTTGCCGAGCGGCCCCCGAAGCTTCCCTCTGAGCGTACTCACGGTCTGTGCCCCCTGAGAAGGTGTTGGTCCCGAGCGATGAGCGGACGCTCGCGCGGGCACACCGGTCCCAAGGTGCCGCCAGTGCGTGCGCGCCCGGCGCGCCGACGTCCGCTACGCCTGCCCCTACCGCCCCCGCTTGCCCGCGAGGGTCGGGAACGTCGATCGGGCCACCCCGCTGCGGCCTGCGCCGCCGGTGTGACCCTTCTGGTGCCCCTGGTCCCAATGGAGCCTTTGCTCCGTCCGATGAGTCTGGACCGGATTATGGGGGTCGCCGTTTCGTGAAGTCTGTAAACGGTTGTAAAGAGAGGGGCGGAGTTGTATCGGACTGTTGACCGCCGAGCGTCGGGCTGTGACGGAATTTGCGATCCGGCGCGACCCCGCCGCGATCGGGAACCCGGGGCCAGGCCGCCGCGTATGGTTCGGTGATGGACGACGAGTCGCTCCTGGAGCGAGCCCGGCAGGGCGACTCCGGCGCCTTCACCCTCCTCGTCGAGCGCTACCAGGACGAGCTCTACACCATGGCCCTGCGCCTTCTCGGCGTCCCCGCCGACGCCGCCGACGTCGTCCAGGAGACCTTCCTGCGTGCCTACATGCGCCTGCCCGAGCTGCGCGCCGTCTCGGTGCGGGGGTGGCTCTACCGCGTCGCCGTCAACGCCGCGCGCGACGTGCAGCGCCGCGCCGTCCGCCGCCCCGCCGACCCGCTGGAGGACTCCGAGGGCAAGGTGCTGGAGCTGCGCTCGCCCGAGGCCGGGCCCGAGGCGGCCGCCGAGGCGCAGGAGCGCGCCGGGGCGATCCGCGAGGCGCTGCTCGCCCTGCCCGCCGACTTCCGCGTCGCCGTCGTCCTGCGCGACGTCAACGACCTCTCCTACGAGGAGATCGCCGAGGTGCTGCGGGTGCCGCTGGGCACGGTGAAGTCGCGGCTCAGCCGGGCCCGCACCCTGCTCGCCGCCGCGCTGCGGGGCGCCGGGGGCCTGTTCGCCGCGGAGGGGCAGGCCTGATGGGCGAGCGGCACGTCGACGAGCTCTTCTCGGCGGCCTACGACGGCGCCCTCAGCGACGCCGAGCGGCGGCGCTACGAGGACCACCTCGGCTCCTGCTCGCGCTGCGCCGCGGCGGCCGAGGAGTTCCGCGCCGCCATCGACGCCGTGCGGGCGCTGCCGGCGGCGCGGATGCCGGTCCGGGTGGTCCTGCCGGCCACGCCGCCGGTGGCGGAGCGGCCCTCCTGGCGGCCCGGGTGGCTGCGGCTGCCGCGGCCAGGGCCGGCGTGGGGGGCGGGCGCGATGGCGGTGGCGGGGATCGCCGCCGTGGTGGTGGCGGTGCACGCCCACGGCGGCGGGGGAGGGGCAAGCAACGGCTCCACCGCGGTGTTCGGCCACGCCGCGCTGGCGCCGGCGATGGCGGGCGGTGGGAGCGGGGGAGAGGGCGGGTCCGGCGCGGCGGCGGGGGCGGCGCCCAACGCCAAGTCGGCGGGAACGGCGGGGCGTGCCTGCCCCGGGCCCAGCCTGCTGACCATGGCCGACCAGGACCGCGTCGCCGGCGCCGGGCAGCCGGCCGGCTTCGGCTACCGGGTGGCGATTACCAACCCGCAGCGGCCGGGGCAGCAGCTGGTGCTGGCCACAACCGGCAGCCACTACGCGCCCGGCGCCGAGGTGTTGGTGGTGGCGGTGCTGACCACGTCGTCGAGCGACCACACCGCGGTGGTGCCCTGCGTGTCGCTGCAGGGACCGGGCGGCGCGTCGCCCGGCGCGGAGAAGCCCCAGGGCCATACCGGCATGGGGGGCGGGGGCGAGCTGCAGCAGGGCCAGGCGTCCGGGGCGACCGCGGGGAGCGCCACGTCGCTCTCCTTCCTCGACGCGCCGCTGGCGGTGGCGGTGCCCACCGCGCAGAGCGTTGCCGGGACGCTGCCGGTGCAGGTGCTCACCATTCCCGCGAACGTGGCGCGCGGCACCGTGCTGCAGCTCGTCGCCGAGGTGCCGGCGGGCGTCCCTGGGGGCGGCGACCGACCGGCGGTGGAGGCAGTCCTGACCCTGGTGGTCTCCTAGACTGTCGGGCATGCCTCGGCCCGCCGGAGTCCGGCCGGGGAGCCGGCCGCCGTGGCTCCTCCTGGTCGGGCTCGCCTGGTCTCTCTCCCTTCTTCTCTTCGCGTGCGCGCCCGCGAGCCCGGGCACGTCCTCCGGGGCGAGCGGCTCGCCCGCGCTGGTGGTGGTGACCGCGGGCGGCACCGCGCTGGTCGACGGGCAGGCCGACGTGCCGCCCACCCTCGACCTCAAGATCAGCGCCTCGGAGCCGCTGGCGCCCTCGACGGTGCGGGCCCGGCTCGACGGTGCGGCGCTGCCGCTCTCTGCTGCCTCCGGCGGGGCGGTCACCGCCTCGGTGGCGCCGCTGCCGCTGGGCTCGGCACACCACCTCGACCTCGAGGTGCCCGGCCGCGGCGCCGAGGCCATCGGCTTCCACGTCGTGCCTGCCGCGGGGGCGATGGCCGCGCTGCACGCCGACGCCCACGACGGCACCGTGCTCGACGTCGCCTTCCAGCTCGCGCCCCACGACCGCCGCGCCGTGGAGAGCGGGCTGCCCGGCGGTGGGGCGGTGAGCTGGCCCGACGGGCGGCACCTCCGGGTGGCCTGGGCCACCGCGCCCGGCGGGTCGTTCGGGGTGCCCGCCGGGCTGCCGGTGGCGCGGGGGTCGCACCTCGCGGCGGCGCTGCGGCTGCCGCTCGACCCGGTGGCGCC
>CAZCJX010000119.1:0-7954 GCA_964499205.1 uncultured Actinomycetes bacterium | reverse complement strand
GCCTCGCGCGCGGCGCGGAGCGCGAAGCTGCGCAGGGCACCTTGGTCGTCGACCTTGCCCGCCTTGACGTCGGCATCGATGCGCTGCAGCGCCCGCAACCAGCCCTCCAGCACGTCACCCGGGACCGCGTTCGCCTGGCGTGCCAGCCGCTCGGCCCGCCAGGGTGGCACGCCCAGCGCCTGCGCCAGCGCCCCCGCACCGCCGCGCCGCTCGCTCAGCACCTCCTGCGCCAGCATCAGGTCGCGCAGCTGCCCGGCGAGAGTCGCGATCAGGTACTGCGTCGACAGCCCGGAATCGAGCGCCGTGTCGACCGCGGCCGCTCCACGCGCCGGCGGCGAGGCGAGCAGCCGGTCGAGCACCGACCACACCTCGATCTGCTCCTCCCCTCCCGCCAGGCCTACCACCTCCTCCAGGCTGAGCGCCTGCCGGCCGGCGGCGAAGGCGCGCAACTTCGCCACCTCGTTCTCCAGCACGCCGAGGTCACCGTTCGAGGTGGCCAGCAGGTGGGTCACCGCGCCCGGCGGCAGTCGCAGGCCGGCGCTGCGAAGCCGCTCCTCCAACCACCCGCGCAGGTCGCGGCCGCGCACGGGAGCGTGGTATGAGATCCGCCCACCGAGGGTGCGGACGGCCTCGATCACCGGGTTGCTCGCCGCCACCTTGCCATGTGCCACCAGGCAGACCGACGTGGTCTCGGCACGCTGTTCCAGCGCTTTGGCCAGCACGTCGGGTGGCTCGGCCCCGCGGCGGGCGCGTTCGGTGAGCTGGGGCGCGTCGCGGACGACGAGGTAGCGCACCGGGTCGAGGAAGGGAATCTCCATCAGGCTGCGGCGCACCTGGTCGAGCTTGGCGGGCGTGTCGATGACCTCGACGTTGAGGTCGCTGCTGCACTGGGCGCGCGCCGCCTCCAGCCAGGCGCGCGCCTCGGCGTCGACCAGGTGCCGCTCCTCGCCGTGGATGAGGAGCAGCGGCGGCGGCGGCGGAGCGGTGGGACTCATGCTCCTTGCCTCACACTGCCGCCTCGGCCTCGGCGCGCATCTCGGCGAGCATGCGCAGCAGCTCCTCGCCGTACATGGCCAGCTTGCCGGCGCCGACGCCGAAGACGGCGAGCAGGTCGGCCTCGGTCCGCGGCAGGCGGGCGGCCAGCTCGACCAGGCTGCGATCGGGCAGCACCGCGTAGGCGGGGATGGAGCGCTCCCGCGCCCGCTCGATGCGCCAGGCGCGCAGGCGCTCGAAGCGCGCCGTCTCCTGCGGGCCGGCCGGCGCGCCGTTGACCGCCACGCCGCGCTCGGGGCGGCTCGGTTCCGGCCGCCGCGGGTCGTCGACATCCACCACCGCGTCGCCGCGGAGAACCGCGACGCCGGCGGTGGTCAGCGCCACCGTCGGGTACGGCGGAGACGTCTGCCGCAGCACGCCCACCTCGACCAGGCGATGGACCAGCTCCTGCACGTCAGCCTCGCGCCATCCCTGGAGCAGGCCGTAGCCGGGCGTCTCGGTGATGCCACGCAGCGAGACCACGCCCTTGGCGCGGGAGCCGGCGAGCACGCCGGCGATGCGGCTCAGGCCGACCCGCCCGTTGAGCCGGGCCACCACGGCAAGGGTCTCGCGCACCAGCTCGGAGTCGACGCGGCGGGAGACGGATGCCGGCCGGGCGCAGACGTCGCAGCTCTCCCCGCAGGACGCGGCGGCGCCGGACTCCCCGAAGTACTCCATGATCTGGCGGTGCCGGCAGACCGGCCGCCCGAGGTAGGTGGTCAGCGCCTCCAGGCGCCGGTAGGCGAGGCGGCGGTGGACGGCGATGCGGGCGTGGTCGATGTGCTGCAGGCCGCGCTCGTCGAGGATGCGGCCGGCGGCGTCGACCAGGCCGTTCTCGCGGAGGATCTCGCGGGCGGCGTCGCCGGCGGCGTCGCTGAGTGAGCGGACGTTCTCGCGGCGGGTGACCACCAGGCTCCAGGCGCCGGGGTCGCCCCCCATGTCGAGCAGTGAGCGGCGCACGCCCTCGATGACGCCCGGCTCGGGGTGGGCCGACTCGATGAAGAACTCCTGGAGGCGGCGGTCGGCGGGAGCGTGGAGCAGGACGCAGCGTGCCGGCAGCCCGTCGCGACCGGCACGGCCGGCCTGCTGGTAGTACTCCTCGAGCGACGAGGGCAGCGCGACGTGGATCACCTGGCGCACCGTCGGCACGTCGACGCCCATGCCGAAGGCGCTGGTGGTCACCGCGACGCGGACGTCGCCGCTGGAGAACCGCTCCTGGGCGCGGGCGCGGGCGTCGGCGGGCATCTCGCCGTGGTACAGCATGGTCGGGAAGGCCTCGGCCAGGCGTTCCGCCAGCTCGCGGGCGCGGGCCCGCGTTCCCGCGTACACGATGGCGTGGCCGTCGCCGGGGTCGAGCAGAGCGTCGAGGCGGGCCAGCTTCTCGGCCTCGTTGCGCAGCCGCTCGACGGAGAAGTGCAGGTTGGGACGGGCAAACCCGTGCACCACCACACGCGGCTCACGCATGCGCAGCCGGGTGGCGATGTCGGCGCGCACCTCGGGCGTCGCCGTCGCGGTGCAGGCGACCACCTGCATCGGGCTCAGGGTGGCGGCGACGTCGCCGATGCGCAGGTAGTCGCGGCGGAAGTCGTGGCCCCACTCGGAGATGCAGTGCGCTTCGTCGACCACGATGCGGCAGGGGCGGACGTCGCCGAGCAGAGTGCGGAAGTCGGAGCGGACCAGCCGCTCCGGGGCCACGTAGAGGAGGCGCAGCTGGCCCTCGCGGTAGCGCCGCTGCACCTCCCACTGCTCCGACGGGTCGAGGTTGGAGTGCAGTGCTGCGGCGGCGATGCCACGCGCGCGCAACCCGTCGATCTGGTCCTTCATCAGGGCGATGAGCGGCGAGATCACCAGGGTGGTGCCGCCGCTGAGGACCGCGGGGAGCTGGTAGCAGAGCGACTTGCCGCCGCCCGTCGGCATGACCACGACGGCGTCGTGGCCGGCGACGATGGCCTCGACCACCTCGCGCTGGCCGAGCCGGAATCCGGCGTGGCCGAAGTGCACGTGGAGGGCATCGAGCAGAGCGTCGTGCGGAGGGGCCGCCGCCATTTCGGGGATTATCCCAGTGGACTGGGCGCGGGGACCGACGGGGAGAGTCATGTGGCGAGGAGGCCTCCCTCACTTCCGATGTACGTCAGCGTTCCGCCCTGGGCGGTATGGCGCACGCCCGGGCCGGTGAGCAGTGATGTGGAGCTGCGCCCGCGCGCGGCGCGGGCGTCGGGGACGGCGACGAGGCGGGGCCGGACGGCGTCGAGCAGCGCGGGGGCGACGGCGCCGGACGGAGGCGTGACCAGCAGCTCGGCGCGGAGTGCGGTGGCCTGCAGTGCGGTGAGCTCCTCCTGGGCCGCCACCGTCAGGTTGCCCAGGAGGAGCAGCCGGCCGGTGGGGTCGGTGATGCTGAGGGCGGTGCCCTCGTCGGCAGCGCCATCGGGGTCGAGGAAGCGCCAGGTCGCGCCACCCCAGGTCCACGCGGTGCCGGGGGGTGCGGATACCACGGCGGCACCGCGGTCGGCGAGCGAGGCGAGGGTGGTCCGTGCGGCCGAGCCCAGGCCGTCGCCGGGCACGACGACCCGGTCGACGTGGTAGCGATCGGCGAGGCCGGGCAGGCCGCCGACGGCAGCGCGGTCGCCGCCGGTGAGGACCAGCAGTCCGAGGCTCCGGGTCAACGGCGGCAGTGCCGTGCCGAGGGATTCGAGGAGCCGCTGCGGGTCGGAGCCGGTGTCGACCAGGGCGTCGTCGCCGGTGGCGGTGCGCACCGCGACGGCGCGGGCGGCGCCGACGTCGAGCACGGCGACGTGCAGGAGGCCGTCGGGGCGGCCGCTCAGGGCGAGGACGGCCGCTCCCGTGGCGAGTGCGGCTGTCCCGGCGAGGGCGGCGGCTGAGCGCCGCGAGAGGGTGAAGGCGGCGCGGCGGGAGCTGGGTGCAGGGGCGTCCGTCCCGGACCGGAGCGACGCGCTGGTGACCGGCGCCGTGGCACCAACCTCAGCCGGCCCGAGCGCCGAGAGCGGAGTCGCGGCGAACCGGCGACGCAGAACCAGCCAGACGGTGGCGGCGGCCGCGATCGACGCGAGCTCCACCACGACGGCGACGCGCGGCCACGCCGCGACGTGCAGCGCCGCCATCGGCAGCGCGGCAGCCCGCGTTGCGATCGCCGCCAGCAACAGCACCAGGCCTGCCGCGGGCGCGAGCGCGGCGGTGGCCACCGCGGGGAGCAGGACGGCGACCACGGCACCGAGCGCCCCGGCAACGATGAGCGGCGGCAGCAGGGGCACGCCGAGGGCGTTGGCGAGGGGGCCGACCAGCGACACCACGCCGAAGGTCGCCGCCATCACCGGCAGCGTCACCAGCTGCGCGGCAAGCGTCGTGGCGAACGGCTCGCGGAACAGGCGCGGGCCGGGCAGCCGTCCGGCCAGCGGCGGTGCGAGCACCACGATGCCGAGCGTGCCGAGAAAGGACAGCTGGAACCCGGTGTCGCGGCACAGGCCGGGATCGATCAGCAGCATCGCCGCCGCGGTCAGGGCGAGCAGCGGAAGCGGATCAGGCGATCTGCCCGTGCCCTGCAGGCCCCATCCCGCTCCGGCCATCAACGCGCTGCGCACTGCCGCGGGCGTCGCGCCGCAGAGTACGACGTAGCCGCTCACAGCGGTCGCAGTGAGCAGCATGCGCACACGCGGTGAGACGGCGAGCATGCCGCACAACGTGGTGAGCACCGCGGCGACGAGGACCACCTTCAGGCCACTGATGGCCAGAACGTGGGCCAGCCCAGCGTCCTGCAGCGCGGCGGTGAGGTCGGCGGACAGCGGGCGGCGGATGCCGAAGACGATCGCCTCGACCAGTGCGGCCGCCGGCTCTGGCAGCGCCGCGTCCACCGTCGAGGCGAGACGGTCGCGCACCACAGCGATGGCACGCGCGGGCGAGAAGCCACCGACCTCCTGCACCGTCAGCGTCGGCGACTGGGCGACGGCGTCGATGCCCTCTCGCTCCAGTATGGCTCCCGGCGTGCTTCCGCCCGGCGGACGCAGACCGCCGACGTCGAGGCGGACCCGGTCGCCGGGGAGCACACGTGGCGCGCCCCGCGGTGTTGCGAGCACCGCGACGTGCACCTGGGTGTCTCCCTCGCTGTGGACCACCCGGTCGACATCGACGACGACCTGGTTCCCGCTGCGGCGTGAACCCGTCCCCTCGCGCACGGTGCCGAGAAGGACGGCCGGACCGTGGCCCGTCGCGGCCGCCCACGCTGTGTCCTGGGTTGCCGTGGAGCTTCCGCGCGCCAGGCCGACCGCGCACGCCGCGCCGGCGAGCAACGGGAGCAGCACTGCAGGACGCCGCGTCGCCCATCGCAACGCGACATCACCGGCTCCCGCAGCGAGCACCGCGACACAGAGCAGCAGCGACGGTCGCGCCATCGCCGCAAGGCACACCCCGGCGACGAACGCCCCGCAGAGCGCGATGGCGCGCCACCCACCTGGGGTGGCGACGAGGGGCCGGCTCACGGTTTCACCGGCACGACGCGCAGATACGGGCGCAGGCCGGTCACGGTGGGACCGTCGACGCCGAGCATCAGCCGCAGGTCGGACAGCGCCCGGAAGGGACCGAACTGCTCGCGATACTGGACGATCGCTTCGGGCAGCCCGAGCGGCATGCCGGGCACGGCACGCAGCTCGTCGAGCGTCGCGGTGTTGATGTCGAGCCGGCTCGCCAGTGGGTGACTCGACGTGCTACGCAGGAAGGGGACGTTGACCTGGTGCCCGTCGTGGACTCGCTCGGCCAGGTCGGGGAGGCGGCCGGGGTCGGCGTCAGGCGTGATGCCGCCGGCGGCGGCGATGGCATCCGCGATGCGGGCACCTGGCGACAGCCGGTACAGCCCCGGTCGGGCGACCGCTCCGCTGACGAAGACCAGCGCCATGGCCGGCGCGCCGGGGTCGAGCGCAGCCGGTCCGCCAGCGGCACCACGCTGGGCATGGGCGGATGCCGGTCGCAGCGCCATCCAGCCGATCCAGGCGCCCGCGGCGAGCAGCACCACGCCGAGTGCCACCACGAGGCGCATCGGCCAGGCGGCTTCTCCACCGCCGCTCCGCAGAAGTTTTGCTCCGACGAACATACGCCGGCATGCTACAACACCACAACAAAGTTGTGCAACACCCGCCCCCACCCGGCTGCCGCCGCGGCGACGCCTACAAGCGGTAGCGCCTCTGCCCGTCGGCGCCCACCGTGGTCTGCGCGCCGCCGCGCTCGGCGATGAACCGCACCGCGCGGCCCGACACCGGCACCCCCGCCTTGGTGATCTCCGCCGCGATCTCCGCCGCCGTCGCCTCGCCCAGCTTGGCCAGCACCGCGCGCACCACGTCGGTGGTGACCTCCGGCGGCGTCGCCCGGCCCTTCACCCCCTTGGTCCGGCGCGCCCCACCGCGTGCCGGCGCGCGGCGGGCCCGCTCCTCCCCGTTCGCCGCCGCCGCGCGTGGACGTCGCCTGCCCGTCCCCACCCCGCCGAGAGCCGAGCTGGCCCGTTCCATCATCGCCACGGCGTCCTGCAGCTCACGGCGCAGCGCGTCGTTGTCGTCGCGAAGTGCGGCCATCTCGTCGACGAGCGCTTCGATCTGGCCGACCATGCGCTGCGCGGTCTGCAACAGCGCCGAATCGCCCGCAACGGCGGCACGCGAACTGCGCCGGGCGGTGGACGTGGCTGCGCGCATACGGGGCATTTCGCGAACCTCGATGGAGAGAGCTTGAGGGTGGCGCACCGGGCCAGTGCGCGAGGGTCCGCCGAAGAGAACCGGCCGCGATTGTCATTCATCATGCATGCCGACTGCAAATCGACTGCCGCCCAGGAAGCAGTCAGGCGGCGCCCGCCTCGGGAGACATCCCTGGTGCCGGGGGTTCCGCTACCATGTACGCCTCCGCTCGGGGCCTTAGCTCAGCTGGGAGAGCGCTTGCATGGCATGCAAGAGGTCGGGGGTTCGATTCCCCCAGGCTCCACCAAGCGTTTGAGCATACGAACCCCCGACTCCCGGGGTGTGTGTGGCGGTGAGCCCCCGTGCGTGGCCGCTCGCCGCGACGGCGCCCGTGGGCCGCTGTGGGCTGCCGCCGGGGGCCGTAGGGCGCCCCCACCACCGCGTGGGACGCCGTGGGCGGCGGCAGCGCCAGCACCCGGCATGGACTGGATCGTCGTCTTCGTGCACTTCCCGGTACCACCCCACCGCGCTGGCCGGCTCGCGGGGCACCGCCGACAGCTTCATCCTGCGCAGGCCGCAGCCGGCCGGCGGGGATCGCGGAGGTCCTCCGCATCGGCGGAGGATCAGGCCTCCGGCATCTCCACCTGAGCGTCCAGCGCCGTCACCTCCTCCTCCACCGCGGCGAGCAGCTCCACGCACCACTGGTGCAGCCGCTGGGCGTGCAGCGGGTCGCCCCAGTCGTGGGCCAGCGGCGTCAGCGAGGCGCGGCCGCGGCGCAGGGCGCCGAAGTCGGTGCCGGGGGCGTCCTCGAAGGCTGCCTCGCCGTCGTGGCCGGCGTCGAAGAGCTGGTAGCCGTTGAGGCCACCATCGACCACAACCGGGACCAGCGAGCCGCGCCGGTAGTAGCGGTGTCCCAGGCGGGTGATCTCGATGCGCCGATCGGTGAGCACCGCGGGCACGTTGAGGTTGAGCACCGCGCGCCCGGGCGGCGGGTTGGCCAGCATGGCGGCGGCCAGCACCGCGGCCACCAGCGAGGACAGCTCGAAGGCGAAGCCGCTGCGGTCGACCAGGCGGAACCGCCCGTCGCTCGACTGCTGCGAGACGCACAGGGCGGGCACGCCCAGCAGCGCAGCCTCGATGCCGGCGCCGACGGTGCTCGAATAGGTGCTGTCGTCGCCGAGGTTGGCCCCGCGGTTGATGCCAGAGACGACCAATTCGACGCCGTCGCCGATGGCGCTGAGCAGCCCGGCGCG
>CAZCJX010000118.1:4002-8008 GCA_964499205.1 uncultured Actinomycetes bacterium | reverse complement strand
GGCGACGCCTGGATGCCGGGGAACTCGGTCCCGCCTGGATCGAGGTCACCGCTCAGGACAGCGCCGGCCGGGAGCGCGTTGAGCGCTTCCATGCCGGGGACCGGGTGGTCTTCTCCCGCCAAGTGCGGTTCGGCGGTTGGCGTCCCCGAATCGAGAACGGCGCCACCGGCACCATTAACCGGGTCGACCCGGAGGCCCAAGTAGTCGGGGTCGACCTCGCCGACCGTCATGTGAGCCTCCGGGGCGACCAGCTCGGCGCGCTCCGCCTGGGCTACGCACAGCACGTCTATTCCGCCCAAGGTCGGACGGTTGATCGGACCTATGTCGTCACGGGCGGCTGGCAAACCGGCCGTGAGGCAACCTATGTCGCCTTCTCCCGCTCCCGAGAGGCGACCCACGTCTACACGGACTACTCATCGTTGGATCTCGAAGTCCACGACCGAAGGGCCGCGCTCCGGGAACTTGGGGTGCGCGCGAGCGAGAGCCAAGCCAAGGTATCTGCAGTGGGTTGGATGGACCGGCAGGAGGACAACGCACGCTGGACTTCGCGTCCGATTGAGAGGCAACGTCTGCCGCAGACGCTTCCCGACCCGAGCGCACCTGGACTCGAGAAGGACGTGCAAGGGGCTACGGCGGAGGAACGACTCAGGCGACAGCGAGAGTGGGATCGCTACGAGGAAATCGAGCAGCAGCGGCAGTACAGCAGAGACTTGGACCGCGAGATGTGAAATGACGTCCGCTCACACCCGAACTTATCGGTCCAACGATGCCAACAAGGGAAGATGCCGCGATCTGAGCGCTCTACCGAGCGTCGTCTTGGATGCAGTCCCACCCTGAGGCTGGCCGGAGGCGCCAAAGGACAAGCCTATTGTCGGAGTTGCGCGAGGCGAGCCATGCGGTCGTGATGGCGTTCGGTAGCTGAGGGATCAGGGTGGGTAGCTGCCCTCGTTCTAGGTCCGCCCAGGGCAAGTAGTTGTCGTGTGGCACCCAAACGAAGAGGTGTCTTTCGGCCGTCGCCGCCTTGGCCAACTTCGCTTGGTTGTCGCCCTTCGACGCTTCAGCACAGAGCGTCTCGACGGCGTTCATACCGGGGTTGTCGTGATTCGACGACCACACCCGGCGGTCCGACGGGGGAGAGACCAGGACGTAGGGGGTGGCGTCGGTTACGTGCGCTCTGCCCCACTCGACCCCGTAATCGTGCACTAGACCACGAACAGTTTCGTCCCGGGCGTAGTCCGTTCCATAGAAGAACTTGAGTTTCGACTTGTCCTCCAGCTCGGCGAGTCGTCGGCCAAGCTCCTCGGCCTTCCAGGCTCCGAAGCGAGACCGCATCGACGGATAGAGGTGCCAGAGGTACTTGATTCCGGGGACGTCGAACCGGTAGCCGATCTTCGAATGGTGTGCGGCCTCGGCTTGACGCAAGGGCTGGATCGCGGCTTCCGTGACCTCGACCGCTTCAGCATGGCCATCCTCGAACACTAAGTCGAAGTCATGGAGCTGGCTGCTGCCACCCCCTGGGTCCCGCGGCAGGACTTGGCAGCGGAGCAGCGCGGATAGCGCAAGCTGCGCCTCTTGCTCCGAGGGGCGCAAGGGCTTGGCCTGGACGTTCATCGACGGTCAACGCTACCATACATATGTTCGGGGGCGGTCGTCTTGCTGCGGCTGCCTCTCGGTGGAGGCTCATTTGGAGGACCCCGATGGCTTGGGAGCTGGTTCCGGACGGTAGCGTTCTCCGGCCGAAGGCGCCTACGCGGCCTCGCGCGCCGCAGGCGCCTCGCGCCCCGCGGCCTCCGCGGGCGCCGCGGCCTCCCAAGCCGCCGGCGCCGCCTGGACATAAGTACGTCTGGCGCGACCGGTAGGTCGCCCAACTCAAGGTGAGATAAGGCGGGGGGCGACCCTTACCCGAGGCGTACTCCGGGCGCTCTCATGAGCGCGAATTGGTTCGACTTACGGGAAGCTGGGTCCACCAACCTATCAGCCATTTTGTGTTCGATGAACTCTTGCCCTGGGTCGCTGCCATAGACTCGGCGGCTCGATGGCGATTCCTGACTATCAGACATTCATGCTCGCGGTCCTGCAGGCCATTGGCGACGGCCGCGAGCACCGATCCGGCGACGTCGTCGCAGTCGTCGCGGACAAGTTCGGCCTGACAGCCGCAGAGCGCCAGGAACTGCTTCCCAGCGGTAGGACGCCGATCTACGCGAACCGGATCCATTGGGCTGCTACGTACCTGCGTCAAGCCGGCTTGGCTTGTACCCCTCGATGGGGCTTCATTCAGATTACGGATGAGGGACATAGGGTCCTTGCTCAGGGGCCCGCGAAGATCGATGTGGCGTTCTTGATGCGGTACCCAGCGTTCGTCGCCTTTCGTCCTCGTCGCACTTCGGCATCGGCGCCGTCCGCACCCACACTGGCACCGTTGAATGCCAACGAGACTCCCGAGGAAAGTCTAGAGAAGTCTTGGCGAGCATTGCGAGACTCCGTGGCCGACGAATTGTTAGACAGACTACGAACTTGCGCCCCTGGCTTCTTCGAGCAGGTTGTCGTGCGGCTACTTGTCGCGATGGGCTATGGAGGCACATACGCTGACGCCGCTTCCGTCGTCGGTCGCTCCGGGGATGAGGGCATCGACGGCATCATCAAGGAAGATCGCCTCGGGCTCGACGCGATCTACGTTCAGGCTAAGCGCTGGCAAGGAGTTGTGGGACGGCCGGCTGTGCAGGGCTTCGCCGGCAGCCTTGAAGGTGCCCGAGCGCGTAAGGGAATCATGATCACGACGTCGTCATTCAGCGCGGATGCGCAGACTTACGTGAAGGCCATTGAAAAGCGAATCGTCCTGATCGACGGGCCGACATTGGCGGAACTGATGATCGAGCACGGTGTCGGGGTTACGCCGTTGCAAACCTACGTAGTCCCCAAGGTCGACGCCGACTTCTTCGAAGGCGGCTGAACCTCGGGCGGCCAACACGTGTGGTAGCCCTGTGGGCCGGGTATATGGCATGATGTATGGCATGCACCGGACCACGATCTACCTCCCCGACAGTCTGAAGGGCGCTCTGGCACGGGCAGCTCAGGAAGAGGGCCGGTCTGAGGCCGACCTCATTCGGGAGGGCGTCGAGCGCCTCTTGGAAGGTCGTCGTGCAGAGCCGTGGCTCCCGCTCTTCGCCAGCGGCCAGCCCGATTTGGCGGAGCGCGTGGACGAATCGCTCGCCGGCTTCGGCGAGCGGTGATTCTGCTCGATACCAGCGGCCTGATCTCCGCCATCGACAGCAGCCAGCACCGGCACTCTGAGGCCGTCGCTGCCCTCGCAGCCGCTGGCGGACCGTTCCTGCTCTCGCCGTTCGTGCTCGCCGAGCTGGACTATCTGCTCGCAACGCGAGTCGGCGCCCGGGCTGAGCTCGCATTGCTCGATGAGGTTGCCCGAGGCGCCTACCGGCTGGAGGTGTTCTCCGCTGAGGACGTGGCTGCGGCGCGCTCGGTCGTGGCCCGCTATCAGGACCTCGACATCGGACTTGCGGACGCTTCGATCGTCGTTCTCGCTGAGCGATACGGCGTGATGGACCTTCTCACGCTCGACCGTCGGCACTTCCAGGCTGTTCGCGGACCGGGCCGCAAGCGATTTCGTCTGCTGCCTTGAGCTGTCGCCGACCAGTTCTCGGTTCGATGGGGAGCCAGGGCCGAGCAGCGGCCCACACCGTCGACATCATCGGCGTCGGGCGAGGCGGACGTGCATCACCGCATTCGAGCATGTGTGCTCGATGCATTCGTAGCCGGCGGCGACGGCATCGAGGCCGGCGAAGAGGCTCTCGCCGGAACCGAGCAGCACCGGCACGATGACGAGGTGGAGCTCGTCGATCAATCTGGCTTGCAGACACTGCCGGATCGTGGAGACGCCTCCGCCGAGCCGCACGTCGGCGCCGCGGGCCGCGTCGAAGGCCTGGGACAGGGCAGCATCGACGCCGCCGGTCACGAAGTGGAACGTGGTGCCTCCGGCCATCTCGATGGG